>JAEESU010000003.1 GCA_016290095.1 Clostridia bacterium
AATGTGAAATTAAATAATATTAGTACTACTAATACACCACTAATTAGTTTACGCATAGTATTCACTTCCTTTGTCTCTAATTTATCTGCCCTCTGCAGCTTCTCTTCTAGCCCTTTCTATTGCAACTTGTTTAGAAAGGTTAGTTTCAACGAACTCAAACTCTTTCTTTGTAGGTTGAATTGCTATAATCGCTGAATCTCCACCAACTTTAAGCAATCCTTCACCTCTATTACATGTAATTAAGAATCCGGCTTCACCTTCACTTAATTTAAATACTTCTTTCAAATATTGTATTTCAGATTTATCCTGTGCTAAGAATAATTTTGTATCAGATGAAGTTAAAACTGCTTGAACTTCTTGTTTTTCATAAAAATCTTGGAATTTCTGTGAGATAACTGCTAATGAAACATTTCTTTTTCTAGCACGTCTTGCCATTGTATTTAAGAAATCAACAGCTTCAGGGTATGGAAGTAACATCCACGCCTCATCAACTAGAACTCTTTTCTTAGCAGCTTTTGTTTTATCTTCACTATTTTTCTTTACATATTTCTCCCAAACCCAAGAAAGCATGATCTGTTGTGCCAATGGTCTTGCAAATCTTTCCTCAAGTTGTGAAATATCAATATTAATGAATGGAACTCCATCTAATAATTCAAATGTAGATTGTCCATCAAAATATGCCATTTGTCCTTGATATTCTCTTACGTATTGTCTCATAACTTTTACAAGATAACTATAGTGGAATCTATAGTCTTGGTTTTCGTTTTCTTGAGCTTTTCTACAAATTCTCTTATACCATGAACCAATAGTTGGCATTTCTTTTTTTACTCTACCTATGTAGTTTTCTTGAAGGTTTACTTTTCCTCCACCTTCATCTCTTTTATATAAACTTTCAACGTTATTTGTTATACCTAATGCAGCATACTCTTCAGCAACTGCTTCAGAAATAATTTGCTTTGTTAACTCATTAACCTCTTGGCTTCTTGTACTACCTCTAGCCATTGTTAACAAACCGTTTGTAACGTCTTCAACTTTGTTTTCAACACTTAAAACTGTTCTTTCTTTTCCAGTTATTTCATCTTTTACAATTTCTGGTTCAATATCAAATACATTAATAACTGTTTTTGAGTTTGGACTTAATGTTACATTAACACCTCCAAGTGCTTCTGCAACGACACCATACTCACCTTCAGCATCTAGTGCTAAACTTTCAATTCCCATTAAAACAGCTGATCTTGATGTAATTGTTTTAATAGTAACAGATTTACCAGCACCAGATTTACCAAATATAACCATGTTATAATTATTTAATTTTGAACTAAAGTTATCATAAAGAATTGGTAACCCTGTTTGCTTATTAAATCCTAGTGGTATACCATTCTCATGTCCTACCTCTGATGTAAAGAATGGGAATACTGTAGACATAGCACGTCTATCAAATGTGTGTGATTTTGGTAATTTATTATCGCAAAATGGCATATTAGTTCTAAATGCAGTATCTTGCATTGCCCATGCAGGTTTTACATCTATTAGATTTTTTGACATTTCACTTGATAATAATTCTGTATATTTGTCTAATTCATCCATACTATAAGCGAAAATTGTTGCTACAATTGATGAATCAAATAATTTGTTAAAACCAGCTGCTATAGCATCACGCAACTCTTCAGCTTCCATTCTTTTCTGAGCAATAACTCTCTCTCTGTTGATATCACCTCTATCCAAAGCAACAATTCTTTCAGATTCCAACTCATTAATTGTTCTGTTTAGGTCTGTTTGAGATGATGATTCACTAAGAGGATTAATAAATACAGAAACATTTATATCACCAAATGTATACATTCCTCTTAAAAACTCTGGGAAAGTACACATTCTTGGTAAATTAGCAACTATCATACTTCTTGCAAATCTTGTTCTAGTAGATGCAATTTCCAAATGATTTGTATAACTCGCATCTATTCCACCAGGTGCAATTAATTCTTTTAAATTTTTTTCATTTTTCTTAAAAATGCTAACTTCTTCTTTTACTGCAACATTTTCTATTTCATTACTAGATTCTACATGTTTATTTCCGAACATTTCACTTTTCCTCCTTCTTCTTTAGTCTTCAATCTTTTTTTTCTTAACGATTTTTTTTCTTACAACTCTTCCATCAGGTAATACTTTTGCACCTTCTGGAAGTTGTTTTTTAGGAGTTGCTTTTTCTTCTTTTTTACCAGTTTTTTCAACTTCTTCTTTTGCTAGTTGGTAAACTCTAGGATCTAACTGGTTTTGATAAGAATCTAATAATTCACTTGCTTTTTGTCTAATTTTCTCATCTTTACTCATTGATGCATCAATTTCTTCAATTTGTTTTTTCCTATCAGCTTTTAATATACTATCTGTTGCCATATCAATAGCTGCAATACTAATTTCTTGATCAAGTTTTTCTTGTTTCTTTTTCAAAACATCTTTACCTGAAGTATATAAAGCATCATATTGAGAATCTAATGCTTTTGATAATTGAAGCATTTCTGCTTCATCTCTATTGTAAGCTATGTATAGAAGTTCTGCTAATTGCTCTGAGTCTAATATTGTACTTGTTATTTGTGATGTAGCAAGAGCACTTGCTATATTTTGACATCTAGTGTATAGCTCAGCAAAACACATATTATAAATTTCGTCTTTAGAATATCTGTCTAATCCACCACCAATTTCAGCAGAATAATAAGTTACAACAACATATGTTCTTTGTTGTAAAACATTTCTGTTTGCACTTAATTTATCTACATAGTCAGTAATGTCAACACCATATTCTAAAATGTTAACTTTTCTTCTTTTCTCAAACTCAAGTTTTTCCCTTAGAGCTTTATTCCCTGATACTTTAGCTTGAGCAATTTTAGCGTCAATCTTTTCAATTTCAACTGTTAAAGTATCTACTCTTGATTTATATTCAGCTATAATATCTCTTAAATTTAATGTTCTACTTTGAACATATAATTGGATTGGAAATCTTAATGTATTTAAGAAACTAACAAATCCTTCCTCAACAGATATTTTTTCAGCTTCAGACATTAAATCATAGTTGACACCATTACATTGTAAGATCATAACATATTGTGTACCATTTTTTCTTACAATCATGTTATCAACTATCTCATCAAATTCCATAAATTCAAATATTGATTCTTTTGTTAAATTACCAGTATATTTACCATATTGTTGTTCAATACCTTTTTTCTTATTTTGTTCCTCTAGCATTGGATCTTTAGCTGTTTTTTCTTCTTTTTCTCTTGGTGTTCTCATTAAAAATATGTATACAACAACTAACAAAACCATAATAAATATGATTACGCCTATAATCACATACAAAATTGGAATTATGTCACTACTCATTTGTCTTTTCCTCCTTCTTTTCATCTTTTGTATAAATATACATTTTTCTTGATTGTTTAAATTTCATATATCTTAGTATTATTTCACCTATTGGTTCCCCACCAATCTTTTTAGTGATTGGAAATGCTACTATTGTAGGTATTTTTAATGCACCAACAATATATCCTATTAACGCAAAAACAGCCATTATTACAATTCCAACAATATTTAAATTCATAGCTCTAAATAGTAAGAAAAATAATGCTCCTACCATTGCGCCAACAGCAGTTGTAATAAGTGATTTTACTGAAAATATGTATAAAATTCTTGACTCTCCTCTATAATTACGAGGAATATAATATGTTCCCATAAAAAACTCCTTTTTCTTTAGAATTTAGAAAAGACATTAATTGCAAGTTGCCAAATATAATATGCACCGAAAATAACAACACCTGCAACAATTAATCCAATTAATTGAACTTTTAATTTTGCTTTACCATCTGGTGGAGCTGTTAGGTATCTAATTCCCATATATGCTGTTGCTCCAATCATTACTGCAATACCAACAGTTGTTAAAATACTTCCTATACTAGCAACTTCAGTTACTGAATTAGTTATGTCGATATTACCATCTGCCATGCTTTTTCCCTTATTTAAGAATGTTTGTGTTTGCGTATACATATTGCTAATAGTAGCAGCATTTACCATGCTATTAATTGAAAATATTATGTACAAAACGACAAAAACTGTTGTAATTTTCATAAGTATCTTTTTATTCATATTAACACCTCCGTCCAATATGGCCTAATTATACTATTATATTAATTATACTTAAACCAATTTCTTTTTTCAATAATTTTGCTAAAGAATTGTTTTTTTAACCAAAATGTAATGTAAATGTAAAAAAACATCAAAATAATAACCTTAAAAATAGTAGAATATATTTGTAGTATGAGGCTATTAATTTGATGTTCATATTTAATTTAATTATAATTTTTAAATTAATAAATATTTTATTAAAATTCCTCATAAAAATATAATCATATTTTTATCTTATAAAACTTTTTTAAACCTTTTAGGTTTTTGGTAAAACTGAATCTGCAATTGAGAATACCAAACTAACAATATTTACTGCTCCAAACAATAGTACACATCCTGTAAGTATTGGCATAATTTGTTTCTTTATATCAGCTTTATCTGCTGGACTTGCAAGCATATATCTTATACCATATATTGATACAACAATTAATGCAATACCTGAACCAACATATTGAATTAATCTAATGACATTGGATAATGTATTATTCATAGCATCAGAAGTCACATCTGCATTCATTACTGGTTTCATTCCATTTTTCATATCTGACATTACATCAGCTAAAACATTACTAGTAATAGCAGTAATTAGTAGTACAAATAATAATATACAAAAAACTTTTTTACGCATATTTTCCTCCATTTCTCATTATGTACTAGCTGTAGTACTTATAACATAACTTCTTATTATTGTTAATATTCCACTTGCACCTAAGAAAATTAGGGCACCTATAACATAATTTATAGCATATTTCTTTATATCAGCTCTGTCTCCAGCTGATGCGATTATATATTTTGTTGCAACTATTAATAACATAGCAATTGCAATTGCTGCTCCGACTATTCTTACAATATTTAGTATAGCACCTAATATCTTAGTTGCAGCTTCTGATGCTCCACCATCATTGCCATCTCCACCAGTACCAATAGTGTTTATCGCATCACTAATACTACTAGTAGCATTTGCAATTTCAGACGAAGAAAAAGCATATGCTAATACTAATATGCATAATAGAACAACTATTTTTAAAATAACTTTTTTCATTGTAATACTCCCCTATTCATTTAAAATACCAGCAAAACTTTGTATTATCTGTATAATTCCTGATGTACTAAATAGAATTACAGATCCGATAACATATGGTATTGCATGTTTTTTGATATCAGCCCTATCTGCTGGTGCAGAAATCATATATTTCATACTAATAATTAATAATATTACAACTGCAATAGAAATACAAATTATTTTTAAAGCTGTTAGTAAAACTATAGCTGTATTAGTTACATTTTCTTCTAACTTATTAGCACCTTCTACATTTTCTATATTTCCAAAATTAAATCTTGTATCATCTGCACTTGTAGCATTCGCATAAATATTAAACACGAATGTGATAATTACTAAAGCAAAAAGTACACTTGTACATATTTTTAATAAATTAAACTTCATCTTCTATCTCCTCGTTTATTGTAGTTTTACTATACCTGAAAATTTCTGTATTATTGTTAAAATTCCAACAGCAGCAAATAATACAAACGCTCCTACTACATATACAACAGCATGTTTTTTGATATCTGCCTTATCTCCAGGTGCTGCCATCATGTATTTCATAGCAAGAACAATAAGCATAACTACAGCTATACCTGTTCCTACTACTTGGAAAATAGTAATAATACTTTGTGCCATTGTTTTCGTTTTTCCAACAAGATTCGCATCATCATTTGCTTGCTTTGTATATAAATTGTTAAAAACCGAATTAGTATCTATAGCAAATACTTGGCTAAAAACTGAGCCACAAAAAATAACAAACAATATGAAGCAAATTACTCTGATTAAAACTGTTTTTTTCAATTTTTCATCCTCCGTTCACACATATATAATTATTATAACATTTTTTACAAATTTAAGCAATAAATAAAAACAACATTTAACATTTTATGGCAAAAAAAAAAGAACAAGTAAACTTGTTCTTTTTTTTATCTTAATTTTAGCTAACTGCACTATTAACCATTCCAGCAAAATTCTTAACAATTTGTAGAATACCAGCTGCAGCGAATAATACTACTGCACCTACTACGTATACAACAGCATGTTTTTTGATATCTGCTTTGTCTCCAGGAGCAGCTGAAATATATTTAATAGCTAATACTATTAACATAATAACAGCAACACCCATACCAATTACTTGAACTGTTGTCATGATTGATTGAACAATTCTTTGTGCTGCTAATGCAGTACCTGTAGTATCTTGTGCTCCGTTTGTAACTGTTGTTACATTTTGTGCATTACTAAAGCTTATTGTTCCTGATGCATTAACAGTAGTGCTTACTACAGCTACACATAATGCTAACATAGCAACAACTGCAAGTACTTTTACTAATGTTTTTGACATAATAAAATCCTCCTTTAATTTACATACTAAGTTAATTATATACCATTTTTTGACTTTTTTCAATCTTTTTTGATATATACCTTTAAATTCATTTTAGCACATCACTTTTTTTTTGTAAATATTTTTTTCAAAAATTTGGTAACTGCATATTTAAAGCCCTATACAATAACTGATGTATATTTTTTATTAAGCAAATTTCTTCTATCTTTCCAATCTGGCATGAATTTTTCTATAAAACTATAAAAATTTTTACTATGATTTTGATATTTAAAATGTGATAACTCGTGTAAAATAACATATTCTACGCATTCTTTTGGTGTTTTTATCAAACTCAAATTTAATACTATCTTATTCTTTTTTGGAAAACATGCTCCCCATCTTGATTTTGCTTTTTTCACTTGAATCTCAGGATATGGTATTTCACATTCAGCCATAATTTTTTGATATTTTTCGACATATTCAACATAAAAACTCATTGAAAAATCCTTTAGCCATTTTTCGTAAAATCTCTTTATATAATCTGTGTTTTCAATGTATTTTTCTTTTATATTAATCATAATAAAATTATTCTCAATTTGTATTTTATTTTCTTTGTTTTTGCATAATTTTAAAATAAAAGGTTTTCCAAATAAATATAATAATTCATTTTCTTTAAAACTTGTTGTTTCAAGTATGACAGAATCATTTTTATTTATCATTTTTTGAATCCAATCATATTTTCTAATAATGAAATCTTTTGCTTCTTTTAGTGATGCTCTATTAGGAATAGAAATAACTATTTCATTATCTCTATTTACCTTTAGTATTAAATTCTTTATTCTTTTTCTTATATAGAAAAATGTTATTATTTTTCCCTCTATTTCAACCGTGCTTTTTTCCACTTTTTTCTCCCAGACTGTTAATAATTTATAATGTTTTAGTCTTTTCAATCAGCTTTTGATATGTTGGTTTCATCCACCATTCTGAAACCGCATCATTAACTTTATCAATTTCAATCCACTTCACATCTTTATTTTCATCTGCTTTTATTCTAATAGACTCATTCTCATCTGCTTCAAATATAAATGTACAATTAAAATGCAAATGTGAGGAAACGTATTTTCCTCTTTTAACATGCCCATTTACTGTTAATATTTCGAGGCTTGCTATACCATCACTTAATAATTTTAAATTATTTACCCCAGTTTCTTCTTTAGCTTCTTTTCTAGCAACATGTAATAAATCCTCATCTCCATCTGCATGTCCTCCTGTCCAAGCCCATGAATTATAAATATTATGAAATATCATCAAAACTTTAGTTCTTTCTTTGTTAACTATCCAATTAGAAGCTGAAAAATGAGCAATTTTATTATCTCTTGTAAGATAATCCTCATTTTCTTCAATAAATTTAATCATCATTTTTTTATCTTCTGTTTCTTGTTCATTTACAGGCTCATATTTTTCGATTAACTCTTTTAACATAATCTCTCCTCTATTTAAAATCCAATTATATGATTATATGTTTCAATTGCATAATTGTCAGTCATTCCTGAAATATAGTAAATTATTGCTCTATAATAATCAGTCTCATTATTTATATCAAAAATAACATCATTTTTTGATTTTTCACTTCTATCTAAGTTCCAATAATTTTTTAACCAATCTTCAAAATCTTTTGCTAATATTGGACTTATTCTCTTTAATTTATCAAAATCTTTATAACAAGATTTTAATGTTTCATAAATTCCTGTAATAATTATTCTAAAGTAATCATTTGATGGTCTTAATTTATCTGAAAGATAAATATTGTTATAATTAAATCTTTTTATCTCATTTATTCTATTAAACATTTTTTCTGAAAAGCACAAACCATCTTCAAAACTTGAATTTTGACATAGGTCAAATATTAAATCATTTATAATAACTGTGTTATTAATTACTTCATCTTTTTTGCAATTTAATATTTTATATAGTTCACTTAAATGCTCATCTAATATTCCTAGTGATACTGCATCAGCTATGTCTCTTCCTAAATATGAAATCTTATCAGCAATCTTAACTACACATCCTTCCCAAGTATATGGAGCATATTGGTTTGGAAATCTATAACTATCCAATTTAATATACTCATCTCTTGGTCTTAGTCTATTTTCATCAATTTCACCACAATGCGAAATAATTCCATCTCTTACAGCATATGTTAAACTTAAGTTTCTTTTATTTCCTTCTGGATCCTCTAAAAGTTCTATTTTATCTACCATCTCTAGTCCGTTTCTCTCGTGCCAAAATGGTATTTTGGTATCTTTAAGGGATAATTCTGATAATATTTTTTCTCCTTGATGGCCAAATGGACTATGTCCAATATCATGTGCTGTTGCTATACTTCTAGTTAACTCTGTATTTAATCCTAAGTACTTTGCAATTGTATAAGCAATTGATTCAACATGTACAACATGTTCTATACGTGTACAAATATGATCATTTTCTGGAGAAAAGAAAACTTGTGTTTTATGTTTTAATCTTCTATATGCAGTGCTATGTATTACTCTTGTATAATCTCTTTCAAATTCTGTTCTAATATCATTGTTTCTAGGATATAATTCTTTTTCTCTTTTTATTAAGTATTTCCACTTTTCGTTTGATTCATTAGCAGAATATTCTTTTAAGCTATCTCTCATTAAATTACCTCCATTTTCAAAGGATACACTGTGATTATACCTTAAATTATAAAAAAAATAAAGATGTTTATAATCAAAAAGGAGGCCTGTGAAGGCTCCACTTGTTTTTCCTTCACAGGCCAGGTTGAAATGAGTTGTTACCATGAAACTGACGTCCAGCAGATGTGGTCTTCACAGCACCCATAATTCTCACACACTTCGACAGCATATGTTACATCTTCAATCATATCTGCCGAGAGGTAAGATACATAGGCATATCCTTCCAAACCATCCATGGTTCGCACTTTCACAAAGTTATGAGAGATTTTCTCATCCAGGATGATTACAGGTTCGCCGTGTTCTAACCACCTTATTAATCTGGAGTCAAGATCTGCGCGTCTTCTAAGGGCTAACCTTCTTGCTGACTTCACAAACATGAGCCCCTTACACTCACATTCATCAGTGCCGATGTCACAAAAGAAAATATTGCACGTTACAGTTTTAACTGTTCTTCTCGTGCTACTTCGTGACTGCCGTTGTTGAGTTGTCGGTTGAGAATTTCCGAAATCCAAGTACTTTCCAAAAACGTAGTAGCGTTTGCCATTGTACTCAACGAGATAGTAGTTGTTGGAATCCGCGTCACTGAGGACTTTGAGCCGTGTGCCGTACCTCACCCTTCCAACTTTCTCCCCTTGGGGAGCAGCTCTCAGGTTGAGGACATCAGCTGTCACTGTGGCGTACTTTTCTGCAAAAGCAGTAATTGCTGGTAAGAGCACAAACATCATTACCAGCATGAACGCCAGAATCCGTCGCTTCATGTTACTTCCTCCTTCGTAATATATTATTTCGCCTCTTGGCGATAGTAGCATTATAGCACCTTTTGACTCAAATGTATATACTTTACATAAAATATTTTTCAATAGTAACTATAATTCATATCCACTTCTGTATCTATTCCATTTACTTTACCTTTATCTGTATATTGCCACATTTTATAATCATTGTTGTACCATGTATTACCATAATAATCTGCAATCCATGTATCATATTTTTTTAATTGATTCATATATAATTTATTACTCAAAAAATATGTATATGAATATACCATTGGCTTAAATCCTGTATCTTGAATGGTATTACAAAACGCTTTTACAATATCTGTTCTTTCTTGAATAGTTAGTGAAAAATTCCTTGTGCCTTCAAAATCTTCTATATCTATAGCAATCGGGTATTTTATATAATTACCAACTCCGTAAAAATCAATTAAACTTAAAACAAAGTTTGCTTCTTCGATTGCTTCTCTTTCATTAATTGCAGAAGAATAAAAATAAAGTCCAATATCTATTCCATTTTCATATGCTCCTTTTATATTTGTATAAAACTTTTCATCTTGATTTATTCCCCCAGCTGTATATCCTCTATATCCACATCTTATCATTGCAAAACTTATTCCTGATTCTTTAACTTTTTTCCAATTAATATCTCCTTGATATTTTGATACATCTATCCCTACTTTTTTATTTTTTTCAATACTCACTGTTGAACTCTTTTTCTCTAGTTTAATTTGAATAGCTTCTATTCTTTTACTTTGTCCTGTAGTACCTGCCATTTCTCCCGAACTTACCCATCCCATCCAACCATAATCTTGAACGTGCACTCTATATTTTAAATTATATGAACTATTTTCTAAAAATATAACTATAGCTTCCATTCTTTTTCCTTGCCCTGTAGTACCAGCAACAACGCCTTCTGACACTCTATTTAACCATCCATATATTTCACAATGCACTTGATAAGAAAGTCTTCCATCGACTCCAGAAAGTGCAATTGAAATTGCTTCCATTCGCTTTGATTCACCTGTTGTTCCACTTGTTTTTCCATCATAAACTACATTTATCCATCCAATATCTTGCAAATGCGTTTGGTATCTTACTGAACTACCATCTGCTATGCTTTCTATTACTGGCAAAATACTAGTAAAAAGCAAAAAAAATCCCATGATAATTGCTAGAGTCTTTTTCAACATAAATTTCACCTCTTGAAATTTATTATAAAATCCTAAAACTCTAATTACCATGGAACTTTTTGGCATAAAAAAGGAACGACACGGCTTGAAATACCATTGCCATATCGCTCCAGTTGCTCGGGTTATTTCGGCAAGAAGAATATGTCTCCATATCTGAACTTGCTGAAGAATGGGATAATTTTCCCGTCTTGCAGGTCTTTCTCGAATCTCCGAAAAGCAGCTTCAGTGAACCTCTTGATCTTCTGGCCCTTCTTTTCATATACGTTTATGATGGCCTGTTTCTTATCTGCAGTCACTTCGCGCCCTTGGTAAATCCATGTTATCATGACTCTGCTCGGTTTGTGCATTACCACGTGTACGCCGCTTTCGTCGTATGTTTTCTTAACCAGGATATATCCTTCATCTTCCCATCCATCGATGTTTGCTTCATTATAGAAAGTGATGGATTCTCCTTTTTCGAAATTCATACATACGATAGTAGCCCGCTGTAGCATCATTCTCCCTCCTTTTGTGTTCAAAATGTGCACACTGCAACATATATATTATATCACATTTTTGCTTATTTTTCAACTTTTATAGGGTTAAGGCACCATCTTTACAGTCAATTTTTATAGTACTCATAGGTTTTATTTCTTGTGTCAAAATCTTTTCAGCTATTAGCGTTTCTAATTTTTTTCTTACATATCTCTTTAATGGTCTTGCACCATATACTTGGTCATAACCATTTTCTATTAAATAACTTTTTGCATTTTCAGTTAATTCAATTGAAATATGTTTATCTTCTAGTCTATTATTCAAATCTACAATTAATAAATCTAATATCTTAGAAATTTCATTTTTAGCCAATGGTTTGAATATTATTGTTTCATCTAATCTATTTAAGAATTCTGGTCTAAAACTTCTCTTTAATAAATCCATTACTTTTTGTTTTGCATCTTCTGAAATTTCTCCATTTTCAGTTATTCCTTCTAGAATAAAATCTGATCCTAAATTAGATGTTAATATAATAATTGTATTTTTAAAATCAACTGTTCTTCCTTGTGAATCTGTTATTCTTCCATCATCTAACACTTGAAGTAAGATATTAAATACATCCGGATGGGCTTTTTCAATTTCATCAAAAAGAACTACTGAATATGGTTTTCTTCTAACTGCTTCTGTTAATTGCCCTCCTTCTTCATATCCAACATATCCAGGAGGTGCACCAATTAATCTAGATACAGAATATTTTTCCATATATTCAGACATATCAATTCTTACCATATTATGCTCATCATCAAATAAGCATTCTGCTAAACTTTTAGCAAGTTCAGTTTTACCAACACCAGTTGGTCCTAAAAACATAAATGAACCTATTGGTCTACGTGGATCTCCTATTCCTGCTCTTGAACGCATAATTGCTTCTGAAACATCTGAAACTGCTTCATCTTGACCTATTACTCTTCTATGAAGAATCTCTTTTAGATGGAGTATTTTTTCTCTTTCACCTTCCATTAATTTTGCAACTGGAATTCCAGTCCATCTAGAAATAATTTTAGCAATTTCATCTTCTGTTACTTTATTTCTAAGCAATGTAGTTTCTTTTCCATTTTCAGATTTCTTTTCTTCTTCTTCCAATTCTTTTTGAAGACCTGGAAGTTTTCCATATTTAAGTTCTGCTGCTTTATTTAATTCATAATTTCTTTCTGCCTGCTCTATTTGAGAATTTACACTTTCAATTTCTTCGCGTAACTTTTGCACTTTTTCAATTGCTTGTTTCTCATTTTCCCATTTAGCTTTCATTGAATCAAATTTTGTTTTAAGTTCAGCTTTTTCTTTTTGTAAATCTTGTAATCTTTGTTTTGAAATTTCATCTGTCTCTTTATTTAAAGCAGCTTCTTCTATTTCTAATTGCATTATTTTTCTTGATACTTCATCAAGCTCTGTAGGCATAGACTTCATTTCTGTTTTAATCATGCTACATGCTTCATCAACTAAGTCTATTGCTTTATCTGGTAAAAATCTATCTGAAATATATCTATGTGATAAAGTTGCAGCAGCAATTAAGCTGTTATCAGCTATTTTAACGCCATGATATACTTCGTATCTCTCTTTTAGTCCTCTTAAAATTGATATTGTATCTTCAACTGTTGGTTCATCAACTAATACTGGTTGAAATCTTCTCTCTAAAGCTTGATCTTTTTCAATATATTGTCTATATTCATCAAGAGTTGTTGCACCTATACAATGAAGTTCTCCTCTTGCAAGCATTGGCTTTAAAAGATTTCCAGCATCCATTGCACCATCTGTTTTACCTGCACCAACAATAGTATGAAGCTCATCTATAAATAGAATTATTTTTCCTTCACTTTTCTTAACTTCTTGTAAAACTGCTTTTAATCTCTCTTCAAATTCACCTCTATATTTAGCACCAGCTACTAATGCACCCATATCTAGTGAGAAAATTGTACAATCTGCTAAATTTTCTGGTACATCTCCTCTTACAATCCTTTGTGCCAATCCTTCTGCAATAGCCGTTTTGCCTACACCAGGTTCACCAATTAAACATGGATTATTCTTTGTTTTTCTAGATAGAATCCTTATAACATTTCTTATTTCTGTATCTCTACCTATTACAGGGTCTAATTTAGATGTTCTTGCCATGTCTACTAAGTCTTGGCCATACTTTTTTAGAACATCATAAGTGCTTTCCGGATTATCTGATGTAACACGTGTATTTCCTCTAACACTTGATAATGCTTTTAAAAATGCATTTTTTGTAATATTAAATCTTTTAAATAATTCTTTTACATCTTTGTTTCCATTATCTATTATAGAAAGAAAAATGTGTTCAACAGATACATATTCATCTTTCATTTTGCTTGCAATATTTTCTGCATTTGTAAGTACAATATCAACATCTTGTGAAACATAAATGCTATCTGCTCTTCTCGCTCCACCTGTCATTCTTGGTTTATTATTAACTTTATCTCTAATTTCCTGTTCGAAATAATCTTGAACATTCATTTTCATTAACAATTGTTTTATTAAGCTATCTTCTTGCTCAAGTAGTGCAAGAATAATATGTTCTTGTTCTATTTGACTATTTCCATTTTGCACTGCTATATTTTGTGCGCTTTGAATTGCTTCTAATGATTTTTGTGTAAATTTATTTGCATTCATAATTATCATCTCCTCTACTTAACAACTCAAAAAATCAGCTGTTTATAGCCGATTTCAAGTTGTTTATATCTTTTTTCAATGATAATTATACTACTTATTTTTAGCACTGTCAATATGAGAGTGCTAATTTGTTGGTCTATTTTTCTTTAATAAAAGCACCGTATATTTCGGTGCTTTTTTTATATTTCATATTTTAAACTATATTCATTTAGCTTATCTTTAAGCATTTGACTTTTATTATTATATACTCTTTTTACATAATCTTGTTTTGTTATAAATCTTTCATTTGTTACATAGTTCGAAATTGCTATACTTGTATTGTAGCAGTGATCCACAATCTTTTCTAATACTGTTAATATTTCTAGATAAGAAATGCCACTATCAACATTACATGTTCCTTGTTTTAATCTTAAAATATGTGCTGTTTTATATTCTTCTCGTCTTAACTCCGCCACTTCCTTAAGTGCAAGTATGTCAATGCTTAAGTCAATATTTCCAGTTTTAATAAATTCTATTGTTTTAACTAATGTTTCTTCTGTTATCTTAGACATATGATATAAAGACTCTCTTGCTGTTTCAGATATTTTTATATCATTTTCGCTTATATGTTCAACTGTTTTTGCAAGTCTAAAATCATAATCTCCTATTTTTTCAATTTCAGAATTGATTCTAATTAATGAATTAATACTTGTATTTTCATTCTTAGTTAAATTCTTACTTCCTAAAGATACAAGATACTTTGTAGCCCTCTCTTCCATCTTATCTATAATATTTTCTCTCTCTTCTATTCTTTCTAGTTTTTTATTATTAAATTCTGTTAAAAGTTCCATAGACCTTATAAAATTTTTCTCTGCGATTTCTGCCATTTTACTTATTACAGAAACAGTATTTCCTATGGCAATACTTGGAATAGTTGTAATTCTTTCATCTAATTTATTAAGTTCAGCTAAGTAGTCATCTTCATTTCCATCTTCATCATCTTTGTTATCCTTAACAGTAATAATTGTTAATTTTTCTATCTGATTGATAAATGGGAACAATATAATTGTTGAAACAACATTAAATATTGTATGGAAATTAGCAATACCACCCATGTCTACTGCACTATTCCAAAATGAAAATCCTATAAAATGTTGATATGCATATATTCCTATCAAAAACATACATGTACCTAACAAATTGAAATATAAGTGCACAGCTGCAACTCTTTTCGCATTTTTATTTCCACCACTACTAGCTAAAATTGATGTAAAACATGTTCCTATATTCTGTCCCAAAATAACTGGAATTGTTGTTGCATAAGTGATTATTCCTGTTGTAGACAATGCTTGTAAAATACCAACTGTTGCAGCAGAACTTTGAACAATAGCTGTAACTATAGCACCAGCAAATACACCTAAAATCGGATTTGATAGTTTATTTAATATAACAGAAAGAATTGGTAAATCACTAAATGAACCTGCAATACTTACCATTGTTATCATTCCTGTAAATAATAGTCCTAAGCTAAATATAAGTTGTCCTATATCTTTTATTTTTTGTTTTTTAGCTTTTTCTATAATTATTAACCCTATTATTAATAAAACTGGAGCAATGGTAGCTGGAGAAAATAGAGCTATAATACTATTTCCTTCTAAGCTTGCTAATCTTAATATTTGTGAATTAATTGTAGTTCCTATGTTAGCTCCCATTATTATTGGAATAGAATTTCTTAATTGTAAAATTCCTGAATTAACTAATCCTACAACAATTACTGTTGTTGTAGCAGAACTTTGAGTTGCAACTGTTATTAAAAATCCAACTAAAAGTCCTTTAAATGGATTATCAGTAATATTAGATAATGTTTTTTCAAGTTTACTTCCAGATAATTTTTTTAGCTGTGAACTTAGTGTTTTCATTCCAAAAATAAGTAGTGATAGACCGCCAAGTAGCTTTAAAATTGAAATTAAAATATCCATTTAGTTCTCCTATTTTTTCATTTTATAGAATAATATCATAATTAGAATTATAGAGCAATACAATAAATATTATTTTGATTTTTTATAAAAATTATGATATAATTGAGTATGGATATTTTATTCCATAGACTTTGGAGAGGAGGCACCCTTATGCACACTTTACGAGAATACCTGTCCAATGCTACCCACTATCTCAGTCCAAATCCTTCTCCGGGCGGGGTCGAGGCTCAACGCGAACAATTTATTCGGTATTGCGAAGCCTATGGCCTTGATCGAAAATTCGATGAGTTAGTGGAACGGTGTCCCAGTTGGAAACAGCTTGCAGAAAGTGTACCTGTTTGTTTTTTTGAAGATGTTTACCATCTTTCCAAGTTTTCAGGTCCACAGTTGCCAAGCATCCACATCTTCTGCGGTGATTTGGCAACTGTACCTGTGATTAAACTTCTTATCAAAAACAAAGCGGACTACGATCTGTACAAGTGCGACCATTAAGGTATACCAGAAAACGCGGCTAGGTGGCCGCGTTTTCTATTTTTATTACTTACACTGCAAATAGTATACGTTTTTGCATATCTTTGTAATAAGTTTGGCAATAGTCAATTATTTTTCTAGTTTCTCACAAAATGCTTCTATTTGACTGTCTTTCTCATCTGAATGTTTATTTTTAGGATCAACTAAGATTAATTCGGCATCAAATTTATTAATTCCTAAAAACTGTTTCAATTTTTCTAATGCATTTTGAGCTCCTCCGCCACTATAGCAAGTAAATGCAGAAATCTTTTTATTAACTAATTTTTCTTTATTTTCTTTTATAAATGTTCTTATTGGAGGCGTAAATTGACTTGCCCATACTGGTGTTCCAAAAATAATATAATCATATTTTTCATAATCAAACACATAATCTTCAAGTTCTGGTGTTTCTCCCATTACTGCACTTTTTCCACCCCAAAGAAATTTCTTAAATCCTGAGTTTGGATATTCTTTCTTAGGCTCAATTCTAATTAAATCTGCACCTATTTTATTTGCAATATAATTTGCAACGTAATCTGTATTTCCTTCAAGTGAATAATAAACAATAACTTTATTCATAATTACCTCCTTCTATTCAGCAACATTTTAACATATAATTTATTAAATTACTATTCCACTTATTTTGACACTTTGAATAGTCTTTTTATTTCCAAATATATTTACTGAAATTTTATAACCTGATGGCTGAATTAAATCCACATTCTTTCCCCTATTTTGTGTATAATTATATATTGCATATGCTAAACTACCACTTCCACATGCTGTTTCATAATAAAGTGTATCTACTGTTTTAACCCAGACAACAGGATTTATTTTTATATCTTTTTTCTCTTTTTCTATTAGCATAATTCCTATTGCCTTTTCTTTTGTTATGATACTTGACATCAATTCCTTCAAAATCTTTTTTGCTTTATTTTCATTTGTTTTAAGCATATTTATATATTTTTTCGAATCTCTTTCATTCATGATAACTTGCCATATACCATCTAGCTTTACTAAATAGCAATTTATATTTTTTAATATAATTTTTTGTATTAAATCATTTTTTTCTTTATCAATTTGCAAGAATGCATATACAATTCCATCTTTATTGACCCCACCAACAATTGGTGCATTATACCCAGAAACTGTAATTTGAATTTCACCCTGTTCCCCATTTAGGATTTCATAAATGGCACATCTTGTGGCATTTGCGCAAAACTCTCCACCTGCCATTTCTAGCCTGTTTTGAGTTTCGGATAAAAATCCAACCTGTTCTACATCTGAGTTCACATCTAAAATTTCATTGTTAATTTTTGCTTTTTCTGCTTTTGTAAAATCCGTTCCATAAACTAATGCTGTTTTGTTTCCACCTGGATTCAAAATCTTGTAATTATAATCTTTCATAATAACCTCCTAAAACGACAAAAAGAGTGTATGAGTAAAATCACTCATACACTCTACTTAATCGCTAATTATATTTTTATATTTTAAAATAAAGGCACGACTAATATGTATGGGTGATATTCACTCCATACATGATGTAGATTATTTAATTTGTTAAATACAAATTTCATAGCCTGCTCCTTAAAATATAGATATATTATAGCATGAATAATAGTAAGGTGCAACTATTTTTAAGATTTGTTAAAAACTATAAAATCATCTAGGACAAATAAAAAGCCTTTAGAAGACTAAAGGCTTTTTATTATTTATATTTATATTTATTATTTTTATTATGGCATTACTTCTAAATGTGCCGTTATATAAGTTTCTCCACCAATACTTTCTGTTCCATTTACAACTTGTGTACCTGACTCTTGATTTGTTATAGTAGCATTTATAGCATTTGTCTTTCCTTTAATTGCGCCATCATAAAACTCTAATGCACCAGTACAATGAATACCATCTGTATTACCTTGAATAGAAGGTGATGTAGTACTTAATGAACCTCCAGACACACCAATAGTTAATGTACCAGAATTACTACATACAGCTGGATGTGTTGCACATTCAATTACACCTCCAGTTATTACGAGAGTACCACTATTTACATTATTTACAGTTGCTCTTTCTAAATTACTTGCATTATCAAGAACATATCCAGTTGCATTGGAAGTTAAATATGAATTTCCTTTAATTTCCATATAACTATTATTATTATATAAAGCTTGACGATTTCCATGTGAATGAATAGTTACTCCATCTATAACCAAATGACCACCTTCAATATTATCAATTGCACCTGTTGTATTAGAATCTGTTTCTAAATTTCCTGTTAATGTAGTAACCGTACCTTTATTAGTAATAATAGGTTTACTTAATCCTACATTTGTTATTGTATGACCATCTAAATCAAGAATTATTTCTTTATCAGCAGCAATTTCTATACACTCATTTATATCATCTATTAAAGTAATTGTTGTTAAAGTATGAGCAGGAATAGCATTTAATGCATCAGTAATAGTTGGATAATGAACTCCATTTGCAATTACACCTTGTAATTCTTCCCAATGAGCATATACTGGTGTATTTGATGCAAAAGAATCTGTCTCTTGTACCAAAGTTCCAGCAATAGGATCTGTATACCATCCTAAAAAATTATGATGTTCCCATACAGGTGTTGGCATAGACCCAATAGGATCTCCAATCGAACATGTTTTAAATGTAGGAGAAACAGTTCCTCCATTAGCATCAAAAGTAACTGTATATTCATTTACAAGAGAACCTAATGTAACTTGATTAAAATTGTTTCCATCTATATTTACTGTATCATGAATTAATTCATATCCTGATTCTATAGTTGAAATTGCAGTTTCATTATTAATAGCCGGATTTGTTAAACCTCTTATTATACCATCATAAAAATATGCGCTTCCACTATTAATATAAAGTCCATAATTTGTACCTTGAATTACAGGATCAGTTACACTAACATTTCCACCTTGCGTACCAATATTTACTGTTCCTTTACTATATACTGCAGTTTGAGGCGTTGATGTATTAGATGCAATAATACTACCACCTAATACATTTACTGTTCCTTTTTCAATATTAACAGCAGAATAATTTGAAGATGATGATGTAATAGATGTATCTCCACTAATTGTAACTATTCCTGACGTAGTACTTTCAGCATTTCTAATTGATTCTCCATTTAGAGAATTAATCGTTGCATCAGTAATAGTTATAGTACTATTACCTATATTGGCAATAGTAGCCATTCTATATTTAGCCTTAGAATCATTAGTATTAGCAAAAGTTGCATTATCAGTTATTGTTGCACCATTTATATTCATTGTACCGCCACTTAAATTATGTAATAATGGACGTTCTCTATTAGCTGCATTTGTAATAATATTTACTGTACTTGAAATATTAGCTGTTCCTCCATTATTATATATTGCTTGTCTTTTACCAGAAACAGTAATATTTACATTATCAAGATTCAAAGTACCACCTGAAGGATTATTAATAGCACCTTGAGCTGCATTAGTAATAATATTTCCATTTGTAATTCGTAAAGTAGCCTTATTGCTTTCTATTATTGCTTTATTATCATTATTACTATAATTTCTTAAGGTATTTCCTTGTAAGTCTAATGTTATGTTAGCTCCACTCTTAGTTTCAATAAGATACTCATTAGTATCAGCTAATAAATAAACTGTTTTTGTTTGTCCACTTGTAACAGATTCCATAGCTTCTTCTAATGTTTGATAATATGTTGTATCTATTCTAGCAATACCTGATGCCCATTCTGCATATAGATTAATAGTAGTAGTATTAATATCTGTAATAGTAAATTCAGCTCTATTAGCATAATGTGTTCCTGAACCATCTGGTTCAGTATTCCATCCTGCAAATATTAAACCTGCATTTGTAAAAGCATTTGCAGTCAAATTTCGAGGTGTTCCATACACAAAGTCTTGATCGCTCATAGTTCCTGTACCACCATTTGCGTCAAAGTGTACTTTAAATTCCCTCTTATAATAATTTTCTTTTATTGTAATATCTCTATTTGGCATTGTATATGTGTCATTAGCGTTATACTCAGTATTTTCAATATCAAATTTTAATATATATGTATGATCATTTGATAATGAACCTCCTGGAGTTAGCGTTATGACTTCTGTTGGTAAAATTTCTCTTGTTGTTGAAGCTTGAAGTACAGAGGAATTATTATTTTCATCATAAACATAGTATTCATATGTTATGGTTCGACGTTGAATGTCAAATTCATTTGTAATAGAGTCTTGAGATTGAAAATACGCAAATATGTTATTAGTATTTTGTATAATTATATATAGTAAAGCAAACACAAATATAAGCATAATGCTACTTCTAATTCCTAATTTAAGTTTTGCTTTTGGACTTGGCATATAGTGTTTACCTTTAAAAACATCTTTGTTTCTTGGTTTAGGCATTCTTACCCTATTCATTATAATTCCTCCTTTCTATAAAAGTCATAATTTCTAACCTTAGATAAAAGCGCCAAAAACTCTTATCTAAGGTTAGAACACCTTAGAATCTAACTTCCTTCACTGAATCTTTTTCCTTTTTTAGCTTTCTTATCATCACCTAATAAAATGCCTGATAACAAAACAACTACAATTACTGTAATTAAAATAATCTTACCCTTTGCAGTTTGCGTTTGTTTAATTAAATATCCTGCTTTTGGTATTGAAAAAACATTCTTTCCTATGTAATTTTGTTTTGTTGTAGAAATTCCATCTGAATTGTGATTGTTATCACCTTTTGTCTCAAATCCTTCATCAGTAATCTTAATTACTCTATGAGTCGCTTTGCTTCCAGTAGGTAAAGTAAATGCAATTACATCATTTTCCTTTATGTCCTCATATTTTACATGCTTATTTACAAAGCTTATGCTACCTGTATGTATTGTTGGTTCCATAGAACCAGACTCCACAACAAAAGGCTCTATACCAATTACATATAAAGCTATGAATGTTATTCCTACAATCAGAATTAGTGTCATCAAGGCATCAACTAGTGCCTTGATGACATTAACTAATTTATTCATTTTCTGATCCTCGATTATTTATTTAATTAAA
>JAEESU010000025.1 GCA_016290095.1 Clostridia bacterium
AGTGATCCTAAGTGTGCTTTGACTGAATATGGTGGAAACTTTAGATATAAAAAAGTACAGGTTAATGGATTAGATCAGCCTTTAGACATAGATCTTTCGTTCATGAGTAAAAGTGAGAGAATCACATATTCTACAGATATGTGTGTAAGAGAAAGATTGGACGGATTGAAAAAGAGTGATCCAGAAGGTTATAAATATACAATTGCAAATATTGTTTTAGCAAAAAGAGTATTAAAAGAACATGGCCTATATAAGAAATATGGAAGCGATGGTGCTACACAATATGGCGGATTTGGTGGAGTTGGAGTTGAGAATTGGATTCTTCAAAATGGAGGTTCGTTTTCAAAAGCGATAGAAACATTTTTAGAAGCAGCAAAAAAGGCAAAATCCTTTTCAGAATTTCAAGAAATATATCCAATATTTGATTTTGGACAAAACCATATGGCTAGAGAATATTCGCATGATAGTTTTATTAGAGGGCTTACTCCAAGCGGTTATGATAGAATGCAGGAAGTATTTTTAGAAATACAAAAAGCACTTGTTCCAGAAGAAAAAAGAGCTGAGAGCACAGAACTTTCAGCTAGTATGATGGATGGAATGGATCAAATTGCAAGACAATCAAGAAGTGGAAGAGTACTTGAAGTATCACAAGAATTAAAGACTGCTGTTAGTGAAAGAGGACCAGTTGAACAACAAACTAAAGAATAATATTAGGAGAGAGAAGAAATGTCTGATCAAATATCAATTGCATCTGCAGAAGTAATTGCAATATTAAAATTACTAGATGCAGAATATATCGAAAAAATACCAAAAAAATTTCTAAGTGTTTTAGAAAAAGTACAAGACAAGGATTATAAAACAAATATAGATGCTAATAAAAGTATTCTAGAGCAAAACATATCTGATAAAGCAAAAGATATATTAATAATTATTTATAGAAATTATTGGTGCTCTGAAAAAGAAAAACAAGAAATTGATAAGATATTAAATGAGAATGAGAAGAAATATCAGCAAGATCTTAGAAAAAAATATAATCCAAATGACATATTCCATAATAATATTAATCATTCGGATTTAGAAGATTATATTGCGAAAAAAGATATTAAATTTTTCAAAAAATAAAGTGGATTTAAATCCACTTTATTTTTTTATAAAATTATGTATTGAAAATAATTTATTAAAACTAAATGTATCTTTTGATGATAAACCAGTAGGTGGTACTATTAGAACATTGTTTGAAGTATGTGCATAATCAATTCCTGTCTTATATCCTCTTTGGAAGAATCCAGACAAAGCATCTGCAAAATCATCATACTCTTTTGAATCACCAGGAAATACTCCTAGCATTGATCTTTCATCTGTATATAATGGTACAGTCAATCTCCTTTTTGCATTATTTTTATAACTTAATATCTCTACATCATTTAACATTCCATCTGCAGAAAGGTCTTCTGCACTTGATATAACTCTTGAAACAACTAGTTTTACCCTTAAAACTTTGTCTTTAGTATAACCAGCTGGAATGTAGAATCCATTTTCACCATCACCATTATTATTCAGAGTTAAAACAACAGCTGTTTTATGGTCAGAATACTTATCTAGAGATTCTTGAGTAATAAGTCCATCACCAAACAATGTTGATTTAGTTAAATCATTAATATCTTTGTCTATTTCTATAGCATACCATCCATATTTAGCATTTGTTCCTCTTTCAGATAATAATGGAGTAGTAGTATCAAATAAGAAATCTTTAGGGAAGTAGTCTACTAATTGTATATAACTAAATTGCATTGCTGAATTGTTTCTTACTTCTATAGTATATTCTATTTGAACTGTAGCACCTTGTGCGACATCATCATCTAATACTTCTAGTAATGGAACAGGATCATCCATATCTCTTTCTTTAAAAGATAGTACAGTACCTTCATTTAATGTTATTTTTAAACCTGTTGCAGTAACTTTTGTTTGAAGTGTTCCAGTTTGATTTCTAAGTAAATGTACATATAGATTATATGGAAGTTCAATAACTTTATATCTAGTTTCTAATTCATAAATATCATTTCCATCTTCATCAGTTTTTACAAATCTTTCTACCAAAATTTCTTTACCATTTAGCGTAACTCTTTTTCCTGCATGCTCTATTTTTTTCCTTTTAAAAACTGATTCTACACTTTCAATTCTTATACTTTTAACAACTTCTGCATCCATATATGTTAAATCGCAAAGTTTTTCTATTTCAGGTGTTATACTAGTTGGATCTGTATCTAAAGCAGTGAATAATCCAACTTTTGCAGCACCATTATTTACATTTGTAGTATCTTCATGATTATAATAGAAAATATTATCATAATTATTTGTAACTTGTTCTCTACGTACAGGGTCTTCATATCCAATAAAAGCTTGGTCTTGGTCAGTATATTCTATATTTCCTTCTTCAAGTGTACGTATTATGAAATCTTGAATTGAATTTTTAATTCTATTTAATAAATCTTGTTCATCTTTTGCCATTTCATATGATGTTACAGCACCTTTAAAAATTGATTCAATATATTCAACAGTTTCTGTATCTGTTTCAGGAGAAATTAATGACATAACATTTATTCCTTCTGCAACAACTTCTTCAAGTCTTTTTCTTGTATTTGGTCCAATTATATCTTTTAACATATGAAGAATATGTTCTTCAGAATCATCTGAATAGTAAGCATTACCACCTTGCTTTGTAGGAATACCATCTGTAATAAAAACTATATTTCTATTGCAATGTTTTAAATAATCAGGGTCTGAATCATCTATATAGAATGAATCAACAGCTTTATCTAATGCTGCAGTAAAATCTGTATAACCATACCAAGTTGATTCAGTCATATTAATAACTTCATCTAATTTTTCATATAAGTATAATTCGTCTTTCGTTAAACTTGCTGCCCTATAACATTCTCCGGCATATACAATAAGCCCAACATATATATTTTTTCCTTCGCTTAGTAAGTTATGAATTAATGTTTTAGCTGCATCAACAGAAGCTTGTAATTTTGTTTTCTCAACACCATTTACTATTACTTTTTCTGATGTCATACTAATTGACATATCGAGTAAAATATATACTTGTGAAGCACCTTTTTTACTCTGAATTATTTCATGTCTTGTAACACTAAGTTCAGGTTTATTTTCAGTTCCTGAAATCTGAGAAACAACATAGTCGTGTCCATTATATTTAAGAATATCAGAAATATTTAATGATGAATCTATTTCTAAAGCTGCTTTAGCATTGCCATATTCCATATTTACTGAATAAGTACCAACAGGAGGTTTAAAACTAAATTTACCTTCTTCATCTGATACACATGAAGAATAACCGATATCGAAAATGACACCGGGTACGCCTTTTTCACTATCTGATCCAAAATCAGAAGTAGTTGGATTAACCTCTAAAACATTACCTTCGATAGATGTGAAGATAGGAACAATAGTATAATTCTCTTTTACTACCTCTTGAGTTGATTGTGTTGGGATTTCTGTTAGCACTTCATCTGGAATTTCTATAGGTTTTTGAGCACCTTCACCTCTTGCTCTATCACCAAGCATTCCAGCATAACTATTTGAATTTATAAAAAATTGTATTGAAAAAACTAGTGCAAATATAATTATAAACCTTATTAAGGATTTATTAATTTTTAACATATGTACCTCCAAATTCTATTCTTTTGAAAAGTTTACAAAATCCAATTATATTATACCATATTTTACCTAAAAAATCAAATTTTTGTTTATTTTTAAGCAAAATTTAAAATTCATCATATTGAATTTATAAAAAGTAAAAATGAATAAAAAAAAAAGAACCGCTTGCGCGGAAAGAAAAATTTTTTCAATGTTTGCACGGAAAGAAAAAACTTTTCTTTTTAGCAGACAATTAGTCTACACTTACAGTCAGCACTGCAGGATTTACAACGCCATCTCCTTCATGACCATAGCGCTTGTTGTGCCACTTGCGGAGTTCTTCACCCCACTTCCAGCACCGAGACAGCGCATCGACGGCGCACCCATACATGAAACCAGTAATCCCTTCAATGTCACAGTAGTTAGAGGCTTCATCAGCGATTTCAGCGACAGTTTTGCCTTCAGCAATGAGCTTCTGCATATACTTCGCCCAGCGGCGAGCGTATTTCACGACACCATTGCCATAGGGATCTTTGGAATTGATTTCCACGAGATGATCCCAGGTTTTCTTGCCTTCTTCGCCATTGAATTCCATTTCGACTGTTTCATCGAGGTGGAGCACATCGGCTTCAATAGCCTCTTTGCGAAGCTTTTCCGCTTCCTGCTGAGCGAGATATTCCTGACCTTCAGGAGTCTTCAGCCAAGCTTCTCTTTCACGATGAGCTTTTTCAACATTGGCTTCAAAGGCGGCGTCCCATTCCTGATAAATCCGTTCTGCATCGGCGTTTTCCTTGGTTACGATGAGAGTCACGCCATTGAACTCGAACTTGATACCGGTAAAGGTAGCGTTCTTGTCGCAGTTGTAAGCTCTCAGCAGCAAAGTGCCGAAATTGGAATTGTCAGAGAAACAGCCAGCAACGGCTTCCGCGAAGTCATGGATTTCAGAGCCACCAGCAGGGTTAATGGTTGCGATACCATCCTCGAATCCTTCTACCCAAAGAGAGCGAATCTTGGGGTTACCAATCGTCTTGAAAATCCGTGTAGTCTTGTCGTAGTCCCAGATACCTTCGTAGCGTACGAGAGTGGTCTTTGCCATGTTTGTTTCCTCCTTACGTATAGTTGGTGATAGGGTATGCTGACTTATAAAAGTCACCTAAAATTATTATATCACAGGTTTACATAAAAATCAATCTGGATTTAATTATAGTTTTAGAATATTTAAGAGATTATAATATTATAATAGAAATAAATTGTTCATAATATAAATTTGTGATATTATTTAATGAAATCTTGATGAGTTTCATATTTTGGTAGTGGCTGTGAGGTTTGAATGCTCCAAGGGCACTTACTCGCTTTGCTTACTTACAATCGAAATTAAAATAAAAAACCATAGCAAAGCTATGGTTTTATTTTGGTAGCGACGGTGAGATTCGAACTTACGACCTGCCGGGTATGAACCGGATGCTCTAGCCAACTGAGCTACGTCGCCATTTGATTGACAAAAAATATTATAATAGTATTATTAACTTTTGTCAAGTGAAAAATACTAAAAAATTGACTAATAATGCTTAAAATGCTATACTAAAAGAGTACCTTGAGTACAAAAAAAGAAGGCGGAAGGAGAGAACACCACATGGTAAAATTTCTGAAACGGCTTTGGAAGAACACGCGAAGGATCATCATTGGGGTAGCAGCTCTCGTCATCACGGGATTCGTACTGCTCTTTGCCGGAGGATTCTTTGTATTTCTGGGCAATGCACTGATGATGTCCATGACCGCGTTGGGAAACCTTTGCTTGAAGTACAAAGTTGTCTCTGCTTTGATTCTCGCAATTCTGGGGTACACGGCAGCGGAGCTCTTTGAGGCTTTCTACCTTACTCAGAAAAAGAAGAGGATTGAGAGAGAACTGATGGAAGAACGAAACAGCAAATAACCGTTAGCCTTCGCCCACTGCAGAATGAAGTACTTTTTCTGCGGTGGGCCTTTTTATTACAAAATTTACTATTGAAAATAAATTATTTATTAGTTAAAATTTATTTGGAGGACAAAAGATGAGTTTTAATAATAATGATTTTGATGATGAAAAACTTATGGCTGAAATAGATAAACTAGAAAGCAATTATGAAGAAAATGTTATTTCAAGTCAAAAAGATGAAGATAAGAAAAAGTTTATAAATAATATATTTTTTGTAATTCTACTTTTTGTGGTTCTAATTTCTTATGTAATTTATGATAAAATTTCAACAAATACACAAAGTGTTAAAAACTATGAACCAGAGATATATGAAGATGAAGAAAATACAGCAACATTAGAAGAAGATTTTAATATAGAATTACTTCAAAAACAGTTTGAAACTCAAAAAGAAAATATTGAAATTACCAAAACAATTACTTCTGATAAAGACCTAATTATAGGTTTGAAAAACAATAATAAAGAGGCACTTCAATTATTAGAATGCTATGTTATTTTCTTTGATGGAAATAATGTGCCAATAGATGTAAAACAAGATTATATCGAATTTCTTGGAGCTGAAAAACAAGATTACTTATATATGTATGATTGCGCTGAAAATTATGAACGTGCTGAAGTATTAGTTAAAAAAATGTCTTTTTATTCAAATGATTATAAAAATGTTGAAAAAAGTGTGGAATATGAATTAGTTGAAGATTCAGATTTTTTAACTATTAAGGGTAAAAACTTAGGTAATAAGAAAATAGATAGTATTAAATTTGAAATCGTTTTTTATAATGAAAAAAATGAAATAGTAGATGTAAGAGAATGTTATGATTATGATATAGGAAAGAACAAAAAATTTGAAATTGATTCTTATATTTCAAACTATTTGAATTTTTCAAGATATGAGGTAAATTTTTTATTTGCATTAGCAAAAGACTGAGCTATAAAGCTCAGTCTTTTAGTATATTTATTTATTTTTCTTTTCAATTGGGATAATTACTTTTTTCTTTTCTTTTGCTTGTGGTCTTAAAGAGTTAACACAATCGTTAACTTCTGAAATATTTAGATTAGAATTGTCTCCAACAACAACTTCGATATCTTCACTTTTTTTATCTTTCATTTTCTCCACCTCTTATCTAAAATACAGTATTATTATAGCATATTGAATAATTTGTGTCAATTGCAAACGTTGACAATAAACGGATTTCGTGTAATAATATAAGAATATAAGTGAGGAGTAATTTATGAAATTTAGCAAGGAACAAGCAATTATTGAATCAATGCTTTTTGCGGCTGGAAGAGAAGTAAGTGTCAAAGAAATAATGAATATACTTGAATTAGGTGCAGAAGATATTGATAGAATAATAATGAGCATGAAAACTGAATATGAGGAAAGAAATAGTGGAATAGAAATTATCAAAGTCGATAATAGCTATCAACTTTGCACAAAAAAAGAGTTTTATGAATACATCTATCCACTATTTGATAACAGAGTAAAACCAAACATTTCTACAGCAGCATTAGAAACATTATCAATTATCGCATATAATCCACAAATTACAAGGTCTGAGATTGAAGCAATTCGTGGAGTAAATGCTGATGGAACAGTTTATAAATTACTTGAATTTGATTTAATAGAAGAATCCGGAAAATTAGATGCTCCTGGAAGACCTACTACATATAAAGTTACAAATAAATTTATGAAGATGTTTGGAATTACTAGTTTAGATGAATTACCAGACCTTCCAAGATATAAATTAGATGAAAATGAACAAATTGTAATTGATGACGTAATGGATAATGAGGCTCCAATGCCCGAAAGGGAAGATGTTCAAAATGATAATAATGAAGAATAATTAAAATTGGAGGAAAAATTATGGGAAAAGAAGATTTTGTAAAAGAAATTACAAATATTGAAGATGATATTGCTCAGTGGTATACAGATATTGTTATAAAAGCCGAGCTTGCAGATTATACAGATACAAAAGGATGTATTGCAATAAGACCATATGGTTATGCAATATGGGAAAATATTCAAAAATACACAGATGCAAAATTTAAAGAAATAGGAGTAGAAAATGCTTATTTTCCAGTTCTAATTCCAGAGAATTTATTGCAAAAAGAAAAAGATCATGTAGAGGGATTTGCTCCAGAAGTAGCATGGGTTACAGAAGCTGGTGGCAAGAAATTAGAAGAAAGATATTGCATAAGACCAACATCAGAAACAATTATATCTACAATGTATTCGAAATGGTTAACATCTTGGAGAGATTTACCAATGGTTTATAATCAATGGTGTAATGTAATGAGATGGGAGAAGGAAACAAGACCATTTTTACGTTCAAGAGAATTTTTATGGCAAGAAGGTCATACAATACATGAAACAGCTGAAGAAGCAGAAGAAATGACTTTAAAAATATTTGATATTTATAATGAAGTTGCAGAAGATTTGCTTGCAATTCCAACTGTTAGAGGATTAAAAACAGAAAGCGAAAAATTTGCTGGTGCAGATAAAACATATACTATAGAAACAATGATGTATGATGGAAAAGCACTTCAATCAGGAACATCACACTATTTTGGCCAAAACTTTACGAAACCATTTGAAATCAAATTCCAAAATAGAGATGGTAAAGAAGAGTATGCTTATCAAACATCTTGGGGAATTAGTACAAGATTAATTGGTGCAATCATTATGGCACATGGAGATAATAGAGGACTAAAAATGCCACCAAAAGTTGCTCCAATTCAAGTTGTAATTGTTCCAGTAGCACAACATAAAGAGGGCGTTTTAGAAAAGGCAAATGAATTATTTGTAAACCTAAAGAAAAATTATAGAGTAAAGCTTGATGATAGAGATAACGTATCTAATGGCTATAAATTCAATGATTGGGAAATGAGAGGAGTACCAATTAGATTAGAAATAGGACCAAGAGATATTGAAAATGGTGTATGTGTATTATGTAGAAGAGATACAGCAGAAAAAGTTACTATAGAACTAGATAAAATAGATGAAGCGATTGAGAAAATGCTAGAAGATATTCATAATAATATGTACAAAATTTGTAAAGAACGTTTAAAAGATAGAACAACATCTGTTACAACTCTAGATGAGTTCATAGAGCAAATTGATAAAAAACAAGGCTTTATTAAAGGAATGTTTTGTGGAGATCCAGCTTGTGAAGAGAAATTAAAAGATCTAACAGCAGCTAAATCAAGATGTATTCCAAAAGAACAAGAAAATTTAAGCGATAAATGCTTTATATGTGGAAGGCCTGCCAAACAGATGGTTATATGGGGAAGACAATATTAATATAAAAAGATGCGTAAATTAATACGCATCTTTTTTATATTCTTAATTTTCTTATTTTTTTAACTTCTTCATAAAGTAGAGTAACGTTTTCTTGCCTTGCTTTTAGGGCTTCTTTAAATTCTTCTAACATTTCTGGAATTTTATCAGGTTCTTCCTGTGCTTTTAAATAGCATTTAATTTCTTCTCTATAATAATCTTTTTGTTCTTCTTTAGAAGCTTTTTCCATTTTTTTATAGTATTTCATAGCTGAGTTAATTCTTCTAATTTCTTCTTTAAGGAAAGAAATATATTTTTCTTTAGATACAATTTCAAATTCTGTATCATCAATTACAACTTTAAATAAAGCTTTTAATATTTTTGGATTTATTTTACCATATCTACTTTTAACCCCATCTTTTGATGGAAAAGGTGTAGCATTTTCTATCATGATTTTTAATGCATCTACAACACCTATGTGGCTTTTATACTGCCTTTTAGAGGTTATAGCATCAAATTCATCTGCAACTCTGATAATTTGAGCTTCATAAGGAATATCTTCTTTTTTTACTCCATTAGGATATCCAGTGCCATTTAATGCTTCATGATGATATAAAGCTCCCAAGGCAAATGGCCTCAATTTTGGATCATTCATACAAATTTTATAGCCTATTGTTGTATGTGTTTTCATTACTTCAAATTCTTCATCAGTTAATTTTGAAGGCTTTTGTAATATTGATGGTGGGATAAACATTTTACCAACATCATGTAAATAAGCACAAGTTGTACAATACACTAAAAATGGCTTTGCTAAATGAAGCTTTTCACATAATCTACAAGTAACATTAGCAACATTTTCAGAGTGCCTTAATGTAAATGCATCTAATCCATCTAGTGCTTTTAATTGATATCTAATAGATTCATTTAAGTTATAAGATTTGATTGCTGTACTATCATAAAAATCAAAAGTTTCTTTCATAATATACTCCTCTTTTGTAAGCTACTATTATTTTATATCTTAATTTATTTTTTTTCAAGTAAAATACTAGGGAAAATTAAAATTTAAGCCTTGAAAAATGATTTAAAATATAATAAGATGTTAAATGTTAAAAATGTCGAAATTAGAGGAATATGAGATGTATTTAAAACGCTTAGAGATGCATGGCTTTAAGTCTTTTGCTGACAAAACTGTATTAGATTTTATGCCAGGAATTACAACAGTAATTGGACCAAATGGTTCAGGAAAAAGTAATATAGCAGATTGTATCAGATGGGTTTTAGGTGAACAAAGCTTAAAATCATTAAGAGGATCTAAATCAGAAGATATTATTTTCTCAGGAACTCAAAACAGAAAGCCTTTAGGATATGCTGAGGCTTCTATTGTGATTGATAATCAAGATGGAAAACTTCCAATAGAATATAATGAGGTAATTGTTACAAGAAGAATTTATAGGAATGGTGAAACTGGCTATTTTATCAATAAAACACCTTGTAGATTAAAAGATGTTTTAGAATTGTTTATGGATACAGGTATAGGCAAAGATGGATATTCTATAATAGGACAGGGTAAAATCGATGAGATTCTAAGCAATAAATCTGAAGATAGAAGACATATTTTTGAAGAGGCTGCTGGAATAGTAAAATTTAGAACTAGAAAGGTAGAATCAGAGAAAAAATTAGAGCAAACAAAATTAAATTTGCTTAGAATAAATGATATTATTTCTGAAATAGAAAACAATATTGAGCCTTTAAAAATGCAGTCAGAAAAAGCCAAAAAGTTTTTAAGTTTAAGAGATGAACTTAAAAATATTGAAGTTGGATTGTTTTTATATAATATCGAGAATTACAAAAAACAAATAGAAGAAACTATGGAAAATATTGATATTTTAGAAACACAAAAAGTAAGAGAAGAAGAAAGTCTTAATAATTCTCAATTAGAAAAAGAAGAATTAAAATTATTAATAGATCAGTTAATAGAAGAAATAGAAAAAACTCAAAATTTAGGATTTGAAGGAAATCAAAGAAAAGAACAATATAATTCTGAAATTGCAATTTCTGAAGAAAGAATATCAAATAATAATGAAAATTATGAAAGATACAGAGTTGAAATTGAGGAATTAGAACAAAGAAATCGAGAATTAGAAGAAGAGAAAACTCAAAAAGAGGAAAAGAAAACAAGCTTATATACAAATAAAGAAAAATTCGAGAATGAATTAAAACAAAAAGAAGAAGAATTAGAAAAATATTCTAAAACATTGTCAGATAAAGAAGTTGAAATAGAAAGTAAAAAACAAATAGTACAAAATAATACTGATAAAAAATATGAAATTGTTGCGGATATTAATACAGAAAAAGCTAATTTTGATAACTTAGAAAAAAGAGAAAAATCATTAAAAAATGAAATACAAGAAACAATATCAGAATTAGATTCTACAAGAAGCACCAGAGAAGAAGCATCAAGTTCATTTTATAATATTGAAAAGAGTAAAAATGAAATTACAAAATCAATTGATAGTATAAAAGAGAAAAAAGACGAATCTGCTCAAAAAATTAAAGATTTTGAAATACATTTAAATAGCTATCAATCAGAATATAGAATTAAAGAATCTAGATATAAATTCTTAGTTGAGACTGAGAAAGAAAAAGAAGGATATAATAAATCTGTTAAATCTTTATTAGAAGCTACAGAAAGAGATAGTAGCTTAGCTAAAGGTGTACATGGAGTGCTTGCTAATTTAATTGTTGTTGAAGAAGAATATGAAACAGCAATTGAAATGGCTCTTGGTGCTCAAATTCAAAATATTGTTACAGATAATGAAGAAAATGCTAAAAAATTAGTAAATTATTTAAGAGATAATAAATTAGGAAGAGCATCTTTCTTACCAATTAGTGCTGTAAAAGGACAAAAATTGACAGGTGTAAATTATAGAGGTGTAGATGGAGTAATAGGCATTGCATCTGATTTGATTAAGTATGACAGGAAATATGAAGGCATTATTTTAAATTTATTAGGAAGAACAGTTATTGTAGATGATATTGATAATAGTATAAAACTTGCAAGACAAAATAATTATAAATTTAAAATTGTAACATTAAAAGGAGATGTTATAAATCCTTCTGGAGCAATTAGTGGTGGATCTATTGCACCTAAAACTGTCAGCATATTAGGTAGAGAAAAAGAAATAAAATCATTAGAAAAAGAATTAGAAAATATTAAACAAAAGATTCAAAAAGTTGAAGAAGAAAAAGAAGAATATGAAGGAAGTATATCTGAAATTCTTTCGTCATTTGATAATAAACAAAAAGAAGCTCAAAGCTTAGAAATTGTTTATGCAACAGAAAAACAAAAAATAGATAATTTTGATTTGGAAATAACAAAATTAGAAGCAAAACTTGCAAAATTAAGAGAAGATGTTGAAAATACTAAAAAAGAAAAAGAAGAAAATACAAAAAGACAAGAAGAGTTTAATCTTCAAGTTGCTAAAATGGATGAAGAAAATGCAGAATTAGGAAAAGTAATTGAAGAGTTTACTATTCTTAACAAAGATAATCAAAAATACATTGATGATTTGAATTTTGATATAACAAATTTAAAAATATCTGTATCATCATTTGATGAAAGCGAAGTTTCTATTAATGAAATGATGGCAAGAATTGATGTTGATATTCAAAATAATATTACAAATATTGATAATAAAAAACAGTCAAGAGAAAAAATAATACAAGATAATCAAGAGTTAGAAATTAAAATAGAAGAGACAAAGCAGAAAATAATTGAACTTGAAAAAGAAATATTAGGAAGCACAGAAAAAATTCAAAAATTAAAAGATGAAAGACAAGTCAAAAATGATAAATTAGTTGCTATTGAAACAGAAATAACTGATCAAACAGGAAAATTAGATGAATTAAAAGAACAAATTTCAAAACTTGATTTAAAAAAATCAAAGATAGAACTAGATTTAGACCAAGTAGTAAATAAGATGTGGGAAGATTATGAACTTACTCCAAATACTGTAACAGATATAGAAAAAGCCGAAAATCCACAAAGTGTTCAAAGAAAAGTTAATTCTTTAAGAAAAGAAATTAAAGATTTAGGAAGCATTAATATTGATTCGATTAAAGAATATAAAGAAACAAAAGATAGATATGACTTCATGTGTGAACAAAGATTAGATTTAGAAGACTCAAGTACTAAACTAAGAAAAGTAATTAGTGAAATGACTGAAACAATGAAAGAACAATTTGCAGAACAGTTTAAAGTAATTAATAAAAATTTTGGCGAAGTATTTTCAGAACTATTTGGTGGTGGAAAAGCAGAATTAATTCTTACTGATGAATCAAACATATTAGAATGTGGAATTGAAATTGCAGTTCAACCACCTGGAAAGAAATTGCAAAATATGATGCTTTTATCTGGTGGAGAAAGAGCATTTACTGCAATAGCATTATTATTTGCAATTCTAAAAATAAATCCTGCTCCATTCTGTGTACTTGACGAAATTGAGGCAGCATTAGATGATGTTAATGTTTATAGATTTGCAGAATATTTAAAGAAGTTTGCGGACAAATCACAGTTTTTAGTAATAACACATAGAAAAGGAACAATGGAAGCAGCAGATACTGTATATGGCATAACTATGGAAGAAAAAGGTATTAGTAAACTATTGTCTATGAAACTAAAATAAAAAGTGGAGAGACTTTTTTAAAAAACATAAAAAAATGGACCTTTAGTGGTAGAAAAAAATACGATGCAAAAATTGAGTGCATAGAAAAAAAGAGGAAAAAAGAGAAAAAAAGATTTTAGCAAAGTAAACGATGAATTTTAATACTGTGGCAAACAAAAATAGCTATTAAAATTAAGATAATAAATAAAAATAAGAAAAAAAGTGCTTGAAAGGGCACTTTTTTTATAGTATAATAGAATTTAGTGGCGCAATTTTGAAAGCTAAAAAGGAGAGTGAATTTTATTTTAGTGAATTGGGTTAAATATTACACAAGAGAAGCTTTTAAAACCCTAAAAGTTGTAACAGTTGGTTCTGCTATAATTGTATCAGTTGCCTTTATAAAATATAGACCAGTATACAAAGTCACTTTATCAGGAGAAACAATAGGTTACATAGAAAACAAAGAATCAATAGAAGAAAATATTGAGAAGTATTTAGATGATACTACTGGAAATATTGCTTTTAGAGAAATAGCAGCTATGCCAGAGTATGAATTTAAACTTGTTAATAGGGCTGAAAATGTAAGTGAAAAGGATGTTGTGTTAGCAGTTCAAGACACAATTACTACTACATATAAAACATATGGAATCACAGTAGATGGAGAACAAAAAGTAGTTGTTGGTAGTCAAGATGAAGCTGAAAAAATAATTAATGAATTAAATGAAGATTTAAATAAAAATATAGATTTAAAATTAGGTGTTGTAGAAGTATTTTCTACAGAACTAACTTTAAATTCTGAAGATGAAGCCAAAGGTACTTTAGGAGAAATAAAAACAGCTAAAGTAAAAGAGTATGAAGAAGCAGTTGCAAAAGAAAAGGCAGCTAAAGCTGCAGCTAGAGCAAAAGCAAAAGCATTAGCGTTGGCACAAGCTCAGGCTCAGGCTCAAGCTCAAGCACAAGATGAAACACAAGGTATAGAAGGAGCTGTGGAAGTTGCAGCAGCACCAGTAAGTGCTGGACCAATTTCTTTTATTCAACCAGTTAGTGGTTCAATATCTTCAAGATATGGCTCAAGAAGTTCAGTTAGATCAAGTGTACATACTGGATTAGATATTGCTTGTCCACAAGGAACAACAATTGTAGCAGCAGCATCAGGAGTGGTTACTTTTGCAGGATATAATGGTTCTTATGGAAATTTAATTAAAATAGATCACGGAAATGGATCAGAAACATGGTATGCACACTGTAGTGCAATATATGTTTCAGCTGGACAATCAGTTGCAACAGGTAGTGCAATTGGAGCTGTAGGTCAAACAGGAAATGCAACAGGACCACATTTACACTTAGAAATAAGAATTGGTGGTGCACCAGTTAATCCACAAAATTATTTATATTAATAAAAAATATTAAACGGACTTATAATTCTTAAGTCCGTTTTTTATGTGCAAGTATTATTTCTTTTTAGTAACATCAGCCAAATTTATTGACAAAAAACGCATTTTAATGTAAATATAAAGTATATAAATATATTTATAAGGAGTGAATAAAATGGAAGAAGCAAATGAAGAGAAAGTAGAAGTTACAGCAGAAAATACTAATACAAATACTACAACTAATAGTACAAATAATAATACAACTAATAATACAACTAATCATACAGAAGTAAGTAAGAAAAATAGATTAACAGCAATGGTTCTATGTATACTATTAGGATTTTTCGGTGTACATCGTTTATATGCTGGAAAACTTGGAACAGGATTTCTAATGCTTTATGGAACAATAGTATCAATTGCAGTTCTTATGGCAAATATTCCAATAGGATTAATGTGTCTTGTTACAATGGGCGCTTTTGTAGCAAATGATTTGGCTGTATTAGCATTTGGTCAATTTATGGATTGCTATGGAAAAACAATGTCAAGTAACGAACTTCATTAATAATATATATAAAGTTTTTTAGGAGGTTTATATGGACGAGGAAGAAAAGAAAAACTCAGAAGAAAAAAATGAACCTGTAGAAGGAACAGTAATAGAAGAAACTGTCCAAGAAGAAACTAAAGAAGAAGTAAAAAAAGAAAAAAGTAAAATTTCAGAAGAAGCAGAAAACATAAAAAATGAAACTAAAGAAACTGTAAACAAAGTAAAAGATACAATAAAAAACACAGATTTCAAAAAAGATGCTAATGAAACAACAAGTTTTGTTAAAGATATGTTTTCAAATCCTATTGATGCAGTAAAAAGAGCAGCAAGTGAAGAAAACATTATTGGAAAAGTAATAATTCTTATGATGGTTTTCATTGTAGCAAATGTAATAGGAACAATAATATCATTATTAAAATATAGTGAATTATTTAGTTTAGGACATAATCTTTTAAGATTTATTTTATCATTCTTAAGACCAGTAGTTGCAGTATTGGTTCCATCAATTGTTATTTTCTTATTCAATAGAGAAAATAAGAAAAAACTTACAACAGTTATTTCAACAGTTGTTGTAGCTTATATACCAAGAATAATAAATTCAATATTATTAATATTAGATTTATTAATTGCAAAAATAACACTAGTAACAACACCTATCGAAACAGCATTAGTTGCAGTATCAATGATACTAGGATATTTTGGAGTAAAAGAATTATTTGGTAAAGATGATAATACTGAAATGTTAAAGAAATATGCAATAATATTATTTATATCTGAGCTAGTACTTGTAGTTCTTAATGAAATAGGAATTTATTAATCTTAAAAAAACGATATAGTAATCTATATCGTTTTTTTATTTTCACAAAAAAGACATATATGTATAATATAATTCCACCAGAGAGGAATAAAAACATGCAAGAAAGTATTAAAATTATAAAAGATAAAATTGTTGAAGTAAACTATATAGATAAAACAATAGAAATAAGAAAAGATGAACAAGCAAAAATTGATGAGTATTGGAAAACAGTTTCAAAACAGTTTACAAGAGGACAAATATTTGTTGTAGACAATATAGAAGAAAAAGGAAATAATTTATTTATAAATATATTAAATAGTGATTATGCACATTATATCTTTGTTAGAAGAAATCCAGGAAAAGCTAGAGAATGTTATAATTTATGGGCAGGAATTTTATTAGAAACACTTGACAACAAATATGTTATAGGAAAAATGTCAAGTATTACTTCTTCAGCAGGAGAATATCATATCTCAGGTGGTTCTTGTGATAAGAATGATGTTATAGCTGGTAAAATGGATTATGAAAATACAATGTATAGAGAGCTTGAAGAGGAAATGGGGATTACAAAAAATATTTTAAAAAATGTTGAAATGAAATATATGAAGAAAGCTTTTTTTACTGAACAAGATATAGGAATTATTTATAAAGCACTTGTTAATATGACATCTAATGAATTGGATAAATATTATAAAGAGTATTTGAACAAATTGAAGAATGAAAACGGTGAAATAGAATTTGATGAATTAGCATATATAGCTAATAACAAAGATGCTATAGAAGAGTTTTGCTTGTCAAGTAGGATTCCAGAATATACAAAAGAATTATTACTTAAAGATGTAAGCGAAAAATGAGCCTTTTGGCTTGTTTTTTTTTGAGTTTTGCTATATAATTCTAAATCAGATGAGAGGAGAAAAATTATGGCTATTGATAAAAATGAAGTAATTCATATTGCTAAACTTGCAGATCTAAATTTATCTGAAAATGAAATTGCAGGATACACAAAAGATATGCAAGAAATATTAGAATATGCAAACATGATTAATAATGTTAATACAGATTCTATGGAAGAAACTGTATTAGTTGACAAAGAAAAATATAATGTTTTTAGAAAAGATGAAGTAAAAGAATTTAAGAATAAAGATTTATTAATGGAAAATGCACCAAGTAAAGAAGACGGAATGTTTAAAATTCCAAAATTTTTAAATTAGATTGAGGAAGGTATGATAATAGGAATAGATATAGATGACACAATTTCAGACACAACAGAAGTAATGTTTAATTGTTGTCAGAAATATATAGTAGAAGATTTAAAAAGAGAGCCATTAGTTCAAGACCAGGCAAAATTTACGCATCATTTCATAGAAGTTATTCATGGGTTAACTAGAGAAGAAACAGAGAGCTTTTTTAGAAAATATTATGAATATATAGTAGATCATGTAATTCCAAAAACATATTCAGTAGAATATCTTAAAAAGTTAAAAGAAGATGGAAACAAAATTGTATTAATAACAGCAAGATTTCCAATAAAAGAGTTTGATGTTATTGAATCAACAAAAAAATGGCTTGAAAAGTATAATATTCCATATGATGAAGCAATTTTTGATGCACAATCAAAAGTGGAAGCTGCCAAAAAAGAAAAAATAGATGTATTTATTGATGATAGCTATAAAAATTGCAAAGATATTTCAGAAAATGGAATAAAAGCATTTCTAATGGATTCAAGAGGCAATAGAGGTTTAGAACCAGAAGGTTTTGAAAGAGTGTATTCTTGGTCGCATTTATATTATAAATTAAATGATAATGGAGGGAAAGTTTAATGGAACTTTATGAATATACAGCACATGAATTAGCTGATATGCTAGAAGAGAGAAAAACTACTTCAGTAGAAATAACAAAAAGTTACTTTAGTAGAATTAAAGAAATAGATCCTAAAGTAAAAGCATATGTCACAACTTTGGAAGAGAGTGCTTTAAAGAAAGCAGAAGAGGTTGATCAAAAAAGAAAAAATGGAGAAAAAGTTTCAAAATTAGCAGGTATTCCAATAGGAATAAAAGATAATATTTGTATTACAGGAGTAAAAACAACTTGTAGTTCAAAAATGCTTGAAAACTTTGTTTCTCCATATGATGCTTCAGTAATCGAAGATATTAATAGAGAAGATATGGTTTATCTTGGAAAATTGAACATGGATGAATTTGCAATGGGAAGTTCAACAGAACATTCTGCATTTTTCAAGACATCTAACCCATGGGATTTAGATAGAATACCAGGAGGATCCTCAGGTGGAAGTGCAGCAGCAGTTGCTTCTAACATGGCACCATGGGCGCTAGGAAGTGACACAGGTGGAAGTATTCGTCAACCAGCATCACTTTGCGGTGTAGTTGGATTAAAACCAACATATGGATTAGTTTCAAGATATGGTTTAGTAGCATTTGCATCTTCACTTGACCAAATAGGACCTTTAACAAGAGATGTAACAGATTCAGCACTTCTTCTAAATATAATTGCAGGTCATGACGAAAAAGATTCTACCTCAAGCAGTAGAGAGAAAAAAGATTATACAAAATCTTTAGTAAATGATGTAAAAGGAATGAGAATAGGCATTCCAAAAGAATACATCGGAGAAGGAATTAATCAAGAAGTAAAAGATGCTATTTTAAGAGTTGCCAAAAAATATGAAGAATTAGGTGCAACAGTAGAAGAATGTTCTTTTTCAGCAGGAAAGTATGCTACAGCAGTTTATTATATTATTGCTGATGCAGAAGCAAGTTCAAACTTAGGAAGATTTGATGGAATCCGTTATGGATATAGATCTGAAAAAGCAGATTCAATGGAAGATATATTTAGAAATTCTAGAAGTGAAGGATTTGGACCAGAAGTAAAAAGAAGAATTTTATTAGGTACTTATGTACTTTCTTCAGGATATTATGATGCATATTATAAAAAAGCTCAAAAGGTTAGAACAGTTATTAAAGAAGCATTTAATGAATTGTTTAATAAATATGATTTATTATTAACACCAACTTCTCCTACGACAGCATTTAAAATGGGAGAAAAAATGGACAATCCACTTGAAATGTATTTAGCTGATATTTGTACAGTTCCAATCAATATAGGAGGTGTTCCAGCAATATCTGTTCCATGTGAATTAGATAAAGAAGGACTACCAATAGGATTCCAATTAATAGGAAACTCATTTGAAGAGGAAAAGATACTAAGAGCTGCTTATACATATGAGCAGAATACAAACTTTAAAGAGAATAAACCAACATTTAAAGGAGGTAAGAACTAGATGCTAAGAGATGATTATGAAATGGTAATCGGTTTGGAAGTTCACTGTGAGCTTTCTACAAAGACAAAACTATTTTGTTCATGCCCTACAACATTTGGAGGAAGCCCTAATACACACTGTTGTCCAGTTTGTACGGCAATGCCAGGAAGCTTACCAGTATTAAATGAAAAGGTTGTAGAATATGCTGTAAAAGCAGGACTTGCTACAAATTGTAGTATTGAAAAAAACAGTAAAAACGATAGAAAAAACTATTTTTATCCAGATAATCCAAGATCATACCAAATTTCTCAGTATGATAAGCCACTTTGCTATGAGGGATATGTAAATATAGAAACAGAAAATGGAGAAAAAACTATAAGAATTGAGAGAATTCACATAGAAGATGATGCTGGAAAATTAAATCATGATGAATATGGAAGAGGAAGTTTTGTTGATTTAAATAGAGCAGGAATTCCATTAATAGAAGTTGTTTCTAAACCAGATATGAGAAGTCCAGAAGAGGCAGAAACCTATATGAGAAAATTAAAATCAATTTTCGAATATATAGGGGTATCTGATTGTAAAATGGAACAAGGTTCATTAAGAGCAGATGTCAATGTTTCTGTTAGAAAAAAAGGTTCAGAAAAATTTGGAACAAGAACAGAAATGAAAAATATGAGTTCATTTAGAAGTATAGTAAGAGCAATTAGCTATGAAGCTGAAAGACAAGTAGATGTAATAGAAAATGGTGGAGTTGTAGAGCAAGAAACATTAAGATGGGATGATATTTCAGGAAGAACATTTACAATGAGAAGTAAAGAAAATGCTAATGACTACAGATACTTCCCAGAGCCAGACTTAGTTGCAATTAGACTTTCAGATGAATATATTGAAAATGTTAGAAATTCTTTACCAGAACTTCCAGAATCAAAGAGAAAAAGATATAAAGAAGAATATGAATTATCAGATAAAGCAGCAAATTTTGTTGTATCTTCTAAATATTATTCAACACTTTTTGAAGATTCAATTAAAGTATGCAACAATCCTAAAGCAGTAGGAAACTTTATAATGGGCGATATAGCAAGAATTTTAAATGAAAGAGAAGAAGAACCTGATAGTTTAGAATTTACAGGAAAAGAATTAGGAGAGTTAGTTACTTTAGTTGATAAAGGAACAATAAGTTCAGCAATAGCTAAAAAAGTGTTAGAAGAGCTATTTGAAGAAGTTAGAATGCCAAGCAAAATAATAGAAGAAAAAGGCTGGGTTCAAATTTCTGACGAAGGTGCTATTAAGGAAGTAGTAAATAAGATTTTAGAAGCAAACCCACAATCTATTGCAGATTATAAAGCTGGAAAAGATAGAGCATTAGGATTTTTAGTTGGACAAGCAATGAAGGAAACAAAAGGAAAAGCGAATCCGCAGTTACTAAACAAGTTGTTTTTAGAAGAATTAAATAAATGATTTTTTGTGACACGTTTCAGAAATCATTTAAAAATATGGGCAATATTTACAAGAACAAGGCTTTACTAAATTAGATAGTGATAAACTTTTTTGCGTAAAAAATAATTACGAAACTAATTCTTTTATGTTTATTATTGTAAATGGAGCACAAGCAAATTATAAAGTAATATATGGAAGATACGAAGATTACTTAGATAAATTTGAATTAAAAAATGAATAAATAGTAACTAATTTTGGGATGTCTCTCAAAGAATCGAACTAAATATAAGGGGAATAAAATGGACAATATAAGTGTATTTACTGGACCAATGAAATCAGGAAAGAGCAGTCATATCATTGCTGAAGCAAAAGAACAAAAGAAAAATGGAAGAAAAGTATTAATATTTAAACCATCTATGGATGACAGATTTGGAATAGACTATGTTACAGATAGAAATGGAAACAGACTTCCTGCAATTAATATTTCATCAATAGATGACCTTGAGAGATTTGATGCGGAATACTATTTTATAGATGAATTTCAATTTTTAGACGGTGACTTGGATACTATAACAAGATTAGCAAGTAGAGGGAAAAAATTTTTTATAGCTGGACTTGATCTTACAGCTGAGAAAAAAGACTTTGGAAAAATGGGAGAATTAATGCAGTTATCTAATGACGTTAAAAAATTTTCAGCTAGATGTGACTATTGTGGAAAAGAAGCAATTTATTCATTTTGTTTAGCACAGAAAGATGGAGATGTTTTAGTAGGTACTGATGATATTTATAAAGCTGTTTGTCCAGATTGCTATGAAAGATTGTCTAGAGAAAAAACTAGAAGTAGCGCATTTAGAAGATTCGAAGACGATGATGATGCAAGATAATTAATAATATTAAATAGATGGGATCATAATTATTTATGATCCTATTTTAAAAGGAGAAACAATGATTGAAATAGTTGACTATAATGATAAATACGCGGAAGATTTATCAAGGTTAATAATTAGAAATCTTTTAGAAGTAAATATTAATGATTATGATGCTGACATTTTAAAAGAACACGAAAAAGAGTTTTCTGTAGATAATTTAAAAGCAAAACTAAAAAGAAGAGAAAAAGTATTTGTTGCATTGAGTGATAGTAAAGTTGTAGGCACAGCTGGAATAGAAAAATCATGGAAAAATGATGATGGAGAATATTGGATTTTAACTGTATTTGTAAATCCTGATTATCATAAAAAAGGAATAGGAAGCAGATTAATAAAGGCTATAGAAGAATATGCAATCAATACTATAAAAGCTAAAATATTAATAATACCAGCTTCAAAAACCGCATGTGAGTTTTATGAAAAAATGGGCTATGTATACAAAGATGGAATAAAAAAGCTTAATGAAAATAATGTATATTTAATGCAGAAGAAACTAATAAATGTATTTTTATAATAATATTAAACGAGTTTGGAATAGCTTAAAGACACTAAGTTATTCCTAATTTTTTGACACAAGTTACATAAAATGGTATAATAAAGTTAGGTGCTTAGGCACAAAAAACATAAGGAGGTCTTAGACCATGACACACGGCAAGCACAGCAAAAAGAAGGTTCTCTTCAAGATTGATTCCATGCGGAAACTGACGAACGTCATCTTCTGTATCGGCGCCCTGATGGGGATTCTCTTCGGAGGAAGTTACCAGATGGGGAAGAATTTCTTTGGAATCCTGCTGGGAGCCCTCGCGTGGGGCGTTATTACCGGCTTCGGATTCAAGGGAGTTTACGAGTTCATCATCGGACTCATCTGCAACATGTCGAACGATGATCCTCAGCCGGAAGCTCAGCCGGAAGAATCTTCTGAAGAATGATCTCATCCATTGCACAATTGCGCAAGGAGCGCTGGCGAGTTACCAACTCGCCGGCGTTTTTATTTTATCAACAAAATTTAATTACCTTCATAGAATATAAGTATATGAAAGGAGTTAATTATGGCAAAAATTTTAGTATATAATAATAACACAAATAGGATGGAAACATACTATAGAGGCGAAGACCAAAGCATGCCTTACAATTCAAAAGGAACTTTACGAGTAAAAGAGTTCAGAGGTGCAAGTAAATCAGGTTTGCTTTGGACAGATAGAAGAGCAATGGAAGCGTGGAATAGTTTTAGATATATCTATGGAAAACCAATTTTTGTTGGATTCGGTTTTAGAAGACCTTGGGAAGATGGACACGGAATACTTTCACAGCATTATGCGGGATTAGCATTTGATGTTGGTCAAAATTTAGATGATAGAGGAAGAGCTGCGATGAGGTCATTAGCTGTTAATTCAGGAATATGGAATTATGTAGAACCAGTTAGTGAAACACCTAGGTGGGTACATTTTGACGAAAGGCAAGTAGCATCTGGATATCCTATAACACGACAGGGTTCAAGAGGAGTGTATGTTTGTATTGCACAAGACTGCTTAACAACATTAGGATATGAAACAGGAGGACTAGATGGTATATTTGGAATCAAAACAAATTTTGCCGTGAGGAGTTTTCAAACACAAAATAGTTTAGTACAAGATGGAATAATTGGACCTTTAACTTGGAATAGATTAATGTCTCAAGTAGTTGGTAAAGGACCTACGGATACTTCAATTTTAGCTGAATAAATTTTTCATAAATTGTTGACAAATATATTTATGCGTGATAAAATTGCAATCAATAAAATTTGGTTAATTAATATACTTAAAAGTGTTAGGGAGTATTAAAATGTCTTTTGTAGCTGTTTATGAAGAATTTAACAGTAGAATCATTTTAGGATTAATTACAATCTTACGCTTTTTTATTGTTTTAGAATTATTATCTTTTTTATATAAAATCAAAGAGTTTCACTCTTTGGTTTTTTTTTATTATTAATGTGTATATATTTATGAACTAAATATATAAATAAAAGAGAGGGGGATCTAAAAAAATGCTTAAAGAGCCAAACACATGGAAGGACACAAATACACATTTTGTGAAAGCTCTAAAAAATGATTGGTACAAACAATTAGTTTTATTAGAGAATTTAATTACAGAGGAAACCGTAAAGTTTTACGGAAAAAAAGGAATTATGACTATTCATTTGCCAGTTACTACAGGTTCGATATCGAGTCCAATGGGAAGAGGCAGTGACTCAAAACCTGTAAAAGTCAACTTAGAAGGCGTTGATACATATTTGGCAGATTCTATGCAATTCCTTTTAGAATATGGATGTAGATTAAGTGAAAAAGGATGTTATTATGTTATGCCGTCTTTTAGAGGTGAATTAGCAGATGAAAGACATTTATGCCAGTTCTATCATAGTGAGGCAGAAATACCAGGTAGTTTGGAAGATGTAATGAGTTTAGTTGAGCAATATGTTAAGTATTTATCAAAGAGAATTTTAGTTAAAATGGGTGACACATTAAAAGAAACAGTAGGAGATATTAGTCATATAGAAAAAGTTGCAAAACATAGAGGAAGATTTAAAAGAATTACATTTGATGAAGCAGAAAGAGTATTAAAAGAAAGATTTCCAAAAAATATTTCTGATTATATAGAATACGAGGATGGCTGGAGAAATATAACAAGAAAAGCAGAAAAAGAACTTATTAATATTTATGGTGGAGTTGTTTGGGTTACAAATTATGACGAACTAGCAGTTCCATTTTATCAGAAATTAGATGACAAAATTAAAGGTACAACTCGAAATGCAGATTTACTAATGGGAATAGGAGAAACTATAGGTTGTGGAGAAAGACATGAAGGGCATAAAGAATTATTAAAAGCATTAGAAAGACATTGTGTATTACCAGAAGAGTATGATTGGTATATTGAAATGAAGAAAAAGTTTCCACTTCAAACCGCTGGTTTTGGTATGGGAGTAGAAAGATACTTAATGTGGGTATTAAAAGCAAAAGATATAAGAAACATGCAAATATGTTTAAGATTTAATGGAGAAAATATCTTACCATAAGGAGAAAGAATATGTTGTTATTAAAAAATGTATTATTAAATGAAATAAAAACAGATATTTTTATTTCAGATAATAAAATTACAAAAATTGGAAAATTAAATGAAAGAGACTTTAAAAAGGTTTTTAATAATATTGAGGTAATTGATTGTGACAATAAATATATTATTCCAGGATATATAGATAATCATGTTCATATTACAGGAGGTGGAGGAGAAAAAGGTTTTTCTTCTAAAGTTCCGGAGATAAAATTAAGTGATATTATTTCTAGCGGTGTTACAACAGTAGTTGGAGTTTTGGGTACTGATACAATTACTAGAAGTGTTGAGAACCTTGTTTCCAAAACGAAAGCATTAAATGAGGAAGGAATAACAGCATATTGTCTAACAGGTGGATATGAATTTCCATCACCAACATTAACAGAATCAGTCCAGAAAGATATAGCTTTTATTAATGAAGTTATTGGTGCTAAGATTGCTATTTCAGATCATAGATGTTATAACCCACTTAAAGAAGATTTAATTAAATTGATGTCAGAAGTTAGAGTAGCATCTCTTATAAGTGGAAAAAAGTGTAGTGTAAATTATCATGTAGGTTGGGGAAAAGGAAGTATGAGTCAGCTATTAGATATATTATATGAAACTAATATACCGGCTGATTTAGTTAGACCAACTCATATTACATGTACAGATACAGTTTTTGAACAAGCAATAGAAATGGCAAAGAATGGATCATATGTAGATATTACAGCTGGAGAAAATGTTGAAAAGAGTGTTACATATATTATTAAGTCTTTTGAAAAAGGAATTAGTGATATGTTAACTGTTTCTTCAGATGGTAATGGATCAGTACCAATTTGGCAAGATGGTAAATGTATAGGAATGAATGCACATTCTCAGATAGGATTACATAAAATTATTAAAGAGTTAGTTAAAACTCATAATTATAAATTGCAAGATGCAATTAAAATTTTAACAGTTAACCCTTCAAATGCACTTGGTTTAACTCAAAAAGGAGAAATAAAAGAAGGAAAAGATGCAGACATTCTTATATTAGATCATAATTATGATATTGATAGTGTTATTGCAATGGGAAAAGTTTTCATGTTAAATAAAAATATTATGAGAAAAGGAATGTATGAATAAAATGTTAAGTAATGAAAAAGAAGTGTTACAAAGCAGAGAAAAAATATTTAATTATAATAAGTTTAATAAATATGAAAAAACAATAGATAAATTACAAATTCCAAAAATATTCGATTATAAAAATTGTATACCTATAGCATTTTCAATGGACAATTATAGTGAAATAAAGAAATTTAAAGTGGGTGAATACCAAGTGTTATATAAAGAAATGAAGAATTACATTAGAAATGAAGGGGTGGATGCTAATAGGGATGTAATTGTGATAGTTCATCCATTTTATCCAACTATAAGACATGCCAACTTTTTAATTGAATATAATGATTATTTTAAAAAATATATTGATTATGAAGAGAAAATTACAAATATGTTAGAAAGTAAAAATTCAAATATAGTATTATTTGAAAGTCCAGATAATTTTGCAAGATATACTTACAAATTTTATGATAACAACAGCATAAAAAATGTTGTTTTTACTGAGCATTCAAATGGAAAGGTATTAGACAAAGAAGATTTAAAAATATTTAGTGGTGTAAAAAGATGCATTATCATGGGATGCTATGGACAGTATTGTTTAAAGGATGTTAAAGATCAATTAGAAGAAATGGGAATTGATGTTATTTGCGATAAAGAATTAATATTAGAAAGAGCAATAGAAGTGTAGGAGGTATATATGCGAAAAGTTGTATTAGTAGGTGGTGCAACAGGAAGAGAACATGCAATAGCAAAACAATTTTATGAGCAAGGATATGAATTATCTGCAATATTATGGGCCGAAAATGAGTATGTTAAAAAATATTGCAATGGAAAATATCTTAGAATTGATTTAAATAAAGTTGAAGAAGTTTTTGAAGCTATAAAAGAAATAAAACCAGATTATGTTATGATAGGTCAAGGTGAAGTAATACAAAGAGGTTTATGTGATTTGCTTAAAGAAGTAAATATTCCATATATTGGGCCAACAAAGAAATTGGCTCAATTAGAAGGATCAAAAACATTTTGTAGAAATCTTCTAGAGGAAATAGATGATTCATTGAATCCAAAACATAGAGACTTTTATGAAATATCAAAAGAATTAGAAGATTATATTAATGATTTTAGTACAAAAATTGTTGTAAAATGTGATGGAGTAATTACAGGTCCACGTGTAAGAATTTATGAAAATAATCAAAAAGATGAAGCTATAAAAAATGCCAAGAACTGGTTAGAACAATATGGTCACATAATTGTTGAAGAATTTATTAATGGACATGAAGTTGCTATAATGAGTTACACTGATGGAAAAAGCCTTGTACATACACCTGTATTTAAAAATCATAAAAGAATAGGTGAAAATAATACAGGAGAAAATACTTCAGGAATGGGAACAATAACTGGAAAGGAGTGTTTTCCATATATATCAGAAACTGCAATAGAAAAAATGCATGAGATAACAGAAAAAGTTATGAAAGTAATAACAGAGAAATACAACGAAAAATATATGGGAAGCCTTTATGGAGAATTCTTGGTTTCTGAAGATGATGTAAAGGTAATTGAATATAATTGTAGATTTGGAAATCCATCTATGATGAACATTCTAGCTATAATGAAAATTAGTTTTCCAGAATTATGTGAGCACATTTTAAATGGAACTATTAATGAATTAGACAATATTTTTGATGAAGAAAGTGTAAGTTTATCTGCATATGTTGTGCCTAAAGATTATACTGTAAATAAAGATTATGTTGGAACAGAAGTTGATTTTTCTGAAGTTGATGAAGATATATTTTATTGCGGAAATATGAATTATGAAAATGGAAAGTTTTATTTAAAAAATAGTAGAGCATTTGCTGTTTGTATAAAAGAAAAGAATATATCTGCGGCAAGAAAAAGAGTTTATGGAGAACTAGAAAAAGTAAAAGGTAACATTTATTATAGAAAAGATATTGGGGAGGTTTTAGCGTGAAAATAGGATTTGATTTGGATGGAGTAATATTAGATAATACAAGTTTTAAAGTTAAAATGTTTAAAGAGCTATATGATATGAATTTTGAGGATTGGCAGGTTTCATCTAATATTATTGATGAGTATGTTCCTGACAGAGAAATAAGAAGAAGCGTTGGAAAATTAGCCAGTACAAGAGAAATTGCGAGAATCTTAGACACAAAATGTGTTGAAGTATTAGCTAAATTAAAAGCTGACGGAAATGAATTATACATTGTCAGCAGAAGAGGTAAATCTGATGATGGACAAAAAGCTGCCTTAAGGACAATCAAAGAACTTAATTTAGGACAGTATTTTGAAGATATTATTCTTTGTGAGACAGAAGAAGATAAAATAAATACAATAATTAATAGAGGAATAAATATTTTTATAGATGATAGAATAGGTGTTGCTGAAGGAGTATATGGAAAAATAAATTGTAGTTTACTATTTGATAATTTTGAATTAGTAGATAGACATCTAATAAAAATGGAAAAACCAATTTCATGCGTAAGAAGTTTTGAAGACATAGAAAGAGAGGTTCAGAAATATGAATAGCATCGAGGAATATAAAGAAAAAATTGAAAGAGCAATTAATGGTAAGATAGATAAAATTGAATTAATATCTAAAACAAATAATATAGTATTAAGATATGCATTAAATGGTATATATTATTTTGCAAAGTTTTATAAAGATGGGGAAACTCATACAGATAATGAAGTTTTATTATATGAAAATATTCCAGTAGAGGGGAGAAAATACTTAAAAAATTTAGTTTACTCAAATTTTGAAACTGATGAAAGTGAAAAATTTGCAATTTATGAAGAGGTAAAAGGGAAGACATTAGCAAGTTTGCTTGATAATAACGCAGTAAATGAAGAAATGGCTGGAAAAATTGCAAAAGAATTGTTAAACTATTTTAGAATCGTATCTAAAATAAATAGTACTAATTATGGAAATCTTGCACATAATTTCGATGGAAATTATGTGGATTTTCTTCAATATTTGTATGAATATCAATTTAAAACTACAGAAACTCTTTTTTTGGATAGTAAAACTAGAGGAATATCATCATTACCTTATGAGTTATTATCAAAATATGCAGATTTGTTAGATGAAGGATATAGTTGTGTTACACCTATTGATTCCAATTTCAAAAATATTATGATTACTGATAAAGGGGAAGTAAAAATAGTGGATCCAGGAGCAATTGTAAGTGCTCCGATGAGTATGGGATTAGGAGAATTAGTAGCCCACTCTTATGGAACAATTATATATGATAAGCTAATTGAAGAGATGCATCCTACATCAAAAGATAAAAAGAGATTAAGTATATATGGAATCTTGTCATCAATGAATGTTATGGCATTTTTAGTAAGGAACAAGATAGGTGATATTAATACAAGTAAACCGTTTGGAAATAAAAATACATTTTTTGAATTAATAAGAGGACATTTAGGAGTTATACAGAAAGAAGATATTGTAGAAGAAAGATAGATGGAGTAAATATGGTAGGTTTTTATAGATTAATTGATGAAAATGGTGCAGAAAATGAAATTGCTATTGATTCATTTAAAAAAGAAAAAGAAATTTATAACACTTATTTCAAAAAAAATAATAAAGAACCAAATAATATTAATATAGAAAATATGAGTTATTCTCCAATTTATGTAGATAAAGATTTGGAGTGTTTTTCAAAATTAAAAAATATTATAGAAAAAAACATAAAAGAAAAACTAAATGTAAATGAAATAAAAACGCCTAACATACTAGAGAATAATGAAAGATTTGTAGAGTTACAAAAGCTTTTTGGATTAGAACAATTTATTTGCAATAATAATTATATTCTTCCACCTGCAAGTGATTTTGCAGTTTTCGAATGGTTTAAAGGAAGAGATATAGTAAAAAAAGAAATACCATACAGAATATATGAATTTGCTAAATGTTACAGAATAGAGGAAAAAGAAAAACAGACAAATGTGCTTAAAAGACCTACTTCTTTTCATCTTCCTGATATTCATGTTTTTCATGATGAGGGAAGCTATGAAGAATGTTTAAAACATTTGCAAATATATGATAATGTTTTAAATGAATTAGATATTAAACATGATTTAGCTTTAAGAATAACTGAGGAAGAATATAATTTTCATAAAGATAAAATAATAGAGATTTCAAAAAAACTAAACAAAAAAATGATTGTAAATGTTGTTCCTAGTTCAATAAAGTATTGGGAATCAAAATTTAAATATATATACATAGATAGTCAAGAAGATGTTGTTCAATTGTCAACAGTTCAAGTAGATTATAGAACATCTAAATTATTTAATATAAAAATAGAAGGGGAATATGCGAAAATAATTCATTCTTCAATTGGAAGTATGGAAAGAGTGATGTATGCGTATTTAGATAAATATAATGATTAAAATTGCTGTAACAGGTCCACATTGTTGTGGGAAAAGTACTGTTTTGAAAAAAGTGAGTAGTATTTTATCTGAAAATAAAAAAATAAATTTCGAAAAATTCGATGGTAGTGATTCTCCAGTTGATTATAGTAGTTCAGAATATTTGAAAAATAATAATAAGGCAGAAATTGATATTACATATTGGATGATACAGAAACTTATTAAAAGAGAAATAGATCTTGAGTATAGTAATAAGGAAATTGCTGTATTAGATAGATGTATTATAGATCAAATAGTATATCCATCAGAATTATTAAGTGAAGAATACACAAATGATATTTTTGGCTTTATCAAATTATGGATGAAAATTCATCCATATGACATTGTTTTTTATATTCCACAAAATAATGAATTATTGCAAAAATATGGCAAAAAAGATAAAAGTTCAGAATATTTGAAAAATATTGAAAATAGATATTTTTCAGTGTTAGAACAATTGAAAATAAATTATATAGTTTTACCAAAAGATCAAGACGAACAGGTTAGAATAATAGCAGATTACTTAAGTAATTTGTAGAAGGAAAAAAAGCTTGACAAGGCTGATATAATATACTCGAGAGGAAATTGTATTTGACAACAAATACAATAATGTTAAAAATTCGATTAATTACTAATAAGGGGAATTATATGGACGAAGAAAGGAAAAAATTTTTGGCATCAATTCGAGTAGAAAAAGAGAATCATCCAACAATTAAAAAAAGTAAAGGAATTATTTATCCTAATTACTTAGTAAAAAATGGTATAGATGGATTAACTCATATTGATCATGTTACTCATTTGGGAATTAAAATAGGAGAACAAACATATACAGACGAAGAGATATTACATATTGCTTTAGGTTGCTTACTTCACGATGTAGGTAGAGGTCGTGAACTTCCGGGACAAAGACATGGAGCAGCAGGCGAACCATTAGTTAGAAGTATTTTAAAAGACAGATTTTTTCAATACTTTGATATAGATGTTGATAAAATTGCATATGCTGTAAAACATCATGATGAAGGAAAAGTAATAAGAGATAGAATAATAGGAGGCATATGGGATGCGGATAGATTATCGCTGTTTAGATTCCCATCTAAAGTGATAGATTTAAGCTTACTTTCAACAAATGAAGCTAAAGAATTACTCTCATATGCTAAAAAATATATTGAAGATAATATGGGTGAGTATAACAGAGATCGTGAGTCTGATGACGATGATGCAAGATAAAGAAGAAACCGGCCAGCATATTCATGCGGGGCCGGTTTCTTTTTTTGTGCTATCCAGAGACAGCGTGTGATTGTTTGATGTTTACGGTGTGAGACGCTTGGGGTTCCTAGATACCAGGGTTACAGCACGAATGTTGGGGAGGCCAAGCATTTTCATAATAAGCCTTGCCAGACCAAATCCGAAACCACCATGGGGAACAGAACCATACTGGAAGAAGGTGAGATAGTCCTTGAGGGATTCCATCAGTTTGCTGTCCTTTTCAGTTTTTTCCTTTTCGAGGATCTGAGAAACGAGGACATCATACCGGTGTTCTCTCTGGGCGCCAGTTGTTACCTCAACACCACGATAAATCAAGTCGAAGCTCTTGGTAAGAGTGGGGTTAGATTCGTGGCGCATGTGGTAGAAAGGACGGACGCTTACAGGATAATCTGTCACAAAAACAAAATCGTGGCCGTAGTGCTGTTCAACATATTGGCCGAGAAGCTGTTCTTCTTCAGGACTCAGGTCGTTTTCTTTTTGAGATACACATCCGAATTCTTTCTTAAGGATTTCCTTGACTGTCGCGAGGGGAATCCGAGGGAAAGGTGTAGACGGAACGATAATCTCTTTTCCATACAGTTCCTGAACTCTGCTACCAAGCTTTTTGGCAGCAACCGCCATAAAGTACTGGATCCATTCTTCTTCCAGTTTCATGACATCTTCATGGCTTTCAATCCAAGAAATCTCTGCGTCGACACTGATGAACTCAGTTTCGTGCCTAGAGGTAAAACTCGGATTAGCGCGGAAAACAGGACCAATCTCGAAAACCTTTTCGAATCCAGCGTTCATCGCCATCTGCTTATAAAATTGAGGCGACTGAGCCAGGTACGCAGTTTTTCCGAAGTATGGAACGGAGAAAAGTTCGCTACCAGATTCGGAGCTTGTTCCCATGAGTTTGGGGCTGTGAATCTCAATGAAATTGTGGTCGGACCAATACTGACGCATTGCCTGTTCGATAACCGTGCTGAGCTCGAAGATGAGCCGGTTTTCAGGAGCACGAAGCTCAAGAAATCTCCAGTTCATTTTGAGTTCTTGAGAAGAATTTTCGTCGATAGGGAGCTCTGCCGGTGCTAGGGAAACCACATTGATTTTTTGGGGAAGAATCTCAATGCCACCGAGCTTTACACTGGGATTGTGATAAACTTCGCCAAAAATTTCCACGGTGGAATTTACAGTGAGAGTAGAACAGATGCTGGCCAGCTCAGGATTTTCCTCTTTGCTAACAAAAATCTGCACAGAACCACTGAAATCCCGGACGACCAAAAAAATGAAACGTTTGGTGTTACGTACGCTTGCGACAAAACCACAGATTTTTACGTCTGATGGTGCAATTGCAGCAAGACTTCCAATGAGATTCCTGTTCATGGATATTCCTCCTTCGTTTGCGATGTGAATGTACTATGTAAATCTCAAACAATCACGGAAAAGATTTACATAATTATTATACAACAGAGGCCCCAAATAGTCAATAAAAGATTGATATATTACATATTTTTAAATGTTATTGTTTCAATTATTTTTTAGTGATATTATATTTTATATAAAAAAGATAGGAGATATTTTTTTATATGACAATGTCAGAATTTATAAATTATTTTCAATATAATGCAGTAGTAACATTAAGTACATTTTTTATATCTTTATTTGTATTAGTACTTCACTATACTACAAAGGGAAAATCAACATCAAGGTGGTTTTCAACACAAAGAGCATCTCTTTTAAAACCACGTACGTATATTAGACTTTTTACACATGCTTTAGGACATTCAGATTGGGGACATTTTTCAAGAAACTTTTCAACTATATTGTTATTAGGTCCATTAATAGAAGAAAAATATGGATCAATTAATTTGCTTATAATGTTTTTAATTACAGCTTTTTTGGCAGGCGTTGTTAATTTTATTATTGGAAAAAGCAATATGAAAGGAGCTAGTTGTCTTACATATATGCTAATTGTTTTAAGTGCATTTGCAAATTTTGATGGTACTAAAATTCCACTTACATTAGTATTAATAATATTATTTTATATTGTAAACGAAATTATTGATTTTAGAAAAAAAGATAACATTGCACATTATAGTCATTTAATTGGAGCATTATGTGGAGTGGTATTTGGAATAATTTGTATAAATTCTGATTTAATAGAGTTTTTTATTAAATAAACGAGTTTCTCAGGGACGTTCCTTTTGGTTCCAAAATGGAACCAAAGGGACACTCTTTTGATGTATCAATAAAACACAAAATAATAGGAGTGTCCCGTGAGTGCCAGAATGGCACTAAAAGGAACGTCCCTGAGAAACCATCTTGTTTCAATTTTTTATTAATGATATAATTTTTTCGAAACGGTTATAATATGAAAAAAGAAAAGGAGGAAATTTAATGAGCGAATACAAAATTGTTGATAGCCTAGATAGCTTTAAAGAGTGCTTTGATAGAGTAAAAAAAGCTCAAGAAGAGTTTGCTAAATATAATCAAGAACAAGTGGATAAAATTTTTAAAGCTGCAGCTATTGCTGCAAATATGGCTAGAATTCCACTTGCTAAAATGGCTGTGGAAGAAACAGGAATGGGTGTTGTAGAAGATAAAGTGATAAAAAATCATTTTGCATCTGAGTATATCTACAACAAATACAAAAATGAAAAAACATGTGACATTATAGAAGAAGATAAGGTTGGAGGATATAAAAAAATAGCGGAACCTATAGGTGTTGTTGCTGCAGTTGTGCCAACAACAAATCCTACTTCAACAGCAATATTTAAATCATTAATAGCTTTAAAAACAAGGAATGGTATTATTTTTAGTCCTCATCCAAGAGCTAAAAAATCTACAATTGAAGCTGCAAAAGTAGTTTTAGAAGCTGCTGTTAAAGCAGGAGCACCAGAAGGAATTATTGGTTGGATTGATGTTCCATCACTTGAACTTACAAACACACTAATGCAATCTGCAGATATTATTCTTGCAACTGGTGGACCTGGAATGGTTAAATCAGCTTATTCTAGTGGAAAACCAGCATTAGGAGTTGGAGCAGGAAATGTTCCAGCAGTCATTGATGAAAGTGCAGATATTATTTTAGCAGTAAATTCAATTATACATTCTAAAACATTCGATAATGGAATGATATGTGCATCTGAACAATCAGTAATAATACTTAATAGCATATATGAAAAAGTTAAAGAAGAATTTGCAAAAAGAGGTTGTTATTTCTTAAACCCAGAAGAAACTGAAAAAGTGAGAAAAACAATTATTATTAATGGTGCATTAAATGCCAAAATAGTTGGACAGAAAGCACACACGATTGCAAGCTTAGCTGGTGTAGAAGTTCCTGAAGAAACAAAAATATTAATCGGAGAAGTTGAAAGTGTAGAACTTTCAGAGGAATTTGCTCATGAAAAATTATCTCCAGTTTTAGCAATGTACAAAGCAAATGATTTTGATGATGCAATAGCTAAAGCATATAGATTAGTTATGGATGGTGGAATTGGACATACATCATCACTTTATATAAATACAATTACTGAAAAAGAAAAAATTGAAAAATTTTATAAAGCAATGAAAACATGTAGAGTTATAATAAATACTCCATCTTCACATGGAGGAATTGGAGATTTATATAACTTTAGACTTGCTCCATCACTTACTTTAGGATGTGGTACATGGGGCGGAAATTCTATTTCAGAAAATGTTGGAGTAAAGCATTTAATTAATACTAAAATTGTAGCTGAGAGGAGAGAAAATATGTTATGGTTTAGAGCACCTGAAAAGGTATATATTAAAAGAGGTTGTATTCCTACAGCAATTGAAGAACTAAAATATGTAATGAATAAAAAGAAAGTGTTTATAGTTACAGATACATTTTTGTTTGAAAATGGATATACAAAAGTAGTAACAAATAAATTAAATGAATTAGGAATTGAACATACAACATTTTCAAATGTAGCTCCAGATCCAAATTTAGGATGTGCAAAAGAAGGAGCAAAATTAATGAGTGAATTTAAGCCAGATTGTATTATAGCAATTGGTGGTGGTTCAGCAATGGATGCTGCTAAAATAATGTGGGTAATGTATGAACATCCAGAAGTAGACTTTTTAGATATGGCAATGAGATTTATGGATATTAGAAAAAGAGTTTATGATTTTCCAAAAATGGGTGTGAAAGCATACTTTATAGCTATTCCTACATCAGCAGGAACAGGTTCAGAAGTAACACCATTTGCAGTTATTACAGATGAATCAACAGGTGTTAAATATCCTTTAGCGGATTATGAATTATTACCAAAGATGGCAATTGTGGATAGTGACATGATGATGAATGCACCAAAGGGACTTACATCAGCATCTGGAATTGATGCTTTAGTTCATTCAATTGAAGCATATGTCTCTATAATGGCTACAGAATTTACAGATAGTATGGCATTAGAAGCTATAAAATTAATTTTTGAATATTTACCAAGAGCCTATAAAGAAGGTGCAAATGATCCTGAAGCAAGAGAAAAAATGGCACATGCTGCAACACTTGCAGGTATGGCTTTTGCAAATGCATTTTTAGGAATTTGCCATTCAATGGGACATAAACTAGGAGCTTTTCATCATTTACCACATGGTATTACAGTATCACTTGTATTAAATGAAGTAATGAAATTTAATAGTGCAGAAGTACCAACAAAGATGGGAACATTTCCACAATATGAATATCCACACGCATTAAGAAGATATGCTGAGATTGCTGAATTTTTAGGAATTGATGGAAAAGATGATAATGAAAAATTAGAAAAATTATTAGTTAAAATAGATGAATTAAAAGAAGCAATAGAAATAAAACATACAATAAAAGATTATGGAATTTCAGAAGAGGATTTCTTAGCTACTCTTGATGAGATGTCTGAGCAAGCATTTGATGATCAATGTACAGGAGCAAATCCAAGATATCCACTAATAAGCGAAATAAAAGATTTGTATCTAAAAGTTTATTATGGAGGTGATAGATAATGGAATTAGGTGAAATTATAGCAGAAAGAAAAACAAAAACAGTTTATAAAATAGATGGGAAAACAGTAAAACTATTTGTTGAAAATTATTCAAAAGCAAGTATTTTAAATGAAGCATTAAATCAAGCAAGAGTTGAAGAAGGAACAGATTTAAGCATTCCAAAGCTCCTTTCAGTTACTCAAATTGAAAATAGATGGGCAATAATTTCTGAACATATAGAAGGAACACCTCTAAATAAATTAATGGAAGAAAATCCTGAAAGAATGGATGAATATTTGAATTTATTTGTGGAAATACAATTGGAAGTTTTATCAAAAAGAGTTCCATTATTAACACCAATAAAAGATAAATTTAGAAGAAAACTTACAGAAGCAACTAATATAAATGAGAATATAAGATATGAGTTATTGCAAAGATTGGAAGGAATGAAAAATCATACTAAATTGTGTCATGGAGATTTTAACCCAAGTAATATTGTAATTAAAGGAGATGGAAGTTATGCAATATTAGATTGGGCTCATGTAACACAAGGAAATGCGTCAGCAGATAGTGCAAGAACATTTTTATTATTCTCTATGCAAGGACAAAATGAAATTGCTGAAAAATATTTAAATTTATTTTCTGCAAAAAGTGGAATTGAAAAAAGCAATATTCAAAGATGGATTCCAATTGTTGCTGCAACACAGATGACAAAAGGAAAAGAAGATGAGCAAGAGTTTTTAAGTAAATGGATTGATATCGTTGATTTTCAATAAATGAATTTATAAAATTATACACAAAGAAGATGAGTAATATTATTCATCTTCTTTTTATTATATTTTTTTAAAAATATGATAAAAAATTCCAAAAATAAAAGTAGGAATTATTATCGATTTTTAATACAAAGCTTTAAAATAAGTAATCAATTTTGACAAATTCTAAAAATGTAATCAAAAAGAAATATTTAAATTGGCAAAAAATCACCTATGCTTAGAAGTGAGTGCTAAAAGTGATTTAACACAATTTTAACAATTCAAAAAAACAAAAAGACAAAACCTTAAACACTAGTAAAATATAGATATGCGCAATTTGTAAACATAAAAACTATTAATTTGACATTACTGTTAAACATGGTAAAATCAATTCATCAAATAAATGATGAATATCTTATGTGGGGGTTACGCTATGAAAGTTGTAAAAAGAGACGGAACAATAGTTGATTACAATTCAGAAAAAATAAGAATTGCAATTCAAAAAGCAAACGCAGAAGTTCCAAGAAAAGAGAAATGTACAAAAGAGAATATTGAAGAAATTATCAAATATATTGAGGAGCTTGGTAAATCTAGAATACTAGTTGAAGATATTCAAGACATCATAGAAGAAAAATTGATGGAAATGGGAAAATATCAACTAGCAAAAAAATATATAACATATCGTTATACTAGATCATTAGTAAGACAAGCTAACACTACTGACCAAACAATTAAAGAATTAATTGATGGTGAAAGTGATTATTGGAATAATGAGAATTCAAATAAAAATGCTAAAGTTGTTACAACTCAAAGAGATTATTTAGCAGGTATAACTAGTACAGATATTACTAGAAGATTCTTATTACCAGAGGATGTTGTTAAAGCTCATGATGAAGGAATTATTCACTTCCATGATGCAGACTATTTTGCACAAAATGCATTACACAACTGTGATTTAATCAACTTAGATGATATGCTACAAAATGGTACAAATATTAACGGCGTTTTGATTGAAAAACCCCACAAGTTTTTAACTGCAATGACAATTGCAACACAAATTATAACAGCAGTTACATCTAGCCAATATGGTGGAGCGACTGTTACAATGACACATTTAGCACCATTTGTAAGAGAAAGTTATACAAGATATTTGAAAAAATATCAAGAGAGAAAACTTACAAAAGCTCAATGTGAAAAATTTGCTAAAGAAGATTTGAAAAAAGAAATAAGTGATGGTGTACAAACATTCCAATACCAAATAAATTCTATGACAACAACAAATGGTCAATCTCCATTCTTAAGTGTTGCTTTATATTTAGGAGAAACAGAAGAATATAAAGAAGAATTAGCAATGATTATTGAAGAAATGTTAAATCAAAGAATATTAGGAATGAAGAATGAAAAAGGGGTTTATATTACACCAGCATTTCCAAAACTATTATATGTTCTTGAAGAAGACAACATTCATAAAAATAGCAAATATTACTATTTAACAGAATTAGCTGCTAAATGTACTGCAAAGAGAATGGTTCCAGACTATATTTCTGAAAAAGTAATGAAACAATTAAAGAAAAATGAGTTTGGAGAAGGAGAATGTTATCCATGTATGGGTTGTAGATCATTCTTAACTCCAGATAGAGGTATTAGCAGAGGAAATGTAGCTAAGGCTAAAAATTATGTTCCTGGAAAAGGAAAATATTATGGTAGATTCAACCAAGGTGTTGTAACAATAAACTTAGTTGATGTTGCATTATCTTCAGATAAAGATATGGATGTATTCTGGAAAATTTTTGAAGAAAGATTGGAATTATGTCATAAAGCATTAAAATTAAGACATGAAAGATTATCAAAAGCTACAAGCGATGTTGCACCAATATTATGGCAACATGGTGCTTTAGCAAGACTTGAAAAAGGTGAAAGCATTCACGATTTACTACATGGTGGATATTCTACAATTTCTTTAGGCTATGCAGGTTTATATGAATGTGTTAAATTCATGACAGGACATAGTCATACAGATGGTGGTAAAGGAAAGAAATTTGGCCTTGAAGTAATGCAAAAAATGAATGACAAATGTAAAGAATGGAAAGCAGCAGAAGATATAGATTATAGTGTTTATGGAACACCAATTGAATCAGCAACATATAAATTTGCTAAATGCTTACAAAAGAGATTCGGAGAAATTAAAGGAATTACAGATAGAGGATATATTACTAACTCATATCATGTTCCTGTATTTGAAGAAATCGATGCATTTACAAAATTAAAATTAGAAAGTGAATTCCAACAATTAAGTCCTGGTGGAGCAATATCATATATTGAAACACCAAACTTACAAAATAACTTAGAAGTTGTTATGCAAGTTATCCAATTCATATATGACAATATTATGTATGCAGAATTAAATACAAAATCAGACTACTGTCAAAAATGTGGATTTGATGGAGAAATATTAATTGATGATAAATTAGAATGGTACTGTCCAAATTGTGGAAATAGAGACCATAGAACTTTAAATGTAGCTAGAAGAACTTGTGGTTACATTGGAAGTAATTTCTGGAACAAAGGAAGAACGCAAGAAATTAAAGAAAGAGTATTGCATATAGATAATAAAGACGTAGAAGAATAGAGGCGATTCTTATGAGATATAACAAAATTAGAAAAATGGATATTGCAGATGGTCCAGGAGTAAGAGTTTCAATCTTTACACAAGGATGCGCATTTAATTGTAAAAATTGTTTCAATCCAGAAACACATGATTTTACAGCTGGAAAAGAGTTTACAGATGAAACATTAAATAAAATCTTGGATTTATGTGGCAATGAGAATATAGAAGGACTTTCAATACTAGGTGGAGAACCAATGCATCCAAACAATATTGAAGGAACAACAAAGCTTGCTAAAGCATTTAAGGAAAAATATCCAAACAAAACTCTTTGGGCTTGGTCAGGATTCAAATTTGATGAATATATAAAAGACAAAGAAGTTTCAAATTACTTAGATGTTGTAGTAGATGGACAGTATGTAGATGCTTTAAGAGATCCTAAACTTCATTGGAAAGGGTCTGCAAACCAAAGAGTAATTGATGTACAAAAGTCAAAGCAAGCAGGAGATGTCATATTATTTAATGATTAATGCATTAAAGAGATAACCGCAAGGTTATCTCTTTTTTTGAACATAAGTGATTTGCAAAAATCATGTAAAAGTGATACAATATAAGTATTCCCAGTTGAATTGCCTATACTTACAAATTATGCTAATGCATATATGTAATGAAAGGCATTCAAAAGTCACCCGAATCAACCAACCGACGAACAAAGGAGAGAGAACAATGGTGAACACCGAACTGGAACGCAAGAACGACAAGGAACCCAAGTACCTGAACATCGTTCTCATGTGCGTGGAACAGCGCATGCCTGTCATGATGATGGCTTCCAGCGATTATTATGACTGCGCCATGAGCGGTGAGACCCTGACCGTCCGCATCACGGACAAGCAGCTGAGGAAGATCCTCAAGAAGTTCAAGAGGCTCGTTCTGCAGCTTCGCTTCCATGATGAGTACGAGGGGGACTACACCGTGAAGGACATCACCTACGTTAACGGCCGCATGGAGGTGGTGTTGAGCTTCGCGTGATGGACGAAGGTCTGTGCAAGTGCTACTTGCACGGACCTTTTTATATATTTATTAATATAAAACAAAATAACATAAAACTAATTTGCAATAATTATGTAAATATGCTATAATATATATCATGCGGAATAACCAAAATACGAGAAAGGAGGCATTAATATGCCTAATACCGCAGAAATTCTTTTCGAACAACATGTAGAAAACTTCGGTACACCCATCGCACGGCTGAACGAATTCGACTCTATGAAAGGAAATCCGGCAGTTGATCTTTTCTGGGCACCATGCAAAAACTGGAATGAAGCACTTCTCAGAAACTGGCTTCCGTTCCCAGTAAGATATGCAGGCCCATTCAAGGGAGACAGCATTCCTTTCGTGGAAAAAGAAAAACAGCCGCATGAGGGTGGATTCCTGGTGGTTCTGCCTGTTGCCAAATAAAATTATGCGGAAAAAAGGGGAGACTAAAAATCTCCCCGCTTTTTATTTTAACGTTGATTATAAAGACTTGAAAATATTATGTAAACATGATAGAATAATATTGTAACCCGTTGAAATATCTTTTACTTACTAAGTGTGTGACTACACAAATGTAATAAAAGATATTCAACCCCCTTATCTATCCGAGAGGAGTATCAGAATGAGGAATAACAAGGCCAAGAGGTTTCGGAACATGAATTACAAGAGGATCTACAAGGGCATCGACGACTCCCAGCTCAACTACTTGAGCAATCTCAAGACCGAGTCCCACGCTGTGGTTTGCCTTCAGAAGTTCCCGGTGGTTAAATCCACATCTTTTGAGGCCGAAGCCAAGGCGTTTGACATCTACAAGTAAGAAAGGGGGGAGAAAAATCCGTGTGTGCAATGCACACACGGATTTTTTATAATTGGTATTGATTATGTAAAAAATACATGATATAATTCTTCTGTAGTTAATTCTTGAGGAGATAAAATGAGACGAGAAAAATTAAGGAATCAAAATCATAGATTAAAGTTAAAAAAATCTATGGGATTTTTGCAATCTGAAAGAGTTAGTGCAACTAAAATATGAGAATAATCCAGTATTGTATCTAATACTGGATTTTTGTTTTTTAAATATATTAAAGGAGGATGTGCATATGAGCAAAGTAGATGTAGTTTTAGGAAGTTTCTATGGAGATGAAGGAAAGGGCAAGATTATAGATTATCTTTCACAAAAAGCAGATTTTTCAGTAAGATGTTCAGGTGGAAACAATGCTGGACATTCTATTGAAATTGATGGCAAAAAATTTGCTTTTCACTTAATTCCATCAGGAATATTAAACGAAGGAACAATAGCAGTAATAGGAAATGGTGTTGTTGTAAATCCAGAAGTTTTATTAGAAGAGATTAATAATTTAAAAGAAAATGGTTATAAGGTTGATAATTTAAGAATTAGTGATAAAGCACATGTAATAATGCCATATCATGTACAAATGGATAAGTTACAAGAAGAATTGAGGGACAGCAAAATAGGAACAACACATAGAGGAATTGGACCTGTATATTGCGATAAGTATGAAAGATGTGGAATTAGAATGGGTGATTTAGTAACAGGTAGATATGAAAAACAATTAAGAACAAATATCGAAAATAAAAATAAAATATTCAAAATGTATGGATTTGAAGAGTTTGATGCAGATGAAGTTATAAAAAAATATAATGAATATGCAAGAAAACTAAAAGAATATGTTGTAGATACAGTTACACTTTTACATTCTGCATTAGAAAATAATAAAAAAATTCTTTGCGAAGGTGCTCAAGCAACATTACTTGACATAGATTTTGGAAGTTATCCTTTTGTAACTTCATCAAACCCAACAATTGGCGGAATATGCACAGGAACAGGAATTGGAGCAAGATATATAGGGGAAGTATATGGAGTGTTAAAAGCTTATTCTTCAAAAGTTGGAGAAGGTCCTTATATTACAGAACAAAATAATGAAATAGGAGATACAATAAGGGAACTAGGACATGAATATGGAACAACAACAAAAAGACCTCGTAGATGTGGATGGCTTGATCTAGTTGCATTAAAATATGCAGCAATGGTAAATGGACTTACAGGTTTAGCAATCAATCATGTAGATACAATTGGAAAATTAGATAAAATTAAATTGTGTATTGGATATAAAGTAGATGGAAAAATAAGCATGGACTTTTCTACAGATATAGATTATATTAATAAATGTGAACCTGTTTATGAAGAATTCGAAGGAAACTTTGGAGATATTAGTAATTGTAAAACAAGAGAAGAGTTGCCAGAAAAAGCACAAAAATATTTAAACAGAATAGAAGAAATTGTAAAAGTACCAATTAAGTTTATTGGAATAGGTGCAGGAAGAGATGCAATGATTGTATGTAAATAAGGAGTTAAAATGGAAGAGAGTTTAATTAATATTAGCCCTGTTGATGGCAGATATAGAGAACATACAGAAGAAGTAAGAAAATATTTTAGTGAATATTGCTTAATAAAAAATAGAATTATAGTTGAAATAAAATGGCTTCAGAAGATGTCAGAAGTTCCAGAAATCGATTTTAAATTATCAAATGAAGAATATGATGTTCTTGAAAGTATTACTTCTAAATTTGATTTAAATGAGAGCAAAAGAGTAAAAGAAATTGAAGATATAACAAAACATGATGTAAAAGCTGTTGAATATTATATTAATGAGAAATTAAAGGAAAATGGGTTAGAAAAATATTCTCCTTTTGTACATTTTGCTTGTACATCTGAAGACATTAACAATTTAGCATATGGGATAATGATAAAAGAATTATTAGATAATGTATATTTTAAAAATGCTGAAAACCTTATTAATCTATTAAAAGAAAAATCAAGAGAATATTCTGGAATACCAATGCTTTCTCATACACATGGACAACCAGCTACACCAACTACTGTTGGAAAGGAATTAGCTAATTTTGCATATAGAATGAATAAGATTCTTGAAAAAATAAAAAGTGAAAAATTAGCTGGTAAATTTAGTGGAACAGTTGGTAATTTTAATAGCCATATCATAGCTTATCCTAATATTGATTGGTTAAAAATAAATAAAGAATTTGTGGAGAGTTTTGGGCTTGAGTTCAATAAATATACTACACAAATAGAATCACATGATAACATTTGTATTATTTTTTCAGAAATAAAATTACTAAATAATATTATTTTAGATTTTGATAATGATATGTGGATGTACATTAGTAGAAACTATTTTATACAAGAAAATATTTCTGGGGAAGTTGGATCATCAATTATGCCACATAAAATTAATCCAATAAATTTCGAAAATTCAATGGCAAATTGTAAAATGTCAAATGGTGTATTAGAAGTATTTTTAAATAATCTTCAAATATCAAAAATGCAAAGAGATTTAAGTGATTCATCTATACTAAGAAATATAGGTATGGCAATTGCTTATTCTATAATTGCTATAAAGCAGTCAGTAAAAGGAATAAAAAGAGTTAAAGTAAATGAAGATGTTTTGACTAGAGAGTTAGAGGAAAATCCAGAAATTATTGCAGAGGCTATACAAACTATATTAAGAAAAAATGGATATCAAAATGCATATGATATTTTGAAAGAGATGACAAGAGGCAAAGTGGTTACATTAGAAAGTATGAGAGATTTTATTAGTAAGTTAGAAATAAACCAAGATGATAAGAATAGATTAATGGAATTAGTTCCTCAGAAATATTTAGGACTTGCAAAAGAGCTATCAGAGGGAGTATAATATATGTATATATGTAAGAGAGGATGTTAAAGATTAAGATGAATCTAAACATGCAAGATCAAGTATTAATAGAAAACAAACTATTACCTGCGATTTTAACTTTTTATGAATTGCCAGATAGAGAAAAGGCTGAAATTTTTGTAAGAGAGTTTTTTGCAAAGTATTGTGAAGAGAGAAATTTAGATAGAAAAGCTGTATATAGCTTTTTGCAACAAAGAATAAAAGATATGTCAGAATTTAATAAAAATATTAGTCCAAAACTAGCTGATGAATTAGGCTCAATAGTGCTTACAGAAAAAGAAAGAGGAAAAGCAAGGAACCCTAGAACGCCAAAAGCTAAGAGAAAAAACGATGATGATGCTAGATAAAAAATATATTGCAAAAATTAATTAATGTGATATAATGCTCCTATAAGTTAGGAATGATTCCTAATTTGTAGGAGATTTTTTATGAAGAATTATTCAAGGCAAAGGGAAGAAATTTTAAGAGAAATTGAGAAATTGTATAATCACCCTACAGCAGAAGATATTTACATGATAGTTAAGGGAAAAGATCCTGCTATTAGCAGAAGCACTGTTTATAGAAATTTAAATGTTTTAGTAGAAGACGGAAAAATTAACAAAATTTCTATGCAAGCAGGACCAGATAGGTATGATTTAAAAAGGCAGCCACATAATCACATTATATGTACAAAATGTGGAAAGATACTTGATTTTGATTATAATTTTGAACTAGATAATTTGAAGAAAATATTAAAAGAACAAACAGGAATTGAAATCTCTGGAGAAGGTATTGCATTAGAAGGAATATGCAGTGACTGTAAAAATTTATTATAGGAGGGTTTTGATATGCCAGAATTAAAAGGTTCAAAAACAGAAAAAAATTTAATGGAGGCTTTTGCTGGAGAATCACAAGCAAGAAATAAATACACATATTTTGCAAGCAAAGCAAAAAAAGAAGGGTATGAACAAATAGCTGATTTATTTTTAGAGACAGCAGAAAATGAAAAAGAACATGCTAAAATTTGGTTTAAATTATTAAATGGTGGAGATGTTCCTACAACTACAGAAAACTTAAAAGCAGCTGCAGATGGCGAAAACTTTGAATGGACAGACATGTATGATAGAATGGCTAGAGAGGCTAAAGAAGAAGGATTTGATAGAATAGCATATCTTTTTGAAGCTGTTGGAAAAATTGAGAAAGAACATGAAGCAAGATATAGAAAATTATTAGAGAATATAGAAGGAGAATTAGTATTTTCTAGAGATGGAGATAGAATTTGGCAATGTAGAAATTGTGGGCACATCGTAATAGGACCAAAAGCTCCTGAAGTTTGCCCAGTTTGCAATCATCCAAAAGCATTTTTTGAAATAAAAGCAGAAAATTATTAATATAAAATAAAGAAAAAGAATTTTGTATCTTGCAAAATTCTTTTTTTATTTTTATAATATTATTGATAGAAACTACAATATATTTTTTAGGAGAGAAAATGGAAGGAATAAATAGGGTTGCCATAGTAGGTGCTCCTGGCTCAGGTAAGACTACTGCGTCATTTAAATTAGAAAAAATATATAACCTACCTGTTTTCAATATAGATACAATTTATCAGCTTCCAAATTGGGTAATGAGAGATCCAGTGGAAAGAGATGCGATGATTATTGAAGAGGCTGATAAAGAGAAGTGGATTATAGATGGTACATTTATAGATACACTTGAATATAGAGTAAATAGGGCAGATATAATTTTCTTTTTAGATTATAATACATTTACTTTCATAAAAGGAATTATATTAAGATATCTAAAAAACAGAGGAAAAGAGAAGCCAGATATGCCTGGCTGTATTGAAAGATTTGATTTAAGTTTCTTTTTGTATGTTTTAACATACAATTTAAGAAGAAGAAAATATGTTGTAGAAGTATTAAATAAGTTTCCCAATAAGGACATTAGAATTTTTAAAAAGCAAAAAGATTTTAATAAATGGATGGAAAGTGAACTTTCAAAAATCTAAACAATTTTCAAAAACAACCCCACACATATATGAAAAAACACCTATTAGTAATCCAGTTCTGTAAATAATAATTCCAATATCAAATAGATCAAAAGAAATAATATAAATATTGTAAATCCAAATTACAATAATACCAATAATACAAGTTAAAAAAGAGATTAGTAAATTAATATCTACTAATCTTTTTATTTTTTTGTTTTTAATAACTAATAAACTAAAATCCATATGTACACCTCACTATTATACTAATAATAGCATGAAAGATTTGTAGTAGCAATGGAAAAAAGTGACAATAAAAAAAGACGTTTAACCGTCTTCTTTCATTTTATTTTAATGTGTTTAATTTTTTTGATAATGCTGATTTTTTTCTAGAAGCTGTGTTAGCTTTTATAACACCTTTTGTACAAGCTTGATCAACTTTTTTGATTGCTTCTTTGTAGCTAGCTTCTGCTTTTGATTTATTTCCTTCTGCAACATCAGTTTCGAATGCTTTAACAGCTGTTTTGTATGCAGATTTTACCATATTATTTTGTAATGTTTTCTTTTCAATAACGCTTACTCTTTTAATAGCTGATTTAATATTTGGCATTTGTTTTGCACCTCCTCTTAGTTCATAAAGTAAATTATACTTCAAATATTCTAACATGATTGTATTTAAAAATCAAGTGTTTTATTAAAAAAAGTAAGTTTAAAAATTCACACAAAATTCACAATTTTTATATACAATACTTGTATAAATAATAAAACTATGATATAAAGAAGGAAATTTAACTAAGGAGGAATTTTATGATAGCTTTAGGTTCAGACCATGGCGGTTATAAACTAAAACAAGAGGTAAAAAGGTACTTAGATGAATTAGGACTAGAATATAAAGATTTTGGATCTTATGATGAAGAAAGAACAGATTATCCAATATATGCAGAAAAGGTTGCAAAATCAATTCAATCTGGAGAATGTGATAGAGGAATTTTACTTTGCAGATCTGGATATGGTATGACAGTTGCTGCTAATAAATTTAAAGGAATAAGAGCGGCAGCAATAATGAATGCTGAATCTGCAAAATTTGCAAAAGCTGATGATGATATTAATTGTGTTGCTTTAGGTGGAGATTATTTATCAACAAATGAGGCTATAAATATCATAAGAAATTGGCTTGGATCAGAATTCAAAGGTGGAAGATATTTGGATAGAATACACATGCTTGAAAAAATAGAAAATGAAAATATGAAATAGAAAGGAATTATACTATGTGGGGAGATATTGCTATAGCATTCATGATAGCGTTTGTTACAGCTTTCATGGCAACGCCACATACAATAAATCTAGCTAGAAAAGTAGGAGCAGTAGACACACCGGAAGATGAAAGAAGAATTAATAAAATAGAGATGCCACGTTTAGGTGGACTAGCAGTAATCGCAGGATTTTTCGTTTCAATTATCTATTTATTAGTTGTAATGACAGTGGAAAACAAAATTGATTTATTGCAAGAAAATTATGTTATAAAATTGATTGGTTTTGGAATAGGTGCTCTTATCATTGGAATAACTTGTTTTATTGATGACGTAAAAGGAGTACCAGCAATAGCTAAACTAATTGCTCAAATTGTTGCAGCAATTGTTGTTGTGCGTTTTGGAATAAGAATTGATAACTTAGATATTCCATTAATTAATTTTGAAAATGCTGGTAATGTATTTTATATAGTATTAACAATAGGTTGGATAGTAGGAATAACAAATGCAATTAATTTAATTGATGGTTTGGATGGATTATCTACAGGAATATCATTAATTTCTTGTTTATCGTTATTAATAATATTCTCACTAAATAATTCACCTGTAATATCAGTTGTTTTAATAACAGCTTTAGCTGGAGCATTATGTGGATTTTTACCATATAATTTTAATCCTGCAAAAACATTTATTGGAGATACAGGTTCAAACTTTTTGGGATATTGTCTATCAATTATTTCAATTATAGGAATTGCAAAAACATATACAGCAATAGTAATTGTTGCACCATTAATGGTACTTGCTCTTCCAATATTTGATACTTTATTTGCAATAGTTAGAAGAGTAATTCATGGAAAATCTTTAAAAGCAATTATTACTCCAGATGCAGAACATTTACATCATAAAATGCTTAAATTAGGATTTACACAAAAACAAGCAGTTTTAATAATGTATGGAATTACAGCGACATTTGGAATGTTTGCGGTTATTCTTATGGATAGTGGAATATGGAAGGCATTGTCATTTGCATTAATTATTATTTTAGCTGTTGCAATGGGATATAAAGAGTTCTTTAAACAGCGTTTGTTAGAAAACAGTGCAGAAGAAACAAGTACAGAAAAAATAAATGGCCAAATGGAGATAGAAGAACAAGAAAACAAAGTAATAGATTTTGAAGAAAAAAAGAAAAAAGCATAAATAAAAACACCTTAAAATAAAAGGTGTTTTTTTATTTTCCTGTTTGACATGAGCCAAAAAAACGAGTATAATAGTGCCTGAGGTTGATTTTATTATGTATTATAATTGGAAAGAGCAAACTGATACAGAGGAGCTAAAAATAGTATGTAATTTAATAAGAAATGGTGAGTTAGTGATTTTCCCAACAGAAACAGTTTATGGAATAGGAGCAAATGCACTAGATCCAGTAGCAGTAGGGAAAATTTTTATAGCTAAAGGCAGGCCTTCAGATAATCCATTAATAGTACATTTAGCTGATAGAAGAAAAATATCAGAAGTTGCTGATGAAATTACTGAAATGGAGCAGATCTTGATAGATAACTTTATGCCAGGACCTTTTACTATAATATTAAAAAGAAAGCCAATTATACCAGATATTGTTACTGCAGGTCTAGATACAGTTGCCGTTAGAATACCACAAAATATTATTGCAAAAGGAATTATTACATATGCAGGTGTTCCAGTAGCTGCTCCTAGTGCAAACATTTCAGGAAAACCTAGCGGAACTAATATAGATGATATTAGGAAAGAATTAGAAGGCAAAGTTTCTGCTATAGTAGATGGTGGAGAAACTGATATAGGAATAGAATCAACAGTTGTAAAAGTAGTAAACGAAGTTCCAATAATATTAAGGCCCGGAAAAATTACGGCAGAGCAAATTAAAGAAGTTGCAGGAGATGTTAAAATAGACAGTAAAGTATTTGCTAAAATTAGTTCTGATGAAGCAGTTCAAAGTCCAGGAATGAAATATAAACATTATGCACCAGAAACAAAATGTCAATTAGTTTCATATCTCAATGAATTAGATCAAATCTTTTATTTAAAAAAACTAGTAAAAGAATATGCAGATAATGTAGTAATAATAGGCTTTGAAGAACATGAGGAAAAAATAAATTTACCATATGGAAAATTCTTAGCAATATCTAAGAAAGATGATTTAGAAGAATATGGAAAAAGAATTTTTTCTGCTATAAGATATGCAGATTCTCTAAAACCGAATATTATTTTAATAGAAGGAGTTAAGAGACAAGGATTTGGAATGGCAATTATGAATCGATTGCTTAGAACTTGTGAATTTAATATATTAGAATAAAAGGGAAAGGCACCTGTCCGAAACGGATAGGTGCCTTTGTGGTCAAGAGAGGCAGAGGATTCCGTAGAACCCCAAGGCCAGAACAACCAACAGAATGATGAGGAAGAGAAAGGCATTCATAGATCCGCGCCTTCCCATAATCTCCCAACTCACCCGCTTGTTGAATGGACTTTTTGTACCGCTTCTAAACTTCCACATGTTTTTCCCTCCTTCGTCTAGTCTAATTTGACATTTGACAACAGACACAAAATGTCTAAATAATATTATATTACAAAATCCTCGAAAAATCAACTCTGCCTAAGTTAAAATTAAAAAATACATTGCAATTATTATGATTTTAGCTTATAATATTAGTGCTATAAAAAATAGTAGGAGGAACCATGTATTTAATTGTCGGATTAGGAAATCCTGAATCAGATTACTCAAAAACAAGACATAATATGGGTTTTAATGTAATTAATAAATTATCTGATGAATGGAATATAGAAGTTAATAAAACAAAATTCAAAGCACTTTTTGGTCAAGGTAATGTAGATGGAGAAAAAGTAATTTTACTAAAACCACAAACATATATGAATTTAAGTGGTGAATCAGTAATAGAAGCAATGAACTTTTATAAGATTCCAGAAGATAAATTAATAATTATATATGATGATATTGATATAGAACCTGGAAATATTCGAATTAGAAAAAATGGTTCAGCAGGAACACACAAAGGAATGAAATCTGTTATTGAAAACATAGGGACAGAAGACTTTTGCAGGGTGAGAGTAGGAATTGGAAAGCCTAAAGAAAATATAGATATGATCTCATATGTAATAGGATATATTTCAGAAAATGAGTTAAAAGAATTAGATAGTGGAGTTGAAATAGCAAAAGAAGCAGTAATGGAAATATTAAAAAATGGTGCTGATTTTGCAATGAATAAATATAATAAAAAGAAAGATGTTTAAATGAAAGAATTAATTATTTATAAGCAAGATGAAATCAGAAGACTAGCTTTAGTGGAAGATGGGGAACTTGTTGAAATATATGCAGAAGATGAAAAAAATAAATCAATAGAGGGAAATATTTATATAGGAAAAGTTCAAAATGTTTTAAATGGTTTGCAATCTGCGTTTGTTGATATTGGAGAAAAAAAAGCAGCATTTATACATGTGAAAGATATTTTGCCTAAAATTGATGTTTCAAAAAATGTAAAGCAAGAAGAAGTTCCAATTAGTAAATTAATTAAATCAGGAGATCCAATTATAGTTGAAGTTAAAAGAGAAGCAATAGATAAAAAGGGGCCAAGGCTTTCTACACATTTGAGTTTAAGTAGTCGTTTTGTTGTATTTATGCCAAATGCTCCATTTATTACAGTATCTCAAAAAATAGAAGATGAAAATGAAAAAGAAAGACTAAAAAATATTGTAAAAAAATATCTTCCAGAAAAAACAGGAGCAATTGTAAGAACAGTTGCTGAAAATCAAACAGAAGAAGTTTTAAAAAATGATGTATTAAAAACAGTTAAAAGATGGAATGATATAAAATCAAAAGCAGTAGAAAAATATCCACAAATTATTTATGATAAAGGCGGAGTATTAAAAAAGACAATAGTGGATTTAGCTGACAATCATCTGGATAGAATTGTTTTGGAAAATGATGAAGATATTGATTCAATACAAGAAATTTTAAATCAAATAGGTGTAAATACCAAAATTGAAATTGAACCAGATATTAGAGAAAAGTATTCATTAGAAAAACAAATTAGTGCAACACATAATAACAAAATATGGCTTAAGAGTGGCGCTTTTATAACAATAGATAAAACAGAAGCATTAGTTGCAATTGATGTAAACACAGGAAAATTCACTGGAAAAGACAATGTTGAAGAGACTGTAACAGATGTTAATCTTGAAGCTGCGGAAGAAATAGCAAAACAAATAAGATTAAGAGATATTAGTGGAATAATTATCATAGATTTTATTGATATGCAAAAAGATGAAAATAAACAAAAAGTAATTGATGCAATAAAAAAATTCAGCAAAAAAGATAGATCAAAAGTTCAAGTAGAAGATTATACAAAGCTAAATTTAATGCATATTACAAGAAAACATATTAATAGTAAAAAAGAAACTATTTAAAAATGATTATATTATATATATAATAAATAAAAAAAGAAGGAGAGTATTGATTTAGTCAATACAAAAAAGATTATGGGTATTTTATATTATGTTTTACCAGTATTAGTTTTGATTGTCGTTTTAAAGATTTTAGCATTGCCACTAAAACTTATCAAAGCAATAATAATTAACTCTATATTAGGAGGAATAGTTTTATTCTTATTAACACTTATAGGAGTTACTATTGCACTATCTTGGTGGGGATATGTGTTAATTGGTTTATTTGGAGTACCAGGAGTAATAGTATTACTAATTCTAAATGTAATTTTATAAGGATAACAGAAAATGAAAGTAGGATTTGTCTCATTAGGATGCAGTAAAAATTTAGTCGATACAGAGATGTGTATTGGACTATTTCAAAAAGAGAATTTCGAAGTAATTAATAATGCGAAAGAAGCCGAGATTATTGTAATAAATACTTGCGGCTTTATTCAGTCTGCAAAAGAAGAAGCAATTAATTGTATTTTAGAAATGGCTGAGCAGAAAAAAACAGGGAAATGCAAGTATTTAATCGTAATGGGATGCCTAGTTCAAAGATATAAAGAAGAGTTAAAAAAATCTATTCCAGAAGTAGATTTATTTTTAAGTATAGACGAATATAATGATATTTGGAACAAAATAGCTAATTTAATTAATGCAAAAAAATCTAAAAATACATTAGATTATTTAGATAGAGTTGTTTCTACCGGAAAGACTACAGCATATTTGAAAATTGCAGAAGGTTGTAGTAATAATTGTACATATTGTGCAATTCCATATATAAGAGGGCCATATGTAAGTAGAAAATTTGAAAACATTATTAAAGAAGCTAAATTGCTATCTAAAAATGGAGTAAAAGAATTAATAGTAATTGCACAAGATACAACAAAATACGGAATTGATTTATATGGAAAACCAAGGCTGCCAGAACTGTTACAAGAATTATCAAAAATACAAGGATTAAAATGGATAAGATTTTTGTATTCTTATCCAGAAAGTATTACAGATGAACTAATCCAAGTTGTAAAGAATAATGATAAAATATGTAATTATTTTGATATTCCTATTCAACACTATTCTGATAAAGTATTGAAAATGATGAACAGGAAAAGTGATGGAAAGTCTATTGAAAAAGTAATAAATAAAATTAGAAAAGAGATACCTGATGTAATATTAAGGACTACAATGATTGTTGGATTTCCTGGAGAAACAGAAGATGATTTTATACAATTGTCCAACTTTGTTAAAAGAGCAAAATTTGAGAAACTAGGAGTTTTTAAATATTCGAAAGAGGATGGAACACCAGCAAGTAGAATAAAAGCTACTGTACACTATAAAACAAAACAAAGAAGATTTGATGAAATAATGAGTATTGAACAAGGTATATCAAGAGGTAAATTAGAAGAAAAAATAGGAAAAGTTTATGAAGCAGTTGTAGATGGTTTTTCTGATAATAATAAATTTATATGTGCAAGAAGTTATATGGATATTCCAAATGAAGATGGAACAATATTTATAAAAAATAATAGGAAAATTAAATCTGGCGATTTTATAAAGTGTAAAATAACTGCAGTAAGAAATTACGATTTAATAGGTGAAATAATAGATGATTAAGAAATTGTTCAAAATAGTAATTATTGTTTTGATGCTATTTGGAATAGTAGAAGGCACAATAATTACTGTGAAAAAATTGTTTCCAAATATTAATTTAAAAAGAGCAGAAGAAAATGTTGCAAACATGATGCAGAATAATAAAGCAGAACTATTAGAATTTTATACATATGGAAGATCTTTTAATATAAAAGGACAAATTCCAAGAGTAAGTAAAGATAACATAGAAAGTGTAAAACTTTATTTAACAAATGGTTTAGATTACGAAAGAGTTTATAACATAGAATATTCAATTAATGAAAATAATTTAGTATTTGAAACAAGTGAAGAAATTAATAATGGAATTGTATTAGACAAGTTAGAAGTAGGAAAAGAATACTATTTGTTACTAAGATTAAAACTAAATAATAGTATGAATGCAAGATATTTTTCTTTTAAGAATTTAAGTGAAAATAAAGATATCACTTATTATTCTATGACAAAAGAAAATAGTAATAAAATAGCAAAAATAGAATTTGTTGAAAAGAATGTTAATAAAACAAATTACACATTTTTTACTATATCAGTAGAAAATGGTGAATTACCAGAAGAAGTATATGATATTGTAATTGATGCTGGTCATGGTGGAAAAGATGTAGGCGAAAATAAAGATGGACACACAGAAGCTGATATTACATTAGATTATGCATATGAGTTAAAAAACAAACTTGAAAACGAAGGATATAAAGTAAAACTTACAAGAGATAATGACAATACAAATTCTTATACATCAACTAATATGTATGATGAAAATGGAAGAATTAGCATTGCTTGTAAAACAAGAGCAAAGCTTATGATTTCATTACATGTAAATAATGGAACAAACACATTAAGTGGTTTTGAAATATATTGTCCGCCAAAATCAAGTTTTGCTTTAGCTAAGAACATGGCAAGCAAAATAAAAGAGAAATCAAATATTAATTATTCTAATGGAAATAGTTATAAAAAATCAGATGGAGTTTATTTAAGAAATTTTAATAAAAAAGAAATTTCTGAGATGTCAAAAACTGCAGAAAAAAGTGGATATGCTCCATACACAATTACTGAAAATACAGCATATTTTTATACAATAAGAGAAGTAGGTGGAATTGCTACAGGTGCTTATGTTGATGGCCGAAACAAAAATTATAATAAAAATGAATATTATAAATCTTGTCAAGGTATTGAGTGTTATCAAGTAGAACTCGGATATATTAAAACAGATTTAAATATATTACTTACTGAAAAAGAACAAATAACACAGGGAATTGCAGATGCAATTATAGAATATTATAAATGATTCAAAAGATAGAGAAGAAGAGGTAAAAATGGACGAAACACAAAATTTTGTAAATTATATTAAAGAAAAGTTTAGTAATTCTGAAATTATGCTTGCAAAATTTGTAATTGAAACAGATTTGCTAGTATATAACATGATTACTGAAAAAGTAAGAGAAGATAATAAAGAACTAGATAAACCAACAAATGTATTAGACTTATCTTATCAAAAATTATGTGATAAGAAATTAGATAATATTGAAAATTTATTTGAAAAAATATTTTTGTGCTATATAGGATATTCATTAGGCGAATATAAAAATTCATGGAGATTAAATTTAAATAATTTAACACAAGATTTAAGAACTAGATGTACTTATTGCAATATTGATAGCAATGTTTGTCCATTTAAACTTGTTGCTTATATTAAAAAATGTATTGTAGATAATAATTTTGATAGTAGAAAAGTACTAGATCTTATTGTTGGAAAAGAAGAAAAAGAATATTCAAAAGATGAATTTATTGTCAATTCTGTATTAACAAAAATAAATGAATTTGTTAGCAATACAATTGATATTGTTGGTGCTGAAATGATGTTAAATGCTGACATGATTAGGTTTGAAAAAGAAGAAGATGGAAAAATACAGTACAGATATATTGATTTTAATATAAAAAATAATTCATTTTTTAATAATTTGAATGATTTTTATAAATCTAAAAAAGGATTAAAAGGTGAATTTGATACTAAAGAAGTAAAATTTAAAAAAGCTGATTCTTATATTTTTGATATTTCTCCTATAGAACTTGCAGTTTATATTAAGTATTTGTGTGATACAAATAATGTAGATTCAAGAGAACTAATAAAGAAATTATTAGATAAGAGAAACTTCAAAGAAAGTGAATTTAAAATTGCATATTATAATCAATACATAGAATCTGCTGATAAATTGGAATGCTCTGAAAAAGAAAAAGAAGAAGTAAAAGAAGTACTAACATATATTAGAAATTATTATTTTAATGAAGACTTACCATATATTCATTTTAATTTAGGAATTTATACAAGTAATACTATGATTTCTGACAGAGTAATAAATATAATATCTAGATTTGCAAAAACTTATAATTATATAGGCAACAGACCTACATTATGGGTTGATTGCGAAATGCTAGTAAAAAGAACAAAAGACTCTACAGATACAATAGCTCAAGTAGAAAGCATGTATGCTAAAAATGATATAATTATTTTTGAAAACATAGGAAAAATAAAGAATTTAAATGAATATAAAGTAGAAGGACTATTAACTGCAATAGAAAAATTTAGCAGTAGAAATAAAAAATCAATGACAATTATTGTGGGAGAAGAAAAAATAGTAAAAGATGCAATAAGTAAACATCCACAAATTGCATCAGATATAATAAATAAAGAAATTCATTTTGATAATTTTGATACTCAAAAAATTAAAGAAAAATTATTGCAAAGATTAAATAATGTTTTAAAAGTAGATGATAAATTCGAAGATGAGATAGAAAAATATATTGAAAAAACATTTAATCCAGCTTCTATGGATGAGATGACATTTATTGATAAAACATATTCAGAAATAATATTCAATAAGTTTAAAGAATTAAGTATAACTGGTAGTTTTGAGGAAAAGGATGCTCCAAAAGAAGATAATACTAGAACTGTAGATACAATACTTTCAGATATAAATAAATTAGTCGGGCTTGCAGAAGTAAAAGCTAATATCAATGAATTAATGAAATATTTAGATTATAGCAAAAAGATTGATACAGAAGGCTTTGCAAATTTAAATATGATATTTAAAGGAGAAAGCGGAACTGGTAAAACAACAGTATCAAGATTGCTTGCAGAATTATTTTATAAACTTGGATTTATTAAAGAGAATAAGATTATAGAAGTATCTGGTAAAGATTTAATAGGAGCACATGTCGGAGAAACTGCTCCAAAGACACAAGCAGTAATAGATTCAGCATTAGATGGAGTATTGTTTATTGATGAAGCATATACATTAATGGCAAGTAAAGGCGGAACTTCAAATTATACAGCAGAATGTATTGCTACAATTACAAAAGCAATGGACTTATACAAAGATAGATTAATTATTATTTTTGCAGGGTCTACAAAAGAAATGAATGAGTTTATCAACTCAAATACTGGATTAAGTTCTAGAGTTGGATATGAATTTGATTTTCCAAATTTCTCAAAAACAGATTTAATGCAAATATTTAATGATGAAGTTACTGGAAATGGTTTCACACTTGAAGAAGGTGTATTTGAAAAAGTAGAAAACTTGGTTTCAAAAGCTAGAATTGTTAAAGGCTTTGGAAATGCTAGATATGTTAAAAATATGTTTGACAGATTAGTTGTAATACATGCTGCAAATTGTAGTGATGATGATAAATTAAAAGTAATAGAAAATAAAGATATTGATTCATATATTGAAACTAAAAAAGATAAAGCACGTACAGTTGATGATATTTTAGCAGAATTAAATTCTTTAATTGGATTAAAAACTGTAAAAGAACAAATTAATGGTTTTGTCTCTTTAATGGAATTAAATAAAAAACTAAATAGGGCAGCAGATTTTAATATGCATATGATCTTTAAAGGAAATGCTGGAACAGGAAAAACAACTGTTGCAAGACTTTTGTCAGAAATTTATTATAATTTAGGATATATAAAAAGAAATAAATTGGTAGAAGTTCAATCACAAGATTTAATTGGAGAATTTTTAGGACAAACCGGACCAAAAACACAAGCAGTAATAGATTCAGCATTAGATGGTGTATTATTTATTGATGAAGCATATGCAATTATGGAACATAATGGCACAAATGCAAGTTATTCTGCAGAATGTGTTGCTACACTTTTAAAAGCAATGGAAGATTATAATGGAAGATTAATCATCATTTTTGCTGGATATACTGAAGAAATGAGAAAATTTAGAGATTTAAATCCTGGTTTAAAATCAAGAGTAGGATATGAAATTAATTTTGATGATTATTCTGAAGAAGAATTAATGCAAATTTATGATAAAAAAGTTGCAGATAAAGGATTTAAAACAAGCCCAGAAGCAAGAATATTAGTAGAAAGAATAATGAGAAATGCAATGGGTGTTGAGAACTTTGGTAATGGTAGATTTGTTGAAAATACTGTTCAAAAAATCATTATTGAGCATGCTATGAAAACAAGAAATATAGATGATATGGAAAGATTATTAACATTTACTGAAGAGGATATTCCAGAAGTAAAAGCAGAAGAGTCTAGAAAGAGGATTGGATTTTAAATTGGTGATGATATAATAAATTCTAAATAAAAATATATTTCTGCTAAGAAGCAGAGGAAAGAGGGAGTATGGAAGCAATTAGATTAAACCATCCATTGGTTGAACACAAATTATCAATTTTAAGAGACAAGAGAACAGGAACAAAAGAGTTTAGAGAAATAGTAAGTGAGCTTTCAACAATGCTTTGTTATGAAGCTATGAAAGATGCAGAACTTGAAGACATTGAAATTGAAACACCAATTTGTAAAACAAAAGCTAAAAGACTTAATGAAGATAAATATGCATTTATTCCAATACTAAGAGCTGGAACAGGAATGCTTGATGGATTAATAGAAATAATGCCAAATGCTAAAATTGGACATATTGGTATGTATAGAAATGAAGAAACTTTAGAACCAGTTAGATATTATTATAAAGCTCCTAAAGGGTTAGAAAATAGAGAAGTAATAATATTAGATCCAATGCTTGCAACAGGTGGATCTGGAGTTGATGCAATAACAGCAATAAAAGAAAGTGGAGCTAAAAAAATTAAATTCTTATGCATTATAGCGGCTCCAGAAGGAATAAAAAGAATTCAAGATACATATCCAGATGTTCAAATATATTGTGCAGCAATTGATGAGAGACTAAATGAAATTGGATATATAGTTCCTGGATTAGGAGATGCAGGAGATAGAATATTTGGAACTAAATAATAAATAGATAATAAGCGCTTTTTCATTTTAGATAAAGTGCTTATTTTACGCTCAAATTTGAATTTTTTTGCAAAATATGATATAATAAAATAGGTTAGTATACACTATTTTATCAAACTTCTGAATTAAGATGCCAATGGCATTTTAATAATAAAACAAAAGGAGCGAGAGGACATGACAGACAGGATTCGTGAAACCGAGGTTGGTACACCAGTACTTACCGATGCCCAGACTGGGCAAAGCCGGAGGGTTACGCACTTGGAAGATGAACAACCTGTAGCCAGACGCACACGTAGAATCCACCAGGACTATTCCCAGGAACTCAAGCAGAGAAAGCAAGCACTGAAAAAGGCACTCAGAAATGAGCAGAAAATGCAGAAGAAAGCCAAACGGAAAGAAAAGCGTGTCCAGCGGAAAGCTGAACGGAAGGAGAAATGCAGAAACAGGAATCGTAGAATCGCGAGGGCGATCCCTTTCCTACTGATTGTGCTGGCGGTCATGTGGATTGCCAAGTACCTTCAGGCAGAATACCCCGACATGTTTCAGCGCTATCCCGCCGTTGAATGGGCCGTGAAGGTGTTTCTGAAGGTTGCCGATTTCGGTTACGCCATCGTGAAGTTTGTGGCCGGAACGGTAGCTGAGCTTTTGAACCCGCTGTTCACTCAGTTCAAGCAGAGCCCCAACTGGCAGACCATCAGCAACGAATGGGCTAACCTGTGGCAGCAGTTCCTTGCTGTGATCGAGACCCTGCGCTTCTGATGCAGAAGCCCCCCGCCGAGACTTCGGTGGGGATATTTATTTTTATATGGAAAAAAAGCTTAAAATGTGTTATTGTTTTATTGAGGTGAAAATATGATACCAGATTTTTTAAATATAAAACTTGAAGTACAATATGGTTTAGAACTGAAAAATAATATAATTGAAGGTTATTCAGTAAATAGAAAAACTACTCTAAGAATAAATACTCTAAAAAGTAACTTGAATAAAGTTGAAAATGAATTGATCAAAAACAATATAAAATATCACAAAGTTAGTTGGTTTGAAAATGCATTAGTTATTGAAAATAAAAGCGAGCAAGAAATCGAAAATATGGATATATACAAAAATGGTGAAGTTTACTTACAAAGTTTATCATCAATGCTTCCACCAATAATATTAAATCCAAAAGAAGGAACAGATATATTAGATATGGCGGCGGCACCGGGGGGGAAGACTACAGAACTAGCTTGCTTAACAAACAATAAAGCAAATATAACAGCATGTGAAATGAATAAAATTAGAGCTGAAAGATTAAAATATAATATAAAAATACAAGGTGCAACAAGAGTTTTTGTAATGGAAAAAGATGCAAGACAAATAGATGACTTTTTCTCATTTGATCAAATATTATTAGATAGTCCATGTAGTGGAAGTGGTACATTAAATATAAATGATAAAAATATGGAAAAGTATTTTACAGAAATACTAATTCAAAAATCTACAAAATCTCAACTTGCATTACTTAAAAAAGCCAGTAAAATATTGAAAAAAGGCTCAGAAATAGTTTATTCAACATGTTCTATTTTAAGAGAAGAAAATGAAGAAATTGTAAGACAAGTATTAAGAGAAATGGAAATTGTTCCTATAGATTTTGAAGGTATTGAAGATATACCAAGACTAAAAACAGAACTTGAAGGAACATTATGTGTAATGCCAACAGAAGAATATGAAGGATTTTTTGTTGCAAAGTTGAGAAAAAAATAATAGTATAGTATAATAAAAAAGCAATTGATAATTGGACTTTTTCCTGTTTAGTAAAACAGAGTACATTCCGCAGAAAAGCGAGTATTAAATCCCAATTATCAATTGCTTTATTTTTTATAATACATTCCTTGATATAAGTCATTTTCTTTTAAATATTTATAAATTCCATTTATAATCCATTTTTTATGCGAATTCCAATCAGGTGCTAGTAATAAATCTTTTGGGCTATCACCTGAAATTTTATGAATTATGATGCTTGGGTTGATATGAGTTAAAATATAACAAGCATTTTCAATATAATATTCTAAAGATATTGGCTCATATTTTTTCTCATCATACATTTTGGCTAACACAGTATTTTTAATAATATAGCATGAATGAATTTTTAAACCTTGAATATTATGTTTATTTATAAAATCTACAGTATTTTTTATATCTTCAGAAGTTTCGCCAGGAAGTCCAATCATTAGATGAGTTACTACATCTATATTATATTTGTTTAGTAATTCCACAGTTTGAGTATATTTTGTGGATTCGTATCCTCTATTTATAACTTTTGCTATTTTATCATTAGATGTTTGAAGACCGAGTTCAACCCACACATCAACTTTATTTTTATAAGAGAAAAGTAATTTGCAAATATCTTCGTTAATACAATCTGGACGAGTTGCAATATCAAGAACCACAATTTTATCATTGCATAATGCTTCATTATATTTTGATTTTAGATTTTCTAAAGTATCGTAAGTATTTGTAAAATTTTGAAAATATGCAATAAACTTATTTGCTCGATTTCCACGATAACTATTTAAATGGCTGTCAATTTGTTCTCTAATTGATACTTTTTTTAAGTGTTCACCAGAACCTTTTTCACCACAAAAAATGCATCCACCAGTAGATAAGGTTCCATCTCTATTTGGACAAGTAAATCCACCGTCAATACAAATCTTTAAAGTTCTTTCTCCAAATTTTTCTTTCAAATATTTATTTAAGTGATTATATCTTTCTTTTTCCATAAAATAATTATATATATTTATAATTCAAAATACAATAAAAAAAGCAATATAGTAGTAATTTATTACTACTATATTGCTTTTTTAAATAATTTTGAGATTATAAAAATATATTGATTTTAGTCCCAATTTGTTATATTATGAATACGATTTTTAATATGTTATTTGAAAGGAAGAATTAATTATGGGAAAAACTTATATTTTTGGACATAAAAATCCAGATACAGACACTATTACATCAAGTTTAGTAATGGCGAATTTTGAACAAAAATTAGGAAATACAGAAGCTGTTGCTTGCAGATTAGGAAATCCTAATAAAGAAACAGAATATGTTTTAAATTATTTAGGAATAGAGGCTCCGAAATTAATAGAATCAGTAGAAGACGGAGCTAATGTTATATTAGTAGATCATAATAGTCCAAAAGAATCTATAGATAATTTGGAGAATGTAAATATTTTAAAAGTAGTAGATCATCATAAATTAGCATTGGAAACATCTTATCCATTATTTTATAGGGCAGAAGCTGTTGGATGTACAGAAACAGTTATGTATAAATTATATAGAGAAAACGGAATAGAAATAGATAAAAAAATAGCTACATTAATGCTATCAGCAATTATTTCAGATACTCTTTTATTAAAATCACCAACATGTACAAATGAAGATGTAAAAGCAGTAAAAGAATTAGCTGAAATTGCTGGAATCAATTATGAAGAATATGGTTTAGAAATGCTAAAAGCAGGAACTGATTTAAGTTCATTTAGTATAGATGAAATTTTACATTTAGATGCAAAAGCTATTGATTTTAAAAATGTAAAAGCAGTTGTTAACCAAGTAAATACTGCAGATATTTCAGATGTTATGAAAATGAAAGTAGATTTAGAAGCAAGAATGAATGAGATTATTAATGAAGAAGGATTAGACTTGTTCATGTTATTAATAACAGATATTATTAATAGCAATTCACAAGTAATAGCACTTGGAAAATCAGCTTCGTTAGTTGAAAAATCATATGGAGTAAAATTAGAAGACAATACTGCACTATTAAAAGGTGTTGTATCACGTAAAAAACAAGTTGTTCCAATAATGACAGAAAACGCTTAAAGTTAATTTTTAGGAGTTGATCATAAATTGAGTAATGATAAAGGAAATTTAAAAATAGTAGTAGCAATTGTAATTGTTATTATAGCTATTATATTAGGAATTGTTTTAATCAATAGAAACAAAATTGAAAGTGGTCCAGTTGAAGCAATTAAACAAGAAGCATATGAGTATTTTAATCTTTATGCTTTGAATGAAAAGGTTGGAGTTGTAGGTAAAGATGGTAGTGTTATTATAGAGCCTACTTATTCAGATATTTATATTCCAAATCAATCAAAAGATGTGTTTTTTTGTATTGATGAAAATGATGAATACAAGATATTAAACAAAACAGGAAAAGAAATTTTTAAAGAATTTGAAAGTGTTTCTTTTATAGTAGTTCAATCTAATTCAAACGAGATGGAAAAGAATGTATTAAGCTACGAAAAAGATGGAAGATTTGGATTAATAGATTATTCTGGTGCAACTTTAACAGATGCAATATATGAAAGTGTTGCTAGTTTAACAAATAAACCAGGATGTATTCTTGTTAGAAAAGATGGACAATACGGTGTATTAGATTCTAATGGAAAAACAATAATTGATACAAAATATAATTCTATTTCAGGAGATGAATATAGTTCTGAGAAAGATGGATATTTAAAAACAGGTTATATTGTGTCAAATAAAACTTCAACAGGAATACTATATGGATATATAGATTACTCAGGAAAAGTTTTAGTAGAACCAAAATATGAATTGGTTTCTAGAGCAGTTATTAATAATACTGAAGACACATATCTAGTATTTAGGGAAAACGGAAAAAGAGGAGTAATTAAAAATTCCAAAGTAGTAATTAAACCAAAATACAATTCTATAATTTATAATAATTCTGCTAACATTTTTGTTGTAATAAGAAGTGGAAATTATGGTTTCTATGAATTAGATGGTAAAGAAATATTAGCACCAGATTATACTAGTTATTCTGTTGCAGGAAACTATATTTGTGTGAGTAAAGATGATGAAATGCTGCTTTATGATTTACATGGAAATTTAGTAAATAAGAACAGATATAAAAGTATACAAGAAACAGGAAATTCATCATTTTTTATTGCACAAGATGGAGATGGATTTTATAGCATAATTAGTAAAGACAAAGAAATAGCAGATAATTACACAAGAATATCTTATGCATTTGATAATTTCTTTGTGTATACTTCAAAAGATGGATTATATGGAATCTTAAATGTATATTCAGGAATAGAAGTAGAAGCTGAATATGATGTAATTATAGTTCTTGAAAATGCAAAAGCATTAGAAGCAAGAAAAGGAAATAGAGTAGATATATATTCAAGCATTATTGAAAGAATATTAACGATGGATGATGCTGTTGTGCAAAAGGTATCGGATAATTATTTTGCTATATATTCAGATACAGAATTAAAATATATAGATAATAATGGTAAAATTACTGAAAACACGCTAGTATTTAAAGACCTTTCTCTTTATGCATATCAAGATGATAATGGTAAGTGGGGATTTAAAAATAAAAACGATGAAAAAATAGTTGATGCAACATATGACATAGTAACAGAAATGAATGAATATGGATTTGCAGGAATAAATGAAGATGGTAAATGGGGAGTAATAGATAAAGAAGGAAAAATTGTAGTAGAACCATCATATGAAATTGAATCATACTATGCTCCTAAATTTATTGGAAAATATTTATTAGAAGAATCAGAAAGTGTATCATGTATAGAAATGGAACTTAAAGGTGAATAGCCTTTAAGTTCTTTTTTATTTCATGGTTCCACTGGGAGTTTCACGGTTTCACGGGGACGTTCCTATTGGTTCCAAAATGGAACCAAGGGGACACTCCTTAATTTGATAAAAAATAAAGGAGTGTCCCAGTAGTGCCAAAGTGGCACTAAAAGGAACGTCCCTCTGAAACTCACCCTGAACTTGCGAAACTCTTGAAAAATAATGTGAATCAATATATAATACTTAAAGTGGAAGGAGGTTTTGAGATGAAACCAATATTAATAGCAGGTGCTTTAAAATCAGAAACTGATTTTTTAATCTCAAAAATGGAAAAAAGAAAAGAAAGCAAATTAGGCGGGTATGATTTTTATGAAGGAAAAATAAACGGTTATCCAGTATGTCTTATAAAAACAGAAGTTGGACTTGTTAATGCTGCAAGTAGTTTAAGTTTGGCAATTGAAAAATGTAAGCCAGCTTTTATATTAAATGAAGGCACAGCAGGTGGGATTACTCCAAAACATCATAAAAAAGATATTATACTTGGAAAAGAAACTTTTAATATTATGGCATGTAGAACTCCTTATAAAGAAATAGGTGAAGGAAGCAATTCTTTAGATTGGGAATATAGAACATTTATAGATGGCGGAACTTACCAAAGAATAGTTTATTGTGGAAATGATGAAATAATGAAATTTATCTATACTTTAAGAAATGAATATAAAAATGGAAAAGTATATAAAGGTGTAATAGGAAGCGGAGATGTTTGGAATAGAGAAAAAGATAAATTAAAATTCTTAAATGAAAAATTTAAAGTTGATTGTGAAGATATGGAATCTGTAGCGATTTATGCAGTTGCTAAAAATTTTGATATACCAGCTATTTCTGCGAAAATAATGTCAGATAATGAACTATTAGGTGAAGAATATGAACCAGAAGTTGCAAGTGACTTACAAGTATTTATATATGAAGTTTTATTAAAAATGGCAGAAAATCTAAAAGATTAATTAAGAGGTAATATTATGACTATTAATAATATAGAAACAGAAAGATTTATACTTAGAAAAGTGGAATATAGCGACTTAGAAGAAATATTTAATATTTTAAGTGATGAAAATGTTATTACTAATTTAAATATGGATTTACATAGAAACATAGATGATACAAGAAAATTATTAGATAACTATTTTGAAGAATATAATAAGGGAACAAAATATCCATATGCAATAATAGAAAAGACAACAAAAAAACTTGTTGGAGTATTTTTAATAAAGCTTGATTTATATGATGAAGATTGTTTTGAATTTACTATTTATATAGATCCTAGATTTTGGAATAAAGGTATTTATACAGAAGTATTACCTTACATGACTAAAGTTGCAATAGAAGATATTAAAACAGGAAATTTTAGAGGATTTGTAATGGAGAAAAATGAGGCATCAGCAATCGTCCTTGAAAGAGCTGGATTCGAACTGGAGAAGATTTTTAATGTTCCAGGATTAGAAGGAAAAATAAAAAGTTATTTAATAACAAGAGAAAATTACTATAAAAGAAATGGAAAATAAAATGAAAGTTTTAGTTATAGGTGGTGGACCTGCTGGAATGCTTGCAGCTATTTCTTCAGCAAAGCAGGGAAATGAAGTAACAATATTAGAAAGAAACAATGAGCTAGGAAAAAAAATTCTTATTACAGGAAAGGGAAGATGTAATTTAACTAGCTCTGTTGATATTTCAGAATTTATTAATTATATTCCTGGAAATGGAAGATTTTTATTTAGCGCTTTCCAAAATTTTTCTAATGAAGACATTATTGATTTGATAAAGTCAAATGGTGTTCAAGTAAAAGAAGAAAGAGGAAATAGAGTTTTCCCAGTAACAGATAAGGCAATAGATGTTAGAAATGCATTAGAAAAAGAAGTAAAGAAAAATAATATAGAAATAAGACTAAATTCTAGAGTAACAGAAATACTTACAAAAAATGAAGAAGTGTGTGGAGTTATTTTAGAAAATGGTGAAAAACTAATAGCTAGTAAAATTATTTTAGCAACAGGTGGAAAGAGCTATCCAGGAACTGGATCAACAGGTGATGGATATAAACTTGCTGAAAAATTAGGACACACAGTAACAAAACTACAAGGTTCATTAGTACCACTTACTAGCGGTGATGATACATGTAAAAATTTACAAGGATTATCACTACGAAATGTTGGAATTCAATTAATTGATATATCTACAAATAAAAAAATATATGATGATTTTGGAGAAATGTTATTTACTCATTTTGGAGTAAGTGGACCTACAATATTAAGTAGTTCAGCACATTTATTAAGATATAAAAATGTTTACGAATTATTAAAACAAAGTCAAATAAAATTGCTTATAGATTTAAAACCAGCACTTATTCCAGAAAAACTAGATGAAAGAATTTTAAGAGATTTTGAGGAGTTAAAAAATAAAGAATTCAAAAACAGTTTAGATAAATTATTACCACAGAAGATGATTTCAGCTATTATAGAAAAATCAAAAATAAATCCATATAAAAGAGTAAATGAAATTACAAGAGAAGAAAGACTAAATTTAGTAAATATACTTAAAAAATTTGAAGTTACAATAAATGGATTTAGGCCAGTTGAAGAGGCAATAGTAACAGCTGGAGGAATATCTATTAAAGAGATAAATCCTAAAACTATGGAATCTAAAATAATTAAAGGATTATATTTTGCAGGTGAAATTATTGATGTTGATGCATATACTGGAGGATTCAATTTGCAAATTGCATATTCAACAGGATATACAGCAGGATTAAATTAAGGAGTAAACATGTTTAAAACTATTGAAAAAAATGTTTCTGCTGAAATAGTGGAAAAGAAATCTAAGTTCATAGCAAATATATTTTATGTGGAATCTGCTGTAGAAGCAGAGAATATTATAAGAGAAACAAAGAAAAAGTATTTTGATGCAAGACATAATTGTTTTGCTTATAGCATTTATACTTCAGATGGCATTCAAAACAAATTTAGTGATGATGGAGAGCCATCAGGAACTGCAGGAAGTCCAATGCTTAATATTATCACATCTAAAAACTTGTCAAACATTTTGGTAATTGTAACCAGATATTTTGGTGGGATATTATTAGGAACTGGCGGATTAGTTAGAGCATACACAGGAGCATTTCAAGAAGCACTTAACAATGTAAAAGAAATTAGCAAAGATTTGGGACTAGAAGCTAGTATGAATCTTAATTATTCAGATTTGGAAAAAGCGAAATATTACTTGAATCAAAAAAGCATAAATATTGTTGATATTATCTATGATGAAAACATTACTTTAATTTTTGAAACTCAAAAAGAAAAAATAGATGATATTATATCAAATAAAGAAAGCTTAAACTTTAATATAAAACAACTTGAGATAATAAGAGAAAAGTACATTCAAATTTAAATGTCGAATTTTGTAAAAAGGTGAAACACGAAAGTCCTCTAAAATAAAGAAAAATTCTTGCTATTTAAAATCCATAATATTATAATTCCTTTTGTAAATATTTACGTTATTTTATTTTAGGAGGTAAAACATTGAAAGAAAAAATCAAAATACTAATTGCAGATGACAATATGGATTTTGTTTCTACATTAATTACATACTTTAATACACAAGATGATGTAGAAATAATAGCAACAGCAAAAGATGGACAAGAAGCTTTTAATAAGATTATAACAGAAAGGCCAACAGTAGCACTTTTAGATGTCATAATGCCACATTTAGATGGATTAGGAGTTTTAGAAAAATTAATTTCATCAAATGTAGGTTTACCAATTTGTGTTATGCTTTCAGCTGTTGGACAAGATGCTGTTACAGCTCAAGCAATTAATTTAGGTGCGAGGTATTATGTTTTAAAACCTTTTAAAATGGATGTATTAATGAAAAGAATCAGAGAATTAGTAAATGAACCATTAGAAAAACCAAAACAAAATCAAATAATGCAAATGCCAAAAGAAGAAAAAACAAACTATGTTAATATCAAAAAAGAAGCGACAAAAGAAGAAATATTAGAAATAAAAGTTACAAATATCATCCATGAAATAGGTGTTCCAGCTCATATAAAAGGTTATCAGTATCTAAGAGATGGAATTATTATGGTTGTAAATAATATAGAAGTAATTAATCAAATTACAAAATTACTATATCCAGATTTAGCTAAAAAATATAAAACAACACCTTCAAGAGTTGAACGAGCAATTAGACATGCAATAGAAGTTGCATGGAACAGAGGGCAGATAGAAACAGTTGAATCAATATTCGGATATACTGTAAATTCAAATAAAGGAAAACCAACAAATAGTGAGTTTATTGCAATGATTGCAGATAAACTAAGATTAGATTTAAAAACAGCATGTTAAAAGATGGACTAATTACAGTCCATCTTTTATTAAGTTTTGATTACAAGTAATGAAATCTTAAATCATTATGATATAATACGATTAGAAAAATATATTCAAAGGATGACTATGGAAGAGACAAAAGATGATTTAATTGAATATTTTCATGCTGAAAAAATCGAAAGAATAAATGGTTGCATTATTAGTATGCGTGAGCATAAAAACGTAGATGCTGAAAAACTTTTAGAAGAACATCCAGAATTAAAGGATAAGTATGTTTATCTAAAGGGTATTAGAGTATTAGTAGATAAACAAAGAGCAGCTCAAATTGATAACCCTACAGGGATTGCGGCACTTAGTCCGGAAGATGTAATTACATTAAATAATAGTGGAGTTTTAGAGAATCCCAATATTCAATTTAATTTGATTTTACGTGATGCACCAGAGAATTCAGATAGACCTTCAAATGTTAGTAAGTTTAGGCAAATTAGAGCAGAACTTGGCAATAATATGAGGTCTATAAGCAATATAAATGTTTATGGTCCAGGGTATGGACTTTTGACTAGAATTGATAATTGGACAGATGAAGAATTAATAGATTTCTGTTCAAAAATTCCTGCGTTAACTATTAATCTTAGTCAGCCAATAGAAGCTATTGATAGACTAAGAGATGTAATATTTTCAAATCCCGAATTAAATGAACATTTTCTTGTTGATGGAAATTATATTGTTAATGTAGACAAAGCTAGTGGTATAGAAGATAATGACGGAATATCATTCGATAGAAATCCTGAAGAACCTGAAAGTTTACGTTGGAAAAAACTAGCAAAATTTATACAAAAAAATAAAGGTTGTGCTGTTGAAGAGCGAATTAGAAATTTATCAGAAATTCCAGATGAAATTTTAGATACAATTGATGAATCTTCTAGAATAAAATTTGTAATACAACTTGGAAAAGATGGCAAGAAACAAGATTACATATATTCTGCTTATGAAATAAAACTTATAAAAGAGCAAATAACTGCTTTAGAAAAAGGAATAGCTAGTGGCTGGACAGATAAGGATTTAACTGAATTTCTTGGTGAATTAGATTTTTTGGATTTTAATTTTATACAAGATGAAATGTTAGCATCTAGAATAAAACTACTTTTAAATAATATTTCAGAATTAAAAAATAAATTTTTAATGTTAGAAGAAGGTACAAGAGTGGTTAATTGTGAGGCCACTCAACCAATAAGTCGAATATTTACTTTTCCGAAAGACCAAAGCATGGAAGACGACTCATATTCTCATAAAGTAGCAACTTTTGTAAAAAACAATCCTGGTCAGACATGTAGAATAAAAATATCAGGATTAAAAGATTTAACTGTAGAAGACTTAGAAATTTTAAGCCAGCATGAAGATAGAGTAAAGATTGGAATACCAAAGGGACAATATGATCCCAATAACACATTTGATGTATATAACCCAAATGAGATGCTAACAATCAGGAAGAAAATGGATGAATTACTAGCTGGAATAGATCCTAATGCACCTGAAATGAGAAGATGTGGAGAAATATATAGAAGAGTATGTAATGCGTTCACATATGATTATCCAGCAGTATATCCAAAAACACCAGAAGAGGAAGAATATTCTCAAAGAAATTCTGTAAATTGCAGAAACTTAAGAAATGCACTTTTAGAAGGAAAATGTGTTTGTGCAGGATATGCAGATGTTTTAAGACAAGCCTTTAATATGTTTGGAATAGAAGCAGAATATGTAGTAGGAGATTGTATAGATCAACCAATTTCTGAAGCAAAATATAATAAACATAAAGATGATGAAGAATATAAATTTAAAAGAGTAATAAAAAATGAAGATGGAAAAGTAACTCTTGGAGATAGACATGCTTGGGTAAAAGCAAAAATAGATGGCAAATGGTATAATTTCGATCCAACATTTGATGCTGATAGTTATGCTAGAGAAGGAATACCAAAATATGTATTCCTTTCAGATGATGAAATCTCAGATCATGGAAATTCAAGAATATCAATGACAGGACCAGAATGTAAAGATTCAATGCCAATATATACACAACCACCACAATTTATAAAAGCAGATGAAGTAGAACATAAAGAGGAAAAGAAACCTAGTGTAGTTGGTAAATTATTTACTGTATTATTTGAAAAGATAAGGAATACTTTTAAAAGAAAAGATCAAAAATTATTAGATTCCGGGCAACAAGAAGGAAGCATGCCGAATGCTGGAGCAATGAAAAAAACAGAAGAGCAATATCCATCATGGGATTTAAGAGGATATAAAGATGCTAAAAAGATTATAGCTCCACAACAAATAAGTACAAAAGATAGGAATTTAGATGGCAAGGAGAAGGATGATGGTAGATAATAGGGAATTACGAAGATTAATAGGATATAAAGTTGGAAAGTTTAATGATGAAACATTAACAGAAGATGATTTAATAAGTGTTAAAGACTTAGGAGTAAGTGGAAAAACATTAGATGGTCAAGACTTGCAAATTGATTTAGAAGAATTGAAAAAACTATCAAGTTTAGAACTTTTATCAATAAATCAGATGGATTTAGATAATAGATTAATAGGCATTATTGGGTCATTACCTAGACTAAGAACACTAATGCTTGCTAAATGCAATATTACACAAAATACAATAGTTGGATTAGACAATATTAATAGCCTTATAATAAATACGTGTAAAATGGAAGATAATGTTCAAATATCTTTACCGGAAGACGCTACAATTGCAGGACAAGATATAAATTTAGAAAATGTAATGAGCAAAAGAATAAAAAGACTAGTGCTAACAGGATGTAAAGTTCCTAGTTTAAAACCATTATTAAAATGTGGAACATTAGAAAAACTATCATTAGAAGGAACAAGTATAGAAGATGATAGTTTAGCAGAAGTAAAAAATAAATTAGATGTTTCAGAAAGAGAAGATTCAAATCCAATTCGATAAAAGGAGGTAAAATTATGTCTGTTCATAATGAAGCAAAAGTTGGAGAGATTGCAAAAACAGTTTTAATGCCAGGGGATCCACTAAGAGCGAAGTATATTGCCGAAAACTTTTTAGAGGATTATAAACTTGTAAATCAAGTAAGAGGAATATATGCTTATACTGGTAAATATAAAGGAAAAGAAGTAACAGTTATGGCTTCTGGAATGGGAATGCCAAGTATAGGAATATATTGTTACGAATTATATAGTTTTTATAATGTAGAAAATATTATAAGAATAGGATCATGTGGAGCATATTCACCAGATTTAAATTTGCTTGATGTTTTACTTGTAGAAAATGCATATGCTGAAAGCAGTTTTGCAAGTAGTATGACAGAAGAAGAGTGCCATTATATTAATAGTTCACAATATATAAATGAAATAATAGAAAATACTGCAAGTGAAACAAATCAAAAAATAGTTAAAGGAAATATACATAGTAGTGATGTGTTTTATGCAGCAGATTCAAATAAAACAATAAGTAGACTTCCAAAAGAATATAATTTATTAGCGGTTGAAATGGAAAGTTTTGCTCTTTTCTATATAGCAAAATATCTAGGAAAGAAGGCTGCGTGTTTATTAACCGTTTCAGATTCATTTTGCAAACCAGAAGAATTAACAGCAGAGCAAAGACAAAAATCTATGAATGGTATGATAAAACTAGCATTAGATAGTGTTCTAAAATTGTAAACGAATGAGGAAAAATATGGAACGAATTAAAAGTTTTACGAATCCAACATTAACTGAATATTATAAGAATTATATTGAAGATGAAAGGCATAAGGATGACTCTTCTAGACCACCACTTGTGATTGATTTAACATCTACTGAAACGTTTGATTTACAAGAAGTTAGAAAGTTTCTAATCGATTACTATATAACTGATATTGTTTTCAAAATTGATAATGCAGTGGGTTTTGAAAAAGTTTTATCTCAATTACCAACAAACAACTTTAATAAAATGAAAATCGAAGGCAATTTAAACGGATTATCAGTTTTTGATGCTATGGATAGAAATGGTGAGAATGGTATACATTTAAACAATTTACACCAGTTAGTTTTAGAACACACAGGCGGGGAACCTGCTAAAATAGATTGCATACCAATTCCGGTTTGGATAGATGAAGTACGATTTAGAAATATAGGTAGTGTAAATAGATTTAGTTCAGGTAATGTAAAAAGCTCTTTTTCTGGAAAAAGTTTAAGTAATCCAGCATATATAACTTATGCATTTGATGAAATAAGTTATGGAATGGATCTTGAATCTATAAACCCTAGCAGGCTAGATTTACGAGAAATTCCTCGAGAAAAAGTTGATTTTAAAAAGATTAAAAAGAGATTTCCACATCTTGATAAATTAGAGTTAAGTTATGATAGTGCACCAATGATATACGAAGATAGAAAAGCAATGATTGAAGAACTGTTGGAAGTTGGACATATTAAAACACAACGTGGGCAACTTGAAAAAATTAGAATGGACTTAGTTAAATACAGCAAAAAAAGTCCAGATCAGCTAAATGAAATGCTTTTAAATTTGGTGGAATTAAGTGATGGAACTTATATTGATTCATCTCGTATTAAGGCGTATTCAAAAAATACTATTTTTTCTGCTAAAGAAAATAGTTTTGAAAATCAGCCAGCTATCGTGTTAGAAATTCCAGAAATAACAGAATTATCTTTACAAGAAGCATTACAATTAAAGCAAAAGTTTCAAGGGAAAAAAGAAATATGTATAAAAGTTGAAGCAGTAAATAGCGGACCAAATTCCAAAGGAGTATATTCATTAGATAAATATATTGCTATTTTAAATAGATATAATGAAATAATTGAAGGATTGAGTTCGGATATTCCACAGGAAAAACGTTTTGCAAAAATCTATGAGAGAGTTTTAAAAGGAATGATGTATGATTACAAGTCTGCACATACACATAGTAAAAGTGGTCATATTTATAGTGAAGCATCTGCATATAGTAGTAGAAATGATGAAGCAGTTTTGAATGGTAAAGGTGTTTGCGCGGCATTTGCAAGAGCAATCGAGGTTTCTTGTGCACTTAATAGAATAGAGTGTAAGTATATAGGTGGTTCAGTTGATTTTGTTAGTAGTAAGATGAATGATAAAAAAAATAGTATAACTTTAAAGAGATTAGGCATTTTTAAAGGAATAGAAAGTGAGCCACATGCTTGGAATAAAGTTAGACTAAGAGGAAGGTGGTACAATGTTGATGGAACTTGGGATGCACCTTTATTAAATAAAAATCATATGCCAAAATATTTTTTACTTAGTGATAAAACGATGTTAAGAACTGGTAGAAGAGAAATGAATGGGGATGGACCTGAATGCACTACAGATGCTGATGAATCACTTGTTAGTCAACTGTTCCCAGAAATGCAAAGAGGATCAAATAGAAAACTATATTATGATAAACAAATTTTAAAATATGAAACTGGAGAAAAACTTAGTGATGTAGTACCAAATGTTTTTCAAAGATTACTTGAGAGAACACGATTAATGTTTTCTAGACAGGGTTCATTATTGCAAGCATTACCAGAAAGCAGCACAAATGAGGAAATGGAAAGTTCACCTGTTCAGAGTGATCCTGCTTGGGCTTTATCACCATCAGAAAAAATGGAATTTGATAGAAATGTAAAACTTTATATGGCAAAAAGAAATGAAATGCATGATGAGCCTGCTAATGAAGAAAAAGGTACTCGAGAAGAATTGCGATGAGATTAAAAAATTAAATGAGAAAAGGATATATATGATTACAAATAAAGAGCTATTAAAATTAGTAAAATATAAATTAGGATTATTTGAATTAGATCAAGAAATAACTGATGAAGATTTACAACACGTGTATGAACTTGTAATAAGCAATGTTTCTTTGTCTGGTAAATTAAATAATATTGATTTATCACAGTTATCCGAAATTCCCAATTTACAGAGTTTAGACCTCTATAGTTTTGATATTGGTAAGGAATTTGCAGATGCTTTAAGTAGTTTGAAACAATTAGAATCTTTAAGAATAACCAGATCTAATGTGCAAGCACCAATCGAGTGTGGTACTTTAAGTAGTTTAATTATTGAATCTTCCAGAGTAGGAAACTATCAGTTTTTGCCAGTAGCAAAGGAAGTAGAGTTTATTGAACAAGGTGTAAATATGTATGAATTATCAGCTCAAGAAGGTGTAACTAAAAGATTATGTTTTTATGGTGGAAGTATAAAAAAAGCAAAAAGAATAAGAGAATACACACAGCTGGAAAGCGCTGTATTTGATAGAGTTAAATTAGATGATGCCAATATTCCAAGAAAGTTAAAAGAAAGCGGAATTGATGTTGAATATGAAAAAGGTGAATTCCATTTAGAATCTTTATTCTTGGAATAATATTTAGGTTTATGTAGATTATTATTAATTATTATATAGTAGAAAAGTGATATTCAAATGTTTGTACACAAACAATTATAATCAATTGAAATGCATTTAATTTAATAATAAAAAGGCAAAACTCAATGAATGATATGATTAGATTGGCGCTAGACAGTAGTATAAAAATGTAGGAGAAAAATATGGAAAAAGATATTGTTAATTTATTTAATTCTTTAGTTGGTAAATTAAGAGCTGAAGGAAGAAAGTTTTCAATAGAAGAAGTATGGAATTACTGCTTATTGCTTAGAGATGACAACTTAAGTTCTTTTCATGAATCAGAAGAAACAATAAGAAAGATTTTTTCAAAAGATGCTTTTACCAGAAGTGGATTTGAAAAAGATATGATTGAACTCTATGCCAAAAAATTAAATGTGAATATTGAGGGTAATGAGCAATTAATATGGGATACTTTTCAGAAAAATTTTATCGAAAATGGCTATGTGTACCATATTACTAATGCTTATAATAGCGAAAATATTGGAAAAGTTGGACTTAATGTATACGAAAGAGGCGAGATTGATGAAAAGTTTAAAGAAGTCTGTGAAAGAATAAAAAGTAAAAAAGTTCTTTCAAATATTTTTGGAAAAGGATCTGTTGATCTTCATAGATACTATTATTCTGCTGAATTACATTTAAATGAAGTAAATTATGGTAATGTACCAGAATGGTTTAATTTTCTTGCTAAAAATGCTACAGGAGAATATGTACAAGCAAACAATTATAATCATACTAAAGAAGAAGTTATGAAGAATATAATTGGTGTTTTAAGAGAGAATAATGAAAGTGAAGAAGCTCAAAAATCAATGGCAGAATTGATTAATATGTCATGGGATAAATATGTAGAGAATCAGAAAAGGATTATTGTAGCCATACCAAATAGCAAAATTGGAATTATGCCGATAGATGGTGTAGATGTAAAAGAAGATTTCAAAGGAGAAGGAGATACAAAAAAAGGACTTGAGATTTTGTTCTGTATGATTATGGATTGTTGGCATTCTTCGATTGACTCTTATTCTGATAAAGAAGTAAAACCAGAAAACTTAATTTTTATCGATACAGAAACAATTGAGGCAACAAGAGGAAAATATAGAGTTATAGGTCCAATAGAAGCACAAAAAAATTTAGCAAAAATACAAAAAAGAAAAGAAAAAGTGCTAGACAGAAAATTAAATTATGAAGTTATGCCAAAACCAGCAGAAGAAGTTGAAGAAATGATTGATTATTATATGTTCACTTTTTCTGATGGATTAAAAGGTTATTGGGAAAAACTTGAAGAAAAAGGAATTATAGATGAGGTATTAAAACAAGATGAAGAAATTCAAAATGATAATAAGCAATATAAAAGTAATTTACATGGTGTAAATCATACAAGAAGAGTAAACTTTTTGGCAAATGCTATTATGATGGATTTAAGAGATTCTGTATCTGAAAGAGATAAAGAAATAGTATTTGCAATTATAAAAAATCATGATATCGGAAGAGTAGATGATTGGAAAGACAATAATCATGGAGAGAATAGTGTTAAATTATTAGAAGAAAATCCAGAAAGATTAAAAGGATTTTCACCAGAAGAACAAGAACTAATAAAATTTGCTATTAGAGAACACTGTTATTCTAAAGAACAAAATGAAAAGGATTTGATAAAAATAGCTTTTGGACAAGATACTATACCAGAAAATGCAAGTAAAGAAAGTATGCAAAAATATGAAAATTATAAAAAAATTCTACATATAATAGAAGATGCAGATAGATTAGATAGAGTAAGACTTGATCCAAGAGGAGAAAATAAAAGAGAAGGCTTAGATGCATCTTATTTAAATTTATTTGAGTCTAAATCATTAGTAAAACTAGCATATGAATCTTATGGAAGTGTATTAGAAATGATGTATTTATCAAAAGAGGAAAAAAAGTTGAAAAAATTATATCCGGAAAAAACAGCAAAACTATTTGATGTAGAAAAAACTCATGAACAAGAAAGTGTTTAATATATGTAAAAAGAATAATACAGTTTTACAAGATTATTTTTAGAGCGAACATTGAAAAATGTTGAAAAATAGGACGTTATAAGGAAAAAAGTATAATTATTTTAGTATTAAAAAATGCATTAAAACAGCATATTTTAATACTATTTTTTTTATAATAAAAATTTTAAAAAATATTTTTAAAAAGTTGTTGACAAATATAATAGCGTGTGTTAAAATTAATGCTGTTCACAACTTGAGAGACATAAAAAAGTACATTGAAAAATAAACAATAAATATCCTTTAAGAGAAACCAAGCGGTAGTTTTTATACTACCAAAAATTTTAATCGAGCTAATAAGCTCAAACTCAAATTGATTTATATTATTTATAATATAGATACCATAAACTAGAGAGTTTGATCCTGG
>JAEESU010000026.1 GCA_016290095.1 Clostridia bacterium
CCAGGATCAAACTCTCTAGTTTATGGTATCTATATTATAAATAATATAAATCAATTTGAGTTTGAGCTTATTAGCTCGATTAAAATTTTTGGTAGTATAAAAACTACCGCTTGGTTTCTCTTAAAGGATATTTATTGTTTACTTTTCAATGTACTTTATGTTCTTACGGAATTTCCGTGAACAGATATTATCTTAACACAAATTAACCATATTGTCAACAACTTTTTTTATTTTTTTTAAAATATTTTTTTGTTTTTTTAGTGGCTAATTTTTAAGCTGTGTTTTTGTTTGCTTTCAAGTCACAAACTGTTTTGTATTTTACTACTTCTAAATACAAAAGTCAACACTTTTTTAAAATTTTTTTTATTTTTTTACTTTTTTCTCAAAAATATTGATTTTTAAGTGTTTTTTCAACTATACCATACATAATATGAGTAATTTATTTCTTAAAATTACAATATAACTAATTATATTTCTAAATAGAAATAATTGTAACAAGAAATAAAAATACGAGTTCTTATAAAATAATATGGAAATCGTTCACCTTTGACGAAAGGAAGCCATATTGTTTTATATTTAGAACTCGTTTTTTATTTCTTGATTAATTAATGTAATAAAGAAACTGATTGATTTATTATTTTATCTCTTTAGTCCTTCTCTTCCTGCATAAACAGCTACATCACCTAAATCATTTTCGATATTTAATAATCTATTGTATTTAGCAACTCTATCTGTTCTGCAAGGAGCACCTGTTTTAATTTGTCCTGCATTTAATGCAACAGCAACATCTGCTAATGTTGTATCTTCTGTTTCACCACTTCTGTGAGAAACAACTGCTGTATATCCATTTGATTTAGCAAGTTCAATTGCATCTAATGTTTCTGTTAATGTACCGATTTGGTTTAATTTGATTAATATACTATTTGTAACTCCCATTTCAATACCTTTTCTTAATCTATCAACATTAGTTACAAATAAATCATCACCAACTAATTGTACTCTATCACCAATTCTTGATGTCAATTTTTTCCAACCTTCCCAATCTTCTTCTGCTAAACCATCTTCGATTGATATAATAGGATATTTATTAACTAAATCTTCTAAGTAGTCAACCATTTCGTCTGGTGTTTTTAATATATCTGTTTTCCAGAAATAATAACTTCCTTCTTTTCCAATTTTCTTAGCTTCATCATACATTTCTGTAGAAGCAACGTCTAATGCTAAGCATACTTCTTCACCTGGAACATATGAAGCTTTTTCGATAGCTTCAAGAATTAATTCTATAGCTTCATCTTCGCTCTTAACATTTGGTGCAAATCCACCTTCATCACCAACACCTGTTGCTAATCCTTTTGCTTTTAAAACTTTCTTTAAGTTATGATATATTTCAGCACACATTCTTAAAGCTTCTGTAAATGTTTTGGCTCCAACTGGCATAATCATGAATTCTTGTACACTTAAAGTACTATCAGCATGTTTACCACCATTCATAATGTTCATCATTGGTGTAGGTAATACTTTTGCATTTGTTCCGCCAATATAATTATATAATTCCATTCCTAAAGAAGCTGCTGCTGCTCTAGCTACTGCTAAAGAAACGCCTAATATTGCATTAGCTCCTAATCTTGTTTTGTTACTTGTTCCATCTAATTCAATAAGTGTTTTGTCTAATTTAGCTTGTTCGTAAACATTCATTCCTAAAATTTTATCTCTTATAATTGTGTTTACATTTTCAACTGCTTTTAAAACACCCTTTCCTAAATATCTTGATCCATCTTCATCTCTTAATTCATAAGCTTCAAAAGCTCCTGTAGATGCTCCAGATGGAACCATAGCAATACCACTATATCCTCCTGCAACTACTTCAACTTGAACTGTAGGATTTCCTCTTGAATCAAGAATCTCCAATGCTCTTACTTCTTCAATTTCTAAATAATCTCTCATTTTAGAAACCTCCTCCTTTAAAATATTATAATATTAATTTTTTAATCTATTCCAAATATCGTTTGTCCTTAGATAATCTTGATAATCTAGTTCAACTCTATCTGAATATTCTTTTAATTCTTTAAGTAAAATATTGAAGTCAAATTGTTTAAATACATTGTTCATAGCTGGAATGCATTTTTCCAAGTTTTTAAATACAATTTCAATATTTTCCTTATAATGTTCTTTATCTGTAAGATACATTAGTAGTGGTTTATATCTAACCCAACCGATACTTACATTAAAGAATCTAGTTCCATTAGCATAATCTGAATTAACAGCTTTTTCAAATACTTTTGGAAACCTTTCTAACATAATTTGACTATATTGTAAAAATCCATCATGAAAATGATATACAGGTATTTTTAATACTGTAGAATCTTCTAATCTTGTAGAAAAGAATGTATCTTCTCCTCTAGCATTCATAGGATTATAAAATGCTGGTATTTTATCTAGATGATGTAAGTTCAAACACAATGTTGAACCTGCAACCCATTTTCCTGCCCCTTGCTTCTCTATCTCGTATAATCCTTTTCCATTAGAAATACTCTTATCTGCATATGTAATACCATGATTTTCTTGAATTGTCTTTTTTATTTTTTCCCAAGAAACAATATCATTACTTACAACTTCTATAAAGCTTCTAAATTCATCTTCTGTTATATCTGTTCCAAAATCAACAAATGGTATTGGTGAAATATAACCACAGTGATATCCAATAGTAACATTTGCTTTATCTATATTTCTTAAATGTGCATTAATGTTTTCTTGTTTCTTCCAAATTATTTCATTATTCTCTTGTACACAAGCAACTGGATATTCATCATCATCCCAGAATAATAAATAATCCATGTTATTCATACATGCAAAATACATCAAGGAATTTCTTCCTCTAGCATGTCCATTTCCAAAGAAAAGGTTAGCCTCTTCTTCAGTTAATTGTTTTTTATTAATTAATCTTTGTTTTTCTTTTTCTATATCTTCTGGTGTAATAAACCTTACATCTATATCTTTATATACTGCTGGAATTATTTTATAAAAGTCATTTCTCTCTGCTCCAACATAACCTAAGTCATATAAAAGAAAGATTGTAATATTAACTTTTCTATCTAGTTTACTAACTTGTTCAATCATGTCTTTGTAATAATTATTTATTACTTTGCATACATGAGATCTACCAGTTACAAAACCGATTCCTAGTTCAATTGCTTTCTCCATATTTTCTCCTTAAAATACAAAAACACAAATTCGTTAGTTATATTATCATAAAGTAAAAAAAATATCAAGTTATTAAATCTCAAATTTACAGTATATCATTTTAATAGAAATAGTTTTTTCTGTCAATATTGAAATTTATTAAGATTTTGATATAATAATTACATGAAAAAAATAGTTGTTAGTAAAAAATATGATAATAAAAAACTTAGTTTATTCGTTTTTGATTTTTTTCCTAATCTAAATAAAAATATCTTTTATAAAGCTTTAAGGAAAAAAGATATAAGAATAAATGATGTAAAAATAAATAGTGATTGTAATGTTTCTTTAAATGATGAAATTACTCTATATATAGTAGATGAACAATTATATAATAGTCCAAAGTATAATTTAGAAGTCATTTATGAAGATGATAATATCTTAGTAATTAATAAACCTGAAAATCTTTCTGTAACTGAAGATAATTACTCAGGGGAAACATTAACTTCCATTTTAAAAAAGAAATATGGAAATAATATTAATCCTTGCCATAGAATCGATAGAAACACAAAAGGTCTTGTATTGTTTGCAAAAAATGATGAAGCACTCTCAATATTATTGGATAAATTCAAAAATCAAGAAATAGAAAAACATTATTTTTGCAAAGTAGTTGGGATTCCAAAAATTGAACATCAAGTTCTTGAAAGTTACTTATTTAAAGATAGCAAAAAAAGCTTTGTTTATATTTCTGATGTTCCTAGAAAAGATTATACAAAAATCATTACTGAGTATCATATAATAAAAAAAGATATAAAAAATAATATTGCTCATCTTGACATTACTCTTCATACAGGAAAAACGCATCAAATCAGAGCTCACTTAGCACATATTGGTTATCCTATTCTAGGTGACGGAAAATATGGTGATTATGAAACTAATAGAAAATATAAACTCAAAACACAAGAACTATATAGTTATATTCTAAAATTTACATTCACGAGTCCAAGCGGCAAGCTTGAATATTTAAATGGAAAACAAATTGAATTAAAAATAAAAAGCGAGAATTAATTTCTCGCTTTTAATATATTTTATCAAGCTCTTTAATTACATATGGAGTAATATATTTGTATCCTACATCATTTATATGAATCCAATCCTCTTGCCTATACTTAAGTCCTGTATTAGAAAATTTAGAAGATACATCTATGTAATCAATCTGCCATTTCTCACAAGCAATTTTTATTTCCTTCCACAAATCATCTCTTCTTTGTTTTAATTCTGGTTTAATTGCTTCATTTACAGTGATATGATTTATTGTTTCGTCATCAATTAAAAACATTTGAACATAACATATCTTTGAAAGTGGATATTTTTCTTTTAATATTTTTATTGTTTCTTCAAAATTATTAACAACTGTATCTCCTGTTGTTACATCTTCTGTTTCTGTATTCACTTTTCCAATCTCTTTTTGATTAGAATATGGATATGTTCCAATATTATATCCCATAATGTCATTTGCTCCACCATCAAGCAAAATTATTTGTGGATATCCTTTAATACTATTTATTTCATCTTTTATAACTGTATAACTTGTTCCATTATTATCAGATAATGTTGCAGCATCTTGAGCATAATTGTTAATTTTTGATCTATAAAGATTTTTCGAAAAATAATGCTCGAAACCTTTATCTTCATTCCCATAACCTTTCATAATAGAATCACCTATTACAGTTATATCCATTCCATTTAAATCTTGATTAACGAAATTGCTAATTATTGCACTTAAAACTATTATAATTAAAACTATTATAATTACTTTTTTATTTAACATTTGTATTCCTTATAATATAATAGAGCAGACAGACTGCTCTATTTTAAAATTTATTTAAAAAACTCTTCAAATTCTTCACTTGTAATCTTTTCTTGCTCAATTAACTTATTAGCTACTTTATCTAATATATCCATATTATCTAATAATATTTTTTGAGCAGTTTCATAAGCAGAATCTATTAGCACTTGAATTTGGTTTCCTACTTTATCTATTACTTTATCTCCAAATATTTGCAATTCATATGGGTCATCAACTTTTAAAGAAATTGGACCTAATGAATCATCCATACCATAAACTGTTAGCATATCTCTAGCAATTCCAGTAGCTACTTCTATGTCATTGCTAGCACCTGTAGATATTTCATTTAAAGCTATCTTCTCGGCTGCTCTACCACCCATTAAAGCAACCATCTTTTCTAATAATTCTGTCCTAGACACATAATATTTATCTTCTGTTGTTTTATACATAGTATAACCACCAGCAACTCCCCTAGGAATAATAGAAACTTCTTTTACATCAGTTTGTGTTGGTAAGAATTTGCTTACAACTGCATGGCCTGCTTCATGATATGCAGTTAATTTTTTATCCTTTTCTGAAATAACTCTATTTGTTTTTTCAAGTCCTACTGTAATTTTCTTTACAGCACTTTCTATATCTTCATTTGTTATTTCAGTATGTTTATTTCTTGTTCCAATAATTGCGGCTTCATTTAAAATATTAGCTAATTCGGCACCTGTAAATCCTGCTGTGTCACCTGCAATTGATTTAAAATCTACATCAGCAGCAATTTTCTTGTTTTTACCATGAAGCTTTAATATTGCTTCTCTACCATTTAAATCTGGTGCTGGAATAGTAATTTGTCTATCAAACCTTCCTGGTCTAAGCAAAGCTTTATCAAGCATTTCTGGTCTATTAGTTGCTGCTAAAACAATAACTGTTTCGTTTGTTTCAAAGCCATCCATCTCAACTAATAATTGATTTAATGTTTGGTTATTTTCTGTTTCTGCTCCACTATTACTTGTTCTTCTAGAACCTATAGCATCAATTTCATCTATAAATACAATACATGGTGAAATTTTTTTAGCTCTTTCGAATAATCTTCTAACTCTTGAAGCTCCTAGTCCAGCGAACATTTCAATAAACTCAGATCCACTCATAGAAATGAATGGAACTCCTGCTTCTCCGGCAATTGCTTTTGCAATTAAAGTTTTTCCTGTTCCTGGTTTACCATATAATAAAATTCCTCTTGGAATCTTAGCTCCCATATCTAAATATGCTTTTGGAGTTTTTAGAAAATCTACAATTTCAATTAATTCATCTTTTTCTTCATCTAGTCCTGCAATATCTTCGAATCTTACATCAGATTGCTTTGAGCCATCTTCTCCACCATATACTTTTCCTTGGTCTCCACCAATTCCTTGCATCTTGAAAAACATTATCATTAATACTACTAATAAAATAGTTGGTAATAATGAAAATAATGTATCAACAATTTTTAAAATTGGATTTACATTTTCTTCTATTAATTCAATGTCTTTTCCTTCTTTGTCAACTTTTTCATTAATCCATTCCATAAAAGCTTGAATACTTGGTACTAATACTGTTTTCTGTCTATCTTCTTCTTCGCCTTCTCCTTTTAAAGTAACTATTACAGAATAGCTACCAGTTTTCATTTTGATTTTTTCAACTTTGTCTTCATTAATATTTTGAATTAATTCTGTATAAGCTAATTCTTTTTCATCTTCTTGTTTTTGGTTCATTAGATAGTATGCAAAACCACCAAGTACAATAACTATTAACAATAAAACAGATAAAATGATAGTTTTTATATTTTCATTTTTCTTTTTATTATGTTTCTCGTTTTTTTCCATAAGTCCTCTTTCCTTTATTAAATTTCAGAACCGTCTAGCTCTGTATCTTCATTATTTGGTTCTTCTTTATTATCATCTGTATCTTTTTTATCATCTGCATTGTCTTTATCTTGTTCTTTTTCTTCTTTTTCTTCTGGAATTTCTATATTACCATTTTCTAGTTCTATTTTTACTTCTTTTTGAGCTTCATATATTTTTTCTAGTTCTTGTTGCTGTTTTATTAAGTCATCTTTTATTATAAATAAAGCAGCTATTAAATAAACATATGCAATAAGTAAATAGAAGACTGCAAAAGATTCCATTGTAAATCCAAAAAGAATTTTGGCACAATTATAAACACAACTTAACAAAACTGATAATGTAAGTGAGTAAATTGATAGTTCAAATGCTCCAGCAATTTTCAATCTAATACCACATAGTCTAGCAATAAATATTCCAACTATAGCAACAAAACATAAATCAGAAAAAATTGAAATTCCATAAATTACATAATATGTTAATATACTAGCAGCAAATAATGATGTAAAAAATGAAATAATTCCTGAATTACTAAAAAGATTTATTAAATCACTTTTATTCGAAATAGAAATATTATAAGCTGAAGCAAAATTTGTATATTTCTCTGATAATACATCCATTTCTGGTCCTACATTTAAAATGAATCTATCTCTTAGAAATAATACACCTGTTGTTGACTGTTGTATTTTCTTTACATAGCTTTCAACTTCTGCATCACTTATCTCAAATGTGTTTATAACAAAACTAAAATTATATTCGTTGTCATATCCTTCAACATATTCATCAAACTTTAATATTCCATCTGTCATTGAAAATTCTGGTAATTCATCTTTTATATAAGAAATTCCCTTTGTTATTTCTTTATAATAGTAATACGTAGATACTAATGAAATAATTATTGCTACTAATAAGATTAAAATTAAAAAATATTTAATAGCTGGAGAAAGCTTTTCTTCTAGGAAATCTCCATAGTTTTCAACTTTAAATATTGCTGTTTTTAGTCTTTTAAAAAAGCCTTTTTTTTCTTTTATGCTTTCTTCCACTATAAGTATTCCCTCCTTATTTCTTCATTAGCTTGCAATGGTTTTATATCTAAAATAACTTCTGTCCCTATATTAATATCTTCTCTTCCGGTAATATCAATAATTGAATGGTACATTCCAAGTCTTCCTATTACTTTAAAACTCTCGTTATTTATTTTAACCCTTAAACTTGAATCTGTAAATAGTTTTTTTATTTCCATCAAAACAGATATTATTTTATTTCTAAAAGAAAAATCGTCTAATAATCTATTTTTATTAAAGCCATCATAATATCCAACTGGTACAACAGCAAGTCTTGTGGCCTTTTTTGTTTTATAAGTATTGCTATAACTTATATTATAACCTTTAGGTACATCTTTTATTTCTGTAATTTGAGATTTGAATGTACCTACTTCTTTAAATCTATTCTTAGCTAATACACTTCTCCCTTGAATAATAGATCCAAGTCTTACAGCATCTAAATACATATATGGATATTTAAGAAATGCTGTAGATGAACATACATGTGAAATTCCATAGTTAATATTATTTTGTTTCAAGAACTCTAAAATATCAGCAAACCTTTTAAATTGTGTATTAGTCCACTTTTCATCTGTTGGTTTTGAGAAATGTGTAAATATTCCTGTAAATTTAATATTGCTTACCGTATTATAGCATTTCAATATTTCTTCTTTTTGAGTATATAAGAATCCATATCTTGCAAATCCTGTGTCAATTTTTATTTGAGCCTTAATAATACCTTCATGGTTTTGTGCCACTTTTTCAAGTAACTTTAGCTCTTCAACGCTTCCTATTGTAACCGTAATATTGTTTTCTACTAGTTCTATTAATTCTTCTTCAATCATTGTTGGAGAAAGCATCATAATATTACAATCAATTTCACTTTTTACTAATTTAATAGCTTCTTCATTTGTTGAGACTGCTAAATCTGTAATACCGCTTCCCAATAAAAACTTAGCATATTTTACAATATCTAATCCTAATCCATTTGCTTTTACAACTGCTATAACATTTACTTTTTTATCTGGAGAATTTTCTTTAATAATATTATTAATCAAATCTAAATTATATTTCAAATCCTCTTTTTTTATTTCAATAACTTTCATTATATAAATCCTACTTCTCTTTTCCTTTTTTTAAGTTCTTTTTCAATGTTCTAAGTGTTCTAAATGTTTTTTCTGCAAACTTGTACATCTTGTATACTAATGGTTTAAATGGTAAATAAATTTCACCAATAAACTCTGTAAAATCTGCATTGAATCCTTTTTTAAATCTATATAATCCATATTGTGGATGTGATTCGTCAACCACTCCAGAAACTCCTCTGAAATCATACATATCACATCCATTTGCTATTGCTTCTTTTATCATAGTCCATTGTAATAAATAATTTGGCATTAAGTTTCTATGACTATTAGAACTTGCTCCATATAGATACCAAGTTTTTTTGCCATACATAATTGGAATAATACCAGCAATAGGTTGGCCATCATGATATGCCATTAATACTTTCATGTGGTCTGGAGCCATCTCATCATACATTTTTTCAAAATACTCTAGTGGTCTAATAATGAAATTGTCTCTTTCTCCTGTTTCAATCATTATTTTATGAAAATCTTTTAAGTCTTCTCTTGTTCCTTCTTTTATCTCTACACCTTTTTTAGTAGCAAGTCTTATATTATATCTTGTTTTTTGATGAAGTTCTTCAAAGATTTTATCTTCTGTTTTATCTTTCAAATTCAATCTAAACACAAATCTAGGCTGAATTTCATCTTTAAAATCTTTGCTGTCATCTTTTATCTTAAATCCATATTTTAATATAATATCTCTAAATTTTTCATCTGACTTTAAAATATCTGGTTCAATTCTTAAAACAAATGCTTTATATTTATTTGCTAATAATTTTGCACCTTCTACAATGTCTTTAATAACTTCTTCATCATAAATATCACAAACAGGTCCTCTTGCTGAATACATAATATTTCCGAATATTGGCATTTTTCTAATCCATACGCATAAACTTCCTCTTATTTTGCCATTTTTATCTTCAGACAATATTACTTCTTTTTTCCAACTTGTTTTAACATTTCCCCATTCAAGAGATTGTTGAAAATTACATCTTGGATTTTCTTCCAAGAACTTTTTATATTCTTCTTTATCCTTTTCTTCTAATAATCTCAAAATGATCCTCCAAAGTAATTTATATTTTCTCTACTAATGTTCCTTCTTTACTATCTTTTACAGAATATCCTTTGCTTATTAATAAATCTCTAATTCTATCAGACTCAACCCAATCTCTGTTTTGTCTTGCCTCATTTCTCCCTTTGATTAATTCTTGAATTTCATCTGGTAAAACACTTTCTGTTTTTTGATAATTTTTTAAATCTAATCCTAATACTTCATCAAATTTTAATAATAACTGTTGTAATTTTTTTGACTTTTTAGGATTTTTTACTACATCCCATACAACACTCATAGCAACTGGCATATTTAAATCATCATTAATTGCATCTAAGAATCTAGTTTCGTAATCTCTAATCTCATCATCTGAAATATCTTCTTCACCTTCACTATGTTTTAAATATCCATCTCTTAATCTCGCTAAAGCTGTTTTAGCAGCATCCATTGCTTCAAATGTAAAATTAATTTGTGCTCTATAATTTGATGTAAAATTAAACATTCTATATACAAGTGGTTCATATCCTTTTTGAGCTAAATCTTCTAATGTATATAAATTATTTAAACTCTTAGACATTTTTCCACCATTAATTTGTAAAAATTCAACATGCATCCAATAATGAGCTGGTATTTTTCCACAAAATCCCATAGCTTGTGCAATTTCATTTTCATGGTGAATAGGAATGTGATCAACACCACCTGTATGTATATCAAATTCGTCTCCTAAATATTTATACCCCATTGCAGAGCACTCTAAATGCCATCCTGGATATGATTTTCCAAAAAACGAATCCCACTTCATAATATGGTTTTCTGGTGCTTTTATCCAAAGAGCAAAATCTGAAATATTCTTTTTATTTTCATCAAAATCAACTCTTGCACCTGCTTTTTGTTCTTCAACATTTCTGTTTGACAAATAACCATATTTTTTTAATTTTGAAGTATCAAAATATACAGTATCTTCTGTTTGATATGTGTATCCATTATCTATAATTTTCTTAACATATTGTTCCATTACATCAATATGTTCTGTTGCTCTAGCAATAATCTCTGGTCTATCTATGTTTAATTTATCAATATCTTTTAAAAATGCATCCATATAGAAATTAGCTATTTCAAATGGATTTTTATTTTCTCTTCTAGCTGCTTTCATCATTTTGTCTTCACCTTCATCAGCATCAGACACTAGATGACCAACATCTGTTATATTCATAACATGTTTTAAGTTATATCCATTATATTTTAAAACTCTTCTTAAATTGTCCATAAATAAATACGCTCTTAAGTTTCCTATATGTGCAAAATAATAAACTGTAGGACCACATGAATACATTCTCACTTCTTTTTCATTAATTGGTTTAAAATCTTCTTTTTTACGTGTTAGCGTATTAAAAAATTTGATACTCATGTGTTTCTCTCCTTTATATTAATATTTGGGCAGATTTATAAAACCTGCCCTATTTACTATGAATTATTTATGTGGTTATTTTAATCACTTTCAGATGTGTTTGATATACTATTAGTATTTGGTTCTGGTTCAGGATTTACAGTATTCGTTGGAACTGTATTAGTTGTAGTATTAGTATTTGGACCTGGTTCAGGATCTACAGTATTTGTTGGAACTGTATTAGTTGTACTGTTAGTATTTGGACCTGGTGTTGGAGCTACAGTATTAGTTGTATTTGTATTAGTTGTATTTGTATTAGCTGTATTTGTGTTATCATCTTTCTTTTCTTCTTTTGGCTTTTGATCTACAAGTGGCCCTATATGAATATTACAGCTTTCAGTTGGTATATCTGTTATAGCTTCTTCTGGATTCATTGGTCTCCATATAGCATCTATTTCTTTTTCTGGTATTCCACCGATTGCCTTTTCTGTAACATTTTCAGCTGGGCAGAAATCTGTAGCTAATAAACCTGTCTCGTTACATATTCTAACTACAACATGACCTTCACAATGTTCTGTAGGAATATTCTCTTTTGTAAATACTTCTGTATATGCATTTTCTCCACAAGCTTCTGAAGATAATTTACCAGATAATCTACATACTGATGCTCTTAATATTCCTTCTGGAACATCAAAATTCTTGTTTTCTAAATCCTGATGAACAGCTTTCATAACTGCTGCCCATAATTTTCCTGCTGGATTTCCATTACTATAATGTACAACAGCACTATATTCATAACCATACCATGCTGCAGCAGAATAATATGGAGTATAGCCGCAAAGCCATCTATCATAATCTTTATTTGTTGTTCCTGTTTTAGCTGCTGTTTCTATTCCAGGCATTTTACAATAAGTAGCTGTTCCTGAAATAACTGGTTGTGTTAAGATATTTGTTTCTATATATGCATTTTGTTCTGTCATTACTCTTGTTTTTTCTTGTTTTGGTTCATAAATTATATTACCTTTTGAATCTGTAACTTTTGTATAGAATGTTGGTGTAACATATTCACCTTTGTTTGCTATTGCGCCATAAGCACTAGCCATCTCAAATGGAGAAACTCCATCTTCAATTCCTCCTAATGCTAATGATAAACCACTCTTAGAAAAATCTGGTAATCCAACACTCTTACAAAATTCAACAGATACCTCTACGCCAATATTTGATAAAGCTTTAACATGTGGAACATTTGCAGAAACTTCAATCGCTTTACGCATATTGATTAATCCTCTATAATAATCATAATCTTTTGGATGGTATCCTCCTCCAAAATCTGTCCATACATCATTATAAACTGTTGCTCCAGTAATTGTTCCAGTTATCAATCCTGGTGCAATAACTGATATAGGTTTCATACATGATCCTGTTTGTTTATTAATTTTTGTAGGATAATTCATAAAACCAAGTTTAGTTGTTGCTGTTCTTTCGTCTTTAGGTCCAACAGCTGAAGCTGCTGCAACAACATGACCATTGTGATAATCTATTATTGCCATAGATGGTAATGAATTTTCTTCTATTTTATTTTTCTCATTATCATAATATGTTCCTTTTGTATACCATGTTGGTTTTACAATTTCTTCTTCAAGTATTTTTTGAATATCTGTTTTTTGTGTAGTATATATTTTATATCCACCACTATATAATAACATTTCAGCAGTATCTCTGTTCATATCCTCATTGTTAGACTCTGTAATAATTTGATCAAGAATTTGATCTATTGCAGCAGCTGTTAAATATGATACATCTGTAGTAACAGAAGCGCTTTCTCCTTTTTCAAACTTTAATCCTTCATTTACTTCTGCAACTGCTAATTTATATTGTTCTTCATTTATATATTCTAGTTCTTTCATCTTTCCAAGAACTGTCTTTGTTCTTTTCTTGATTAATTCATTATTCTTTTCTTTTTCTGCTGCTGGATCATTTTTATCTGCATAATCATAAAATGGTCTATATAGATTTGGAGAATGGTTTATACCTGCTAAATAAGCACACTCTGCAATACTTAAATCCTTTGCAGATTTATTAAAATAATAAACTGCTCCTAATTCAACACCATTTATATCGTCTCCACCCATGAATATTAAGTTTAAATATAACTCTAGAATTTGATCTTTTGATAAATAATTTTCAACTTGGAATGCTTTTGAAATTTCTTTTACTTTTCTTAGAGCACCAGCAAAAGAACTTCTCTCTTTATCTTGAGTGATATTCTTAATAACCTGTTGCGTAATAGTACTTCCACCAAATTTAGAATTACCTCTGTGTAATACATATGTTAGCGTTGCATATACTGTTCTAGGAATATCAACACCTCTATGTGAATAAAACCTTTCATCTTCTATTGCAACAAAAGCTTTTGGCAAGTATTCAGACATATCTGCCATACTAATACTCTTTCTCTTTGTTCCACCACTTAAAATTGCAATTTGATTTCCGTCAGCATCAAAAACTGTAGAGTTTTCATGTCCTACAACTAATGTTGCTGGATCTATTTTTAATTCATCGCCAAAAATTCCTATAAAAGCACCTACTAAAACTCCTGTACCTATGATTAATAATAATATTAATGATAAAATGGTCCACTTAATAATTTTAGCTGCTTTAGGATGTTTATTTTTGAATTTACCTTTTTCTTTGTTTGATTTTGAGTTTCTATTTTTCCTTGTTCTATTCTTTTTCAAATCTGAAGTTTTTATTCTTCTTGTTTCGCTACTATCTTTACTCATAAATCCTCCTTTGTTAAACGATATAATCCTATAATATCGTTTGTATTATATTACATTTCGTTAAAAATATAAAGCCCTTTTTTATTATTTTTTTATTAAAATATATCTTCTATTTTATTCAATATATTTGCACCTTCAAATAGTAAATAATTTGTGCCCTCTGATTGTTTTGAAGTTATATTTCCTGGTACTGCGTATATATCTTTTCCTTGATCTAAAGCATAATCAACAGTAATCAAACTTCCACTTTTGGATCCTGCTTCAACAATAATCACTTTTTTAGATAATCCACTTATAATTCTGTTTCTTAGCGGAAAATGATATTTCATCGGCTTTGATCCCAAACAAAATTCAGATACAATTGTACCACCTTCTTTCAAAATTCTTTCAAATAGTTTTTTATTTTCATATGGATAAACTTCAAAGTCTGATATTCCTGTGCCAAGTACAGCAATTGTTTTTCCAATTTTACTATCAAGTGCACCAAGATGAGCATATTTGTCAATTCCAATTGCTAAACCACTAACAATATTTATGCCTTTATCAGCTAATTCTTTTGCAATTTTTCTTGAAACTTTTTTTCCATAGTCTGTTGCTTCTCTTGAGCCAACAATTGCTATATTGTCTCCATACAGATTTTGAATATTTCCCCTTACATATATATAGACTGGTTTATTACTAATTTGGTTCAAAATTGTTGGATAATTATTTTGGGTACATGAAATAATTTTAATATCATTTTTATTCATATAATCAATATATTTTTTCATATTTTTAAAATCAGAATTAAGTATTTTGTCAACTGTTTTTTCTTCAAATCCTTCATTTAGTAATTCACTTTTAGATTGCTTTAAAATTAATTCTGCACTTCCAAATTTTTTTAATAGTTTTAATTTATTTTCATTACTTATATCAATTCTTGATAAATAAATATCATAATAATTCATATTTTTCATAATTCATATTTTTCCTTTCATAAAAAAAGAGCATAGATTTCTCTATGCCCCTAATATTTTTTATAATCTTTTTTCAGCAGCTTTTACCAAATTATTTAATAGCATTGCTATTGTCATTGGTCCAACTCCTCCAGGAACTGGTGTTATATAGCTTGCTTTCTCTTTTACATTTTCAAAATCAACATCCCCACATATTGTTCCGTCTTCATTCCTGTTAATTCCTACATCTATTACTACACAACCATCTTTAACCATATCTTTTGTTACAAATTTTGGTTTTCCGATAGCTGCAATTAAAATATCTGCATTTTTTGTTATTTGATCAATATTTTTTGTTTTTGAATGACATACAGTTACAGTTGAATTTTTAGCTAGCATGCATTGAATCATAGGTTTTCCAACAATATTGCTTCTTCCTAAGATAACTGCATTCTTTCCTTCTGTTTCAATATTGTATTCTTCAAACATTTTTATAATTCCATACGGTGTACAAGAAATAAATGCATCTTCTCCTATGCTTAAATTTCCAACATTAACCGGATTAAATCCATCAACATCCTTTTCTGGTGAAATATGTTTAAAAGCATTATTAATATTAATACTTTTGGGAACAGGACTTTGTAATAATATTCCGTGAATACTATCATCTTTATTAAGCTTATCAATTACTTTTAGTAATTCTTCTTCTGTTAAATCTTCGTCATATAAATACTCTTCAAATTCTATTCCAACTTTTTCACATGCTTTTGATTTGTTTTTTACATAAACAGTTGAACCTGGGTCATTACCAACCATAATAACTGCAAGTTTAGGATTAATTCCTTTTTCTTTTAGAACTTCCACTTTTTGTTTTAATTCACTTCTAATCTTTTTTGCAAGTTCTTTTCCATCAATTAATTCTGCCATAATAATACTGCCATACCTCCAATTATTTTTCTGTTTTCTTTTTATAAATAATGATTAATGAAGTGATAATTGCTATAGCAGTAATAACTGTAAATGTAATTACTGCTGGATTTATTCCAACTTCTGGTAAAACACCTACTTCATCTTTTATAATATTTAATACTTCTTCTTTTGAAACTTTATTTGAATCTTCAACTACATTTGTAACAGAATTATTCACAGTGTTATTTGCAACACTTGATACAGTGTTTTCTTCATCACTTGGTTTTTTAGAAGAAAGCAAACTTGTTAATACATATGCTGTCTTTCCTTTATATGTTACTTTAGACCAGCCATTACTTCCTACACCTGTTCTTGTTATTTCTTCTCCTAACTTCAATGAGCCAACTTGTTCAGTATCTGTTGAATATCCTTCTCTTACATTACAATTTCTTACTGCATACATTTTTTCATTTACATCTTTAAATGTAACTTCTTTCTCTTTTGGAGCAGTTGTTGATAAATACTGTGAAGAAACATAAGCAGTTTGTCCTTTATATGCAACTCTAGACCACTTATCACTAATACCTGTTCTTGTTAATTTAGTTCCTTCACTAATTTTTGCTATAACAGAGCTACTAGTTGAATAACTTTTTCTAATATTCAAATCATCTACTGTAGCATATACTGTTTCGTTAACATCTTTAAATGTAACTGTTGTAGTTGGTGAAGTATTTGTGTTAGTACTACTAGTATTTGTACTTGTATTAGCACTTGTGTTTGTGTTTGTATTAGTAGTTGTATTGTTTACTACATTGTTTTTTACTGTAGTTTCTTTTTCCGCAATATTAAAAGTAATTGAATTAGGTGGATCTATATGGTTGCTTTTTTTATCTGAAATCGTACAGTCTTCCACAGTAACTGTTGCCTTCCCTGCTGCTTTTGCAGTAAAAGAAGCAGTCATATTTCCAGGATGATTTTCTAAATCAGGATCCCATTTGATTAACATTCCGCTTGAATCTGTTGATTTATCACTATATGTAACTTTAATTATACCTTGATAACCAATTGCATCGCTTGGAATATTAACTGTTACTGTATAATTACTACCTTTTACTACATCGCTCGAAACGCTAATACTCGCTTGAGAAGCATTAACATGATTGATTGTAAGTACATTATATAATGCTAACAAAATTAATAAAATTGCAATTATTTTTTTTATTACTCTCATTATTCACCATTCCTTTTTCTTATGAAATCTATTTTTCTTCTGCTTTTATAATAAGTCTTTCTGTTGAAGCACTTTCACATGTAATTAATGTAATTTCAACTTTATTCTCATCTGGAATTAATGCTTCTAAATCTGTTGGCTCAACAGTTAATATATCTTTAACTTCATATTCTGTTTCAGAAAAATCTTTTTCTACAATTGTGATAATATCTCCTTTGTCTAATTCGTTCAATTTTCCAAACATATTATCAAAATTATGCCCCGCTAAGCATAAATTTCCATAATTATTCAATGAACCACCATACAATTTAGAAATTCCCTTTTTTAATGCTTCTTCTTCAGTTGAATCTAATATGTATTGTTCAACATTTAGTTTTTTTATTTTTATCTTGCCTAATACTTTGTAACCCTCATATGTACTTTCCATAGCGATTGGTTCTGCAACAGTATTAGTTTGAACTAAATTCTCACTATTGTCTTTATTTGATCCTCTTGTTGATATAAATAATGCAACTCCAACAATTACAATAATTGCAACTAAAGCACAAATAATTTTTATTTTAGTTATATTAGGTTCATCATCATATTCTTCGTAATATTCATCATTGTTTATATCGTTTTTTTCTTCTATTCTTTCGTTTTTTTGATCAAAGTAATATCCACCACCATCAGCAGAATGTTTTCCCTTTGCCATAATTACACCTCCAATTTATCATATGAATTTTTATTTATATTTCTCTTAATACGTGATACAATGTTTCTTTTATGAATTCTGCTGAAGTTAATGGGGCAACTTTTGCAGGTAATGATAATGCCCATATTACTTTTAAATTTTTTTCTCTTGCAGCTTTTCTATCAACTCCACCAGGATTAGAAGCCAAATCTATAATTACAGCTTCTTTTTTTACTAAATCTAATTTCTCACTATCTAACAATTGAAAAGGAATTGTATTTATAATAATATCAAATTTTCCTAAATTCTCACTTAAGTCATTTAAATGAATTGGATTATAACCATATGCTTTTATCCATGATATATCTTCATCTTTTCTTGCTTCACAATATACTTTAGCACCTATTCCATCTAACATTTTTGCTAATACTTTTCCAATTCTACCAAATCCCATAACTAAAGTATTAGTACCATGCACTGTTCTTTGCGTTTCCTCCATTGCAATTTGGATAGTTCCTTCTGCTGTTGCAATTGTATTTAAAACAGAAAATTCTTCTCTTTTTAATAAATCTGTACATTGAATTTGATTTGCATCAAGTTCTTCTTTTATTCCAATATTTCCTGCAATAAGGTATTTTCCTTTTAAAACTTCTATAAAGTCTTCTAACTCAACAAAGTTTCTTCCAAATGGTGTAGAAACTCTTTTTTTATCACTTGATAGAGGAATTGGTCCAATAACAACTTTTGAATGGCTTACAGCCTCTTCTAATGTTGGGCACATTGCAACTCCTTCCAGACAAAGTAACTCGTCTGCATTTTCAAGTCCATAAGTATAAACTTCATACCCATCCTTATCCAACATTTCTACAAGTTTTACAATACGTAAATCTCCACCTACAACTGTTATTGATTTTTCCATAAAATCACCTTTTCCTCTCTTTTATGCAGGATTAGTTTTTACCTGCATACTTTTGTTTATCTATATTATCAATTTCTTTATTGACTTTTTCTTCAGTTATTCCAAGAAACTTATCTATAGCTTCTTTCTTTTCTGCTTCTTCAATTTTTTTATTTTTTTCTTTTCCAAAAAGATAATCTAATCTTTCGTTTACTTCTTTTTTAGTAGTATTTTCACTCATTTCTTCAATTAGTTTAGCTGAAGCTTCTAAATATTGTCTTGCTAATTTTTCTTGTTCTATAATAATACTATTTCTCTTATAACCATTACTATAATCTTCGTATTCAAAAGGCTTATCATCTTCGTCTACTACTGCTTCTTCTTCATATTCTTCTTTTCCATCTAATTTTACAGAAACAGAAATATGTTGTTTTATTTTTTCAAAACACTTCTCTAAATCAACTAGTTTTAATAAACTTGGATCTAATTCAATTGCCTTATTAAGAAATGCAATTGCTTTATCTTTTTCACCTTTTAACATACTTATTTTAGCTAATTGAAAATAAGATATTGCTTCAAAATCATCATATAAACTGCTTTCAAAATATCTTTGAGCTGTATCATAATCTCTTTGTATAAATGCAATCAATCCTAAATTGTAGCCAGCACCATACATTCTATGATTAATAGCTGCAGCTTTTTCATACATTTCTTTTGCAAGTTGAAAATCGCTCAATCTTGTATAAACAATTCCTAAATTATAGTATAAATCATAAGAAGCAGGATTATACTTTAAAGCTTCACTATATACATTTGCTGCTTCTTTAAATCTTTCTTCTTCGCATAATAAATCCCCTAATAAACAAGATGCTTCAAAACAATCTGGTTTTATTTTTATTAGATGATTTAGCATTTCAATTGCTTCTTCTCTTTTACCTAAATTTTTTAATAATTCTGTTATTTTAAAATAAGATTTATAGTCTTTTTTATTGATATCAACTGCTGTAACATATTCGTCTATTGCACGTCTCATGCCACCTTCTTTTTCATATATTTGAGCAAGAAACTTGTGTCCCAAATAACTTTCAGGATATTTTGAAACTAATTTTATTAAAATATCTTTTGCCTTTTTGGAATCCCCAAACATTATTGAAAGTTTTGCTGTACAGATACTTAATAATTCAGAAAAATTAATTCCACATAATTCTATAATAATAATGCATAGTGGTATTACTATAGCAAATATATATCTGATGATTACCCAAAATAATTTTTCTTCTATATTAAATTTTAATACAATAAAACTAATCGTGATTCCTATAGCTTCTAAAATTAAAGATAAAAAATAATTAGTATCATTTTTTCTTATTATTTTCAAGAAAACTATAATGAAAAACGAAAAAGCAAACATGTTAAATAGCAATTTTTCTAACATCAATTTTTCTCCACTTCTACATCCTTAAAATATTTCTATTTTTATGTTGTTCATTATATCATATACCTATTTTTTTAACAAGATTCATTTCATTTTTTTAAGGACGGACTAGTTGGCTTCTGCCAGTAAGTCCGTCCCCGTTAATTTAACTTGCAAATTTTAATTTTATTTCTTTTATTTTATCAAATTTATTATCTAATATTCTAACCATTGCTTCTGCAACTTCTGGATCAAATTGCTTACCAGCCCCCTCAATAATATTATTTTTAACAACATCTAAATCAAGTTCATCTCTATATGACCTTTTTGATGTCATAGCATCAAAAGCATCAGCAACAGCAACAATTCTTGCTAAAAATGGGATCCTCTTTCCTTTTATTCCTTGTGGATAACCTTCTCCGTCATATCTTTCATGATGTGAATATACTATTGGAACAATATCTCTAAATATTGTGCTGTTAGCAATAATTTGTTTTCCTATAATAGGATGTTTTTTTATTTCTTCATATTCACTATCTGATAATTTTCCTTTTTTAGATAATATTGTATCTGGAATCCCTATTTTTCCTATATCATGAAACATTCCGCCTATATTTAATACTCTTAAGTCTTTATCATATAATCCAAGTTCTTCACCTATTAATACTGAATACGCAGCTACTCTATCAGAATGCCCTCTTGTATATGCATCTTTTAATTCAACTGTGTATCTTAGCATTTCTATTGTTTCTAGATATGCCTTCTCTAGTTTTTCTTTTGACTCCTTTAATTCTGTGTTCATTTCTTTGATTATTTGCATTTGCTCAATTGATTTAAATGCAGATTCAATTAATAATAGCAATTGATCAAATTTATCTTCTTTCTCACAATATGCTTGTATTGATAATTTCTTTATTGTTTTTAAAGGTGAAACTAAAGATTTATGTCCTGTAAAAAGAATAATATATAATTCTTTATCAAATTTTCTTATTTCTTCTACAACTGCATCACCACGAATTGGATCCATCATATAATCCAGAATCATTAAATCAAAGTGTTCATTCTCTATTCTTTCTATGGCTTCATTTGGATTTGTACATCCAACTAATTTATAACCCATTTTTTTAATGGGTTTAGCTAATGAATCAATTACGCTCTGATCATCATCAACTGCGAGTATTTTATATTTTTTATTCTTTTTTTTGATTTCCTTGGTAAGTCTTTTCATAAAAAAGCCCTCCATTTCTACCATTTGAGTAAATATTTTATTAATCAGAAACTTATATCTTAAACTCTTTCAATAATTCCAAATCCTAGTAAAATCATTACTAATAACAAAGCAGCATAAAGTAAATATTGGCATCCTTCTTTTAGTACACTAATAAACATTCCTTTTTTATCTTCTTTAGCCATTACACATGCTATTAATCCTAATAATAAAATTGATACTAAATATGTAATTAACAAAGTGATTGGTTCACTAAAAATCCTTATACTATTTATAATAATAATTGAAATTCCAAAAAGGATAGTAATTATAATCTTTTCCTTATTTTCTGTCATGAACTCTTTACTAATTTTATTTTTGACTATATTTTTCAATACTCTTATAATTGTTGAAATTATGTAAGCTACTAAAAGTAGTACTCTTAAAACTGTTGCTAAGGATCTTAATACATTAGTTTCTGCTAAAGTGAAAGTAGCAGTATCATCATATTCTTTATTTTCTTCAACAGCATCAGATTGTGGCATAGATACTTCTTTTGGAAGTCCATCATAATAAAACTTATCGTTAGTTGCTTCGCATACAATTACATTAGCAAAAAGGCAAATTAGAAATGTTATTATAAATAAATATTTTTTCTTCATAATAATTCTCCTTTATTTACTCGCAAAAAAATATATAATTCCAACTATTTCTGCAATTAGTATTGTTGGCATGCCTACTGTAAACTTAAGTTTTTTAGTTTTATGTCTAAAAGTATACATTCCAAGTATAGTACCAATTCCTCCACCTAAAGCACAAATCCCCATAAGAGTTGCCTCAGGAGTTCTCCATTTATTTCTTTGAGCTTTCCATTTATCCCAGCCCATTGCAATAAATCCTAAAATATTTATTCCAATTATGTATAAAACTATATTATTCCAATTTGCATTTGCTAAAATATATTCTTTCATAACTTCTCCTGCTTTTATACAAAAAGACTCATTTGATTAGATTTTGTCATGCCTTTTAAGCATCCAAATTTATCTAATAATTCTGTAACTGATTTTCCAACTTTTGCTCTTACTTGCATGTCTTCTATACATTCAAATGGTTCTTCTAATCTGGCTTGGTATAAGCTTTCTGCAGCTATTGGTCCTAGTCCTGCCATACTGTTTAGTGGTGGACGTAGTTTTCCGTCTTCTATTAAAAAGTTCGTGCTGTGAGATTTATATAAATCTATTGGTAAAAATTCAAATCCTCTTTCATACATCTCATTTACTAATTGAAGATCATCGTACATATCTTTATCTTTGTCTGATGCATCGTTTCCAAGGTTCTTTATTTGTGCCATTTTTTCTTTTACCTTTTTTTGACCATATATCATATATTCAGCATCAAATGCTTTTGCTCTTATTGAAAAATAAGCAGCATAATATGCAAGTGGCATATGTACTTTAAACCAAGCGATTCTAACTGCATTTGTAACATAAGCAGCAGCATGCGCTTTTGGGAACATGTACTTAATTTTTTCACAAGATTTTATATACCAATCTGGAATATCGTATTCTTTCATTATGGCTTTAAAACTTTCCCATTTCTCTGGATCTTTCAAAGCTTTTCCTTTACGTACAGTTTCCATTATCTTAAATGCTTTATCTGGTGGTAATCCTCTTTTCATAAGGTATACCATAATATCATCTCTACAGCATATAGCTTCTTTTAATGTTACAACTCCATCTTCAATTAATGTTTGGGCATTACCTAACCATACATCAGTACCATGTGACAATCCAGAAAGTCTAATAAGTTCATCAAATGTTGTTGGATGTGTATCCAAAAGCATCCCTCTTGCAAATTGTGTACCAAATTCAGGAATTCCATAAGTTCCAACTTCTGAATCTATTGATTCTGGAGTAACATGTAATGCTTCTGTAGAATTAAATATACTCATTGTTTCTTTATCATCAAGTGGTATATCTGTTGGTGCAATACCTGATAAATCTTGTAACATACGAATAACTGTTGGATCATCATGACCTAGAATATCAAGTTTTAATAAGTTACCATCTATTGAGTGATAATCAAAATGTGTCGTAATGATGTCTGATCCAGAATCATCTGCTGGGTGCTGAACTGGTGTAAATTCATATATTTCTCTTCCTTTTGGAACAACGATAATTCCTCCGGGGTGTTGACCTGTAGTTCTCTTAACTCCTACACATCCTTTTGATACTCTGGCAATTTCTGCATTAGGCTTGTGAATGTTCTTATCTTCATAATAACCTTTTGCATAACCAAATGCTGTCTTTTCAGCAACTGTACCAACTGTTCCAGCTTTAAAGGTTGTACCTTTACCAAATATTACTTCAGTATATTTATGTGCTTTTGCTTGATATTCACCAGAGAAATTCAAGTCAATATCAGGCTCTTTATCACCATTAAATCCTAAAAAAGTTTCAAATGGGATATTCATTCCGTCTTTTGCAAGTTTTGTTCCACATTTTGGACAGTCTCTATCTGGTAAATCATATCCGTTATCATATCCAAAATCCGAAAAGTCTGAAAACTTACATTTTGGACATCTATAATGTGCTTGAAGTGAATTAACTTCTGTTATACCTGTCATAAATGCAACAAGCGAAGATCCAACAGATCCTCTTGAACCAACTATGTATCCATCTTCATTAGACTTCCAAACAAGCTTCTGTGCTATAATATACATAACTGAATATCCGTTGCTAATGATAGAATTTAATTCTTTATCTAATCTTGTTTGAACTATTTCTGGAAGTGGGTCACCATATAATTCATGAGCTTTTTTATAAGCAATATTTTTAATATCTTCTTCGCATCCAGGAATGTGTGGGGGACATTTTTCTGGTGAAATTGGCCTTATCTTTTCACACATGTCAGATATTTTATTTGTATTTGTAACTACTATCTCATAAGCTTTTTCTTTTCCTAAATATTCAAATTCTTGAAGCATTTCATCTGTTGTTCTTAAATATAATGGTGCTTGATTATCTGCATCTTCATATTTTTGACCAGCTTGCAAAATTCTTCTATAAATTTCATCTTGTGGATCCATAAAATGAACATCACTTGTTGCTACAACTGGCTTATTTAATTTTTCTCCTAATGCTACAATTTTTTTGTTGAAATTTCTTAAATCCTCTTCTGATTTTACTTGTCCTTCACGAATTAAATGGCCATTATTTCCTATAGGTTGCACTTCTAAATAATCATAATACTTTGCAATTTCCTCTAGCTCTTCATCTGTTTTCTCTGCAACTATTGCTCTATATAATTCACCTGCTTCACACGCACTTCCTATAATTAATCCTTCACGATGTTTGTCTAATACAGTTTTTAAAATTCTAGGTTTTTTGTAAAAATAATCTACATGTGAATATGAAACTAATTTATATAGATTTTTAAGTCCAACATAATTCTTTGCTAAAATTATCATATGATATGTAGGTAATTTTCTAAAATCAGTTTCAAAAACATTATCAAAATCATCTATTGTCTTTGCATTATTATCTTTTGCTTTTAAAATCATTTCTTTAAAAACTTGTACTAATGTTTTAACATCATCTAATGCTCTATGTGCTACATCAACTTTTATTTTTAGTTTTTCAGCAATATATCCTAAATTATACCTTCCAAATTCTGGATAAATTGCTTTTGCTAGACGCAAAGTATCAATGTGAGAATTATCAAATTTTAATCCTAGAACTTCACAATTATATTTTAAATATCCAATATCAAAATCCGCATTATGTGCAACTAGAACACTATCACCTATAAATTCTAGAAATTTAGGCATAACTTTTTCGATTGTTTCGCTATCCTTTACCATATCATCTGTAATATGTGTAACATTTACAACTTCTTCTGGAATTGGTTTTTCAGGATTTACAAATGTTTCAAAAGTATCTACTATTTCTCCATTTTTTATTTTAATTGCACCAATTTCTGTAATTTTCTCTGTAATATGAGAAATACCTGTTGTCTCCAAGTCAAATACGCAATATTCTGTATCTATATCTTGTCCTTTTGAATTTGAAACACATGGATCTTTATCAGGGCAATAATATGCTTCTACTCCATATAATACTTTTATTTTGTCTCCAACTTTTTGAAGTAAATGATGTGCATCAGGAAAGCTTTGAACAACGCCATGGTCTGTAATAGCAATTGATTTCCATCCCCATTTAATCGCTCTTTTAATCAAATCTTCACATGGTGTAACTGCATCTAATTGGCTCATTTGGGTGTGCATATGAAGTTCAACTCTCTTTTCTTCTGCTTTGTCTGTTCTTTCTTCTTCTTTAAAACCGATAGACTCAATTATGGTATTTGCCATTATTTCTACTTCTTTAGAATATGTACTATATTTTGCATTTCCTTCTATTCTTAAGCCTTTTGCTTTTGAAATTCTATCTTTTACTACTTTTGCCTTTTCTTTATCTAAAAATGCTTTTACGCCAATAGTACTTGTTCCATCAAATAAATTGAACATTAAAATAGCTTTTTCATTTTTAATGTCTCTAGAATCTAGTGAACCATCTAATATAATGCCATCAACACATACTTTCATATCTATTTCTTCTGTCATCGGTATAGATTCTATTTTTGTCAATTCTGTTCTTATAACTAAATTTCTTCCTAAAATTAGTGGTGAAACCACATCTTTATTTTCTTCTTTTTCAGCCTCATATGCCTCTATCTTAGCTGCAAATTCTGGGCTTTGTTCTTTTACTTTTTCTTTAATAGTATTTTCTTCGTCTATTTTTCTTTGCTTTTCTTTTTCTGCTTGAATTCTTCTTCTCTCTTTTTCTATTTCAGCATCTATAACAGCTTGTTTTTTCATTTCTTCTAATGCTATTTTTTCATCCTCTTGCTTTTTTAGTTCAAGCATTTGCTTTAATTCTTCTGAATCATTTTCAATAAATTCAACAGAATAAGTCTTATTATATAAATTTCCTAATAAGTGTTCTATTCCTTTATCAAATTTTTGAGCAAGCAAAAAAGAAGCACCCTTCATTGGAAGCTTTACTTTTACAACTTTATCTTCAAGTTCTACTTTACTATTAGAAAGAATTGATTTACTAAAAGGTTCTTTTTTAGATATATAACTAATAATACTATTCCAATCTTCAGAAATATTTTGTTTTATTTCTAAATCATGATAATTTATATCTAAAGAGGCTTTACTAACTTTAAATCTTCTTACTAAATAATCTTCAAACTCGTCAATTTCTGGCAAAGTAATTTCCTTTGATGATGCTATTCTCACTTGTAATTTATTTGTTTTCTTATATAAATCGACATTCTCAATTTCTGCATCTATTAAATTACTATTTACTTTATAATCATTGAAAACTTCTTTTATATATTTTGACATACTTCCCTCTTATTTTATGAATTAATTATTTCAGATATTTGTTCAAGTACTGTTTCTGGATCTTCAACATTTTTTATTTGGAAACCGTTTAATAATGTTGCACCAGGTAATGTTCCTTTTGCATAAACACATAAATCTCCTAAATTTGTTCTTTTTTGGCTAAAACTTGGTTTATATATTAAAGCTTCTGTTATATTTTCATATTTAACTGTCTTATCGGTATTAATAACCCAAAAATGAAATTGATAAACTACTTTTGTATCATAAAATACAGCTTTAGTTCCTTTAGCTATTCTTTTATCAAGAAAAAGTAATAATCCCATAATTACAAAACTTAAGCATACTAAGCCTAAGCTAGCTAAAAACTGTGCACTAGAAATACATACTATTATAGAAAGAACTAAAACAAGAATTACCCACATATATCTAAGCAAATTGTATTTAATAGAATATTTTCTTTTTACAACAAGTCTTTCATTTACATCATCTTTTAATTTTTCTTCTTCTTGATACAACTTATAACAATTGCTACAAATATCGCCTTCTTTAGCTAATTTTGCTCCACATATTCTACATCTCATTTTTATTTCCTCCTAAAACAATCTTAATATATCTTGGTATGTTACATAAAATGCAATCATTATCAATAAAAGGAATCCCATCGATTGTATCTTCATTTCTATTTCTTCACTAAGTGCTTTTCCTCTAATTCCTTCAATAATTAAAAGTACTATTCTTCCGCCATCTAGTGCTGGAAACGGTAAAAGGTTTGTTACTCCTAATGATAAAGAAACTAAACATAATAAATGTATAAAATTAAAAAATCCATTAGTATTAACTACTATTTCTGAAATTCCAACTGGTCCTGTCATTTGGTCTAGTCCTATTTTACCTGTAAATAATAATTTCAAAGATTCTATCATTGATAAAATAAAACCTATTGTATTTTTAAAAGCAAAAACAATTTTATCCCAAATACTATATTCTACTTCTAATCGGTAGAACAGAGATAATATAAAGAATGCAATTAGTGCAAAAACTATATTTACAACTCCACCAGCGGCAACAATTAATATTCTATGCAAAATACTTGCTTTATTAAATGCGCCTTCAGCTTCTGACCTTTCGTTTTCTCCAGTCATTCTAACATAGCCACCAAAAGGAATTGCTCCAATTCTATATAATGTATTGTTCTTTTGTTTTGAAAAAATTATTGGTCCAAAACCTATAGAAAACTCTTCAACATTTACTCCAAACGTTTTGGCAGCTAAAAAGTGTCCACCTTCATGAATTAATACTAAAAAACCTAACAAAAATATAATTTTAATAGCATTAATAATTAACATTTAATCATTTTCTCCTAAATAAAATGTGTTAATAATAAATAAGCAAATGGTGCAATAAACATTACACTATCAATTCTATCTATCATTCCACCATGTCCTGGAAATAGTTCGCTAAAATCTTTTATATCAAAACTTCTTTTAATTACAGATGCTGCGAAATCTCCAATTTGTCCAATAATGCTTAATATAAGTGTAATAACTCCAATTCTTATATATGAAATATCTAGTCCCATATATTTATTAAGTCCCCAAGTAAGAATTAATGTCAGAATTATTGCTCCAACTGTACCTGAAATACAACCTTCCACTGATTTTTTAGGACTTACTTTACTAAATTTAGTTTTGCCTATTCTCATTCCTAAAAGATATGCGAATATATCTGTTCCCCATGCTGAGAACATGATAAACCAAACTAATACTTTTCCAGACACAGCTCCTTCATAATTATAGGTTAATGGGAAAAACACCAAAAGTCCAACAATATATAATATTCCAATTAATGTATATGAAATATCTTCAAAAGTGATTTTCATATCTGTAACTATTACACAAAAAAATAGTATTAATAGTAAAATTGGAATTCCTAATTCTATGAATAATATATTTGGAAAAAGAGGTATAATTCCTACTAATAAAGAACAAGCATAACAAATCCACTTTATAACATTTATTTTAGTTGATACACATTTAATATATTCACTCATACTGATAATAGCTATAATAGTTAACATTGCACTGATAATGTACTTATTTCCATAAATCAATAATAATGCTACAATTGGTAATCCAATTATGCCTGTTAAAAACCTTTTAATACTCATTTACTTAATTATCCTTTATAATTAATTTGCTCCAAAATTTCTTTTTCTTTTATTAAATTCAACTATTGCATTATCTAAATCATCACTATTAAAGTCTGGCCACAGTTTTTCTATAAACAATAACTCTGTATATACTGATTGCCATGGTAAGAATCCGCTCAAACGGATTTCTCCACTTGTTCTAATTAACAAGTCAGGATCAGGAATATTATATGTATATAAATTATCAGAAATAGTTTGCTCTGATATTTCATCAATACTCATTTCTCCTGAAGCAACTTTTTGTGATATCTTTCTTACTGCATGAACAATTTCATCTCTTCCGCCATAATTTAATGCGATATTAAATACTATTCCATTATTATTTTCTGTTCTTCTTACAGCATCTTTTATTCCAGCTTGTAATGATTTTGATAAAGCAGTTAAATCTCCTAATACCCTTATTACAATATTTTCAGTATCTGCATCTTTTACAAAGTCATCTAGATACATTTGTAATAAATTCATTAAACTATTTACTTCATCTTCACTTCTTTTCCAATTTTCAGTTGAAAATGCATAAACAGTAATATATTTTAAACCAATTTTATTTGCATAACGAACAACAGCTTTTAAAGTTTCTGCTCCTTGTTTATGTCCCATTTTTATTGGTAAATTTCTGCTTTTTGCCCATCTTCTATTGCCATCCATAATAATAGCAATGTGTTCAGGCATTTTCATGTTTTCCATATTCTACTCCAAAACTATATACTCATTATTTCTTTTTCTTTATTTTCTAACATTTTGTCAACTTCTTCAATATATTTATCTGTTAGTTTTTGAATTTTATCTTCAAATACTTTTTTCTCATCTTCAGCTGCAATCTCTTTTGCAGATTCCATTCCGTCTCTTCTAATAGAACGAACAGCAACTCTTGCTTCTTCTGCAACTTTTCTAATATCTTTTACTAAATCTTTTCTTCTTTCTTCTGTTAATTCTGGAAAATTAAGTCTAATTACTTTTCCATCATTATTTGGGTTTAATCCAATATCAGATGCTAATATAGCTTTTTCTATTCCTTTTAAAGCACTTGCATCCCATGGTTGAATAACAATCATTCTAGCTTCTGGAACAGAAATTCCAGCAATTTGATTGATTGGAGTTTGAACTCCATAATATTCAACAGTAATTTTATTTAATATAGCTGGATTAGCTCTTCCTGCTCTAACCTCAGCTAAGTTTTCACCAAAAACATCTATTGTTTTTAACATTCTTTCTTCTAATTCTTCTAATTCCATAATTTTTACCTTCCTTTTTCAAATTAACAACACCAAAACTTAATTATTTTTTAACTTACTATTGTTCCTATTTTTTCACCCTTTATGACTCTAACTATATTTTCAGGATCACTAATTGCAAAAACTCTTAATGGAATATTATTATCTTTGCATAATGCTGTTGCTGTAGAATCCATTACTTTTAAATCTTGTGCTAAAACATCTTTATATGATATTTCATCATATTTTTTAGCATTTGGATCCTTCTTTGGATCTGCTGAATAAACTCCATCGATTGTTTTTGCTAGTAATATAACTTCTGAATCTGTTTCTGCTGCTCTTAAAGCCGCTGCTGTATCTGTTGAGAAAAATGGATGTCCAGTTCCACAAGCAAATATTACTACTCTTCCTCTTTCTAAGTGTTTTACTGCTTTTCTTTTGATAAATGGTTCTGCAATCTCTCTCATTTCTATTGCTGTTTGGACTCTAGTAAAAATCCCTCTTGCTTCTAGTGCTTCTTGTAATGCCAAGCTATTCATTGCTGTTGCTAGCATTCCCATATAATCTGCTGTTGATCTATCCATTTTTTCACCATTTCTGGCACCTCTCCAGAAATTTCCACCACCTACTACAATAGAAACTTGAACTCCCAATTCAGAAATTTCTTTAATTCTATCACAGATTTTTCCAACTACATCTGGATTAATTCCGTGGCCAGTTTCTCCTGAAAGTGCTTCACCACTAAGTTTTAATAAGATTCTTTTATAAGCAATCATACATTCTCCTTTTTAAATTATAAATTTCCTATTATATATCGTTTGTATTCTATCATATATTTTTTATTTTTACACTATTTTTTATAAATTTTTTTAATCAATAAAACAAAAAAGATGGTTATAAATTATAACCATCTTTTATTATCTATAGGAATCTATTATATACGTGCTTTATTTTTTGATTGATAAAATTTTTAATTTTACAATTCCGGCTGGAGCTTGAACTTCTACAATATTATTTTTCTTTTTGCCTAATAAAGCTTGACCAATTGGTGATTCATTAGAAATTTTATTATTGGCTAAATCGACTTCTGTAGAACCTACTATTGTGTATTCTATTGTTTCATCGAATTCCATATCCAATACTTTTACAATATTTCCTACTTGAACAACTTCTGTATCTATTTCAGATTCATCTATAATCTTAGCATATTTTATTTTTTCTTCAAGTTCTGCTATTTTTATTTCATTAGCTGCTTGAGCATTTTTGGCTTCATCGTATTCTGAATTTTCAGATAGATCTCCAAAACCTAAAGCAACTTTTATTCTTTCTGCAATAGCATATCTTTCTTCTGTTTTTAATCTTTCTAATTCCTTCTCTAAATTATCATAGCCTTCTTGTGTTAATAAAAATTCCTTTTCACCCATAACGCAAGACCCCCTTTTTGTATATTTTTATTACTACAATATAATAAGTTTATTTTATTTATTTGTCAAGTTTTATTCAAATTTTTTTATTCAATTTTAAATATTCACTCTTTCTAATAATACCATTTTGTCCACTTAGTAGATTAATTGCAATTTTATCATTTTCTATTTCTTTTCTAATATTTTCTGGCAAAGTATTTTTATAAATAAAGCTTTCATACAAAATCGATTTGTCAAAATCATTAATCCATTCATCATAATTATATTTATCTGGCAAACCAATATGAAATGAATATACATTTATTCCATTAAATGATTTAGTATGAATTTTTATTTTATTATTAACATTAATAAAACTAGCTTTAGGATATACATAATATTTATTAATATCCTCTTCAGAGAAATCATAATTAATTACAAAATCACTTTTTCTAAGACTTTTCTCATAGTGATTTGTTATATTTAAAATAATACCATTTTCCTCATATAGTTTTTTCTCAATTTTTAAAAATTTATTCTTATGCTTTGTTATAATATTAATCTCTCTAACCTTTAACGCCAAATTATATATTGTATTCATGATATCCGCATTTATATCATTAGTTAAAATAGACACTTTTTGATTTTCCATTTTATCTTTTTTATTCAAAACAATATATTCTACAATTTTCGAAACTAAATATTTAAAAAGCCAATTACCATTAAAATAATATATATCTTCTTCATTAAGCAATTGAATAAAATCGTTGTTATTCCTTAGCTCATCTGAAATACAAACAATGTTTGTACAGTTTAGCTTGAAAAATCTTTTTAGTCTTTTGATAGTTCTTTTATTAAGATCATTCAAAATAATTAATTGATGTTCCCTATAATTCATTATTTTGAATTTGTTATTTTTTATAAGATAATATACTTTCTTTAAAAAATTATTTTTGTCTTCATATTTTTTTAGTGTTATATATAGCAAAAAAATCACCTCTTTTAACTATATGAGGTGATTTTTAATTTATTCTTTTTGTCCATCATCAATACGATTTTTTCTGTTTGGCCTTATGCGTCTTTTTCGCATCGTATTTGATTCTTTTAATGCTAACGGATAGAATTCTTGTTTTTCATATTTTAAAGATTCCAGTTCGTGTATAATTTCTTCTTGTGAATATCCCAATTTTAATAATTTTTGGCCAATTCTCTTATAAGTTCTATCATAATATTGAACATAGTCTCCTAATTGAGTTATCTCTTCATTATTATCTTTAACATTTATTTTAGCCCTTTGGGTTTCTAAACTTCTTAATCTTGTTAATATATCTTTTGCATCTTCAATTGTATGCATCTTTGAAATATCTTGCCTAAATGCTTCTTTCATTAATTTATCTTGTGTTTCAGATAAATAATATAATCTATTTTTTACTAAGTCATCATCTTTTTCATATTCTAATACATTCATTCTTATAGTCATAAATGTATATAAATCTTTTCCGTATTTTTTTATAAATTCATGTGGAAATTCTCTTGTAGAAGCAAATTTTTTATCATAGCTCTTTCGCCCCATAATTATTTCCATTTGTCTTAGTAAACAAACTGCATATTTATAAGTATCAGCTCGAAAATTAAAAATAGCAAGCGATGGTTTTCTAGTTTCTTTGTATAAAACAGCTCGAGACATTTTAGGAAAGCTTCTTTCTACTGCTAAACTTTCTGCTTGAGCTTCAGACATAATATCATCTAGATTGCTCTCTTTTTCTTCTGTAAGCATATCTTGAATATAATGAATAAACTCATGAAATCTTGATGATTTTGCTTCTCTAGAATTTGTAGCCAATTCGTTTTCATTAAAAGCAATATAATGTTTATCTCTCTCATAATATCCTTTCATTAAAGAATCTTCTGTATTACCATCATGTGAGTGATAATATCTAATTGAAACACTTTTTATTAGCTTTATAATTCTTCCTATTGGAATCCTTTCTTTTGCAACACTTGCTAGCCACAAAAAATTTGCTATTTGTTCTTTTTTTAGTGCATTAGCAATATGATCTGGAAGATTATATAATTTTGGATTTGTGTATATATCTTTAAAGCTAGTTTCTATTTCTCCTTCTTCTCCAATTAATTCATCTGCATCAATATAATCTTTACCAACTTTCATGGTATTATAAAAAAGTATTCTTTCTGTTCTTTCATCAAATGGTTTAAAAACTCTATATAACTTTTTATCATTCCATTTTCTGACATCTACAAGAATTCCTTTAAAACCTCTCATTGTGACTGGCTTAATTAATTTCCTACTCATATTATCTCCATATTAAAAATAAAAGATATAGATTTATGTCTATATCTTTTGTGCAAATTTGGCTCGGGTGGTTAGATTCGAACTAACGAATGTCGGAGTCAGAGTCCGATGCCTTACCGCTTGGCGACACCCGAATAAATTAAATACATTTAAGATTATACCTTTTATTTTCGCATTTTACAAGTATTAAGAATTATTTTTTTAAATACTATGGACTTTTTTATAAATTTTGTATATCATTAATATAGTGTTTAAAGGAGGCCACTTATGTCTAGAACAATTAAATTAATATTATGTATATCACTTATTTTTATATTTTTAATAAGTTTTAATATTGTAAATGCTACTGAGGAAAACTCTTCTGAAGCTAGTGAAGTTACTCAAGAAGAGCCCGAATCTGTAATTACTGAAAATGCATCTGACATTAGTAACCTTTCAGTACTTAAACCAACAAATAATTCTAAGGTATCAAGCATTAACAGTTATGAACAAGCAAATCTTAAACTAAACAATGTATTATGTATTATATTGATTGCTATTGGTACTATATTAATCTTGTTAGCTTTAGCAATTTTAATTAGAGCAAAATAAAAAAAAGCCTTCGTGTTTATTTCACGAAGGCCTTTTTTTAGCTATTATTCTGTGTTGCATAATACCATATTGCGGCAATAATAATTATTGCTGCTACAGATAATATAATCCACATCCATGTTGTTGTAGTCATTGTATTCATTCCACTTCTTTGAACTGTACTTTCTGTTGTTGTTTGTACTGTATTATAATCATTCACTCCTGATTTTACTTCATTTACTGTGTCATCAACAATATTCATTGAAGTTAAATTTTCAAAACTTTGTCCAGTTTTATCAATAGATTGCATAATCTCATTTCCTAAAGTTACAGAGTTTCCATTATCGGCAGCAAAACAAGTTGAACTACATATACAAAGAACTATTATAGCTAAAACGGAATATAATAATTTCCTTGTCATATTTTTTCCCTCTTTTCAAAAAGAAATTTGTATGTTTTTCATACATTTTTATTATGAATCTTTTTAATAAATTTATTCTAGTAAATTTTTGATATATTATTGTTCGGATATATTAATATTTTTTATTTCTGTATCAAATTCTCTTGTAACAATATTTTGTATTTTTGCAATATCTTCTTTGGTTAAATTTGTTGATTGAATAATAACATCAATATTTCCATTATTTGCCAAAATTACTACATTTTCAAAACCTTTATTCATAATTAAATTTTCAGAAACCATTATCTCATTTTTTATTTTGGTTATATTATTTATTTCCTGCGCTGCAACCATTTTTTGATCTTCTGGTGTTTCTTGGTTACTAATAACTTTTTGATATATTTCAACCATTTCTGAATACATTCTATCTCTTTCTAATTTTGTTTCCTCAAAATAATTATTATCTCTATAAATATAATTGTCTGATATAGTTTCTTCAATTTCATCATTTGGAACAATATCACTCTCAAAATTTTCCTCAACTGGTTCAGTACTTACTAACTCTACATCTCCTAAAGTGTTCTCGTTGTCTCTTGCAGACACTTCTATTATTTCTGCATTATCATTTGTGTAATTAAAATTAAAATAACCAATAAAAATTAATAATAATGCTAAACAAGTTAAAACTAATTGTTTTATTTTTTCTTTTTGAAATTTACACATATTATTCATCTCCCATCTCATAAACTTGTATTTTATGTGTAGCAATTCCGTGTTACAGCTTCAACAGCAGAAATAATATCTCCTCTAATTGTAGGATTACTAGCACCTTGAGCAATTACAAGTGCACCTTCTATTTGTGGCATAACAGTTTTCTCCGTAAGCATATTTGAACTGGCATCTTTTACTACTTCTTTTTCTTCACTAGTAGTCTCAGTAGTCTTTTTATTTCCTGATTCGTCGTTTTCTTCTGTTTTACTTTTATTTAAATTTGTATTATATATAGGTATAATTGATTTACTTTCAGTATATGTAATTAATACAGATACTTTTCCAACACCATTTATTTTAGAAAGAATTTTCTCTAGCTTTTGTTCTAAATTATCTTGACTCAAATTTTCACTAGAATTAGTTGAAACTGCAAGTTCAACTCCTGTTTTATTAGTATATTCTCTTTCATCTTCTTTTTTTAGAATTCTATTAATTATTAATAAAGTTACAATTAAAATAATCAAAAAAGAAATTAGGTTCTCTACTCTTTTTTCTTTATTTGTAAATATACTCTTTATTTTATCAATCATTGACTACCTCGTATTTCAATATTTTGCTCATCAACAAAATAATTATTTTTTAAATATTCATATATATTATTTGTGTTTTCAGAAAACTGATTCAAAACAATATCTACATGATTTATTGTTTCATAATTTGAATCTAATTGTATTTTTACATCTTTTATGTCTAATCCTCTTTCAATTAACTCGTTTTTTATGCTATCTTCTATTCCTAAAATATAAATATCTTTTATATTTGTATCCATATCTACATATGTTTCTTCAATACTTACATTAAAAATCGAATCTATATTTATTTTATCATCTAATAAATCTAAAATTGGATTTATTATCACATATAAAATATAAATTCCAATTATTACTTTAGCATATTTTTTATTGTTTCCTTCTGGTATTAGCATTTCAATAATAATTGAAATAATAATAACTACTATTAAGCCTTCACACCATTCTTTTAATTTATAAATCATCATTTACCTATACATTAAAACACTATTTGTTATTTTTATAACAATTGTAATTCCAATAATAAACATTGTAGAAACTGAACATAAAATTGCAAATAATATTTTATAACCATCTGCTATCTGATCTAATAACTTTACAATTTTATCATCTGCTATTGTTTCACAAACTGCTGATGTTAGTTTAAATGTTAGCCACATTACTAGTATTTTAATAAGTGGCATTAAAACAATTCCTATAATTATTATTACTCCAACAATTCCTACTGAGTTTTTCAAGATATTACTACAGCCCATTACAGTATCTACAGTATCTCCAAGTATTTTTCCAACAACTGGTATTATTGTAGAAACAGCTGTTTTTGCAGTTTTAGAAGTTACTCCATCTACACCACTACTTAATGTTCCTTCTAATGATAATATACAAGTAAATAAAGTTAATAATATTCCCAATGTCCAAATGATGAATGATTTGAAACATTTAGATAGTTTATCAACTTGTACTTTATCGGAAATGTTTGAAATTATTGATAATACAATAGATATCATTAATAACGGTATTAATAAAACTTCTATAAAATTTCCAATAAAACTAGATAAAAAAATTAGTATTGGTTGGAATGTATTAGTTGTAATAATGCTTCCAGTTGTTAACATTAATGTCGTCATTAATGGAATTAGTAAATTCATAAAATTAGTAAGGTTGTTTATTGTTTCTTTTGTAATATCAATTATCATAATAAACTGGTTTACTATCATTGTCACAATTATTAGATATTGTACAAAATAAACTATTTTACTGCTTTCTGTATTTTTTAATCCATCTATAATTGTTTTAAATATAGTATGTATTATTATTACAACTAAAATTGCTGACAAAAAACTTATACTTTCCCTTAGTTCTTTTAAAAATATTTTGCTTATTGCATTTTCTCTTAAAAGACTATTTATGTTTCCGCTTAGTGATACTGTAAATAGTTTGTCCAAATTCATTTCTGGAAAAACAGTTTTTGTATATTCTTCTGACGAATCTAAAAACTGATTAATACCAAATTTATTCATTTCAGATGAAATTATCTCATTCATTTTTATCTCCAATTATGGCAATAATTTAACTAATATTTCTAATGTGTTGGAAATAATTGGAATTGAAAGCGAAATAATAATTATTTTACTTCCAAAATCAATTTTACTTGCTATTGATGTTTCTCCAGAATCTTTGCAAATACTCATTGCATATTCAGATAGAATAGAAATTCCTGTAATTTTTAATAGTAAATTTATAAAATTATTATTAGAAACATTTTTTACAAAAGAAAAAATCTCTTTTATTGTGTCTATAGAATATAAAATAATAATAATTCCACAGACAACAAGAACATATACTGAATATTCCTTTTTATATTCTTTTAAAATTATCGATAAAACAAGTGCAAGAAAACATATTCCAATTATTTTAAAAATATCCATTATAAATTAAACACCGTCCTAACAGTTTCAAAAAGAGAGCTTATTTCTTTTACAACAACTGTCATCACTATAACCATTCCGGCTAGTGTAATCATCATTGCTTGGTCTTCTCTACCTGCTTTTGTTAAAACTTGATGTAGCACAGCAATTAGTATTCCTATTCCTGCAATTTTTAGCAATAAATCAATATTCATAACCCTCTCCTAAATTAAAATAATACAAATTCCAAGTCCTATAATAACTCCTAATGTCTTATATAGTTTTGAAGATTTATTTTTTTCAATCTCTGCATTTTGAATCTGAGTATTAATTAGATTTTTCGTGTATTCAATACTGCTTAATTGTCCTTTTATATCAGTTTTTCCGAAGCTGTTTTCCAAATGTTTTTATAATTTCTTTATCTTCTTTTGTAAAACTGTTATCTATTTTTTCAACTGATTCACACCAAGACTCAAAAAATTGATTATTTCTCGAATTAACATTTATAAAAATATTATCCTTATCTGAATAAATAACTTTTGAAATATCTTTGAATATATCTCCTAAAGGTTCATGAGTAAACTCAATTTTGCTTTTTAACATATTTAAAGAATTATTAATTTTTTTCAAATTTTCTTCTCTACACTCGAATGTTTTTGCTTTAAGAATTCCTAAATAAGAACTAATTAAGCAAATAAAAAGGAGCATTATTAATTTTATTATTATCATTTATTCTCCAATAATTTTTTTATTAATATTCTCATTATCCAGTTTTTCATACTGTAATAATTTCTTGTTTAACACATATATTTCTTTTGATTTTCCTTTTTCTTTTTCATCTAAAAAAATCATAACTTCTACTAAATGTGAATTTATTAATTCTTTTAAAATTGGATTCAAATATAAATCATCAAAACAATTTCCATGTGCTGTGTATATTCCTTTACATCCTGAGCACATTGCAAAATTTATTGCTTCTACATCTTCTTTATTTCCTATTTCATCTGCAACAATAATTTTAGGAGCCATTGATCTTACTAGCATTTTCATTCCTATACTTTTAGATACATTTTCCATTACGTCTGTTTTTATTCCAATTTCATTTTCAGGCATTCCTTTATACAATGAAGCTATTTCACCTCTTTCATCAACTAGCCCAACATTTAATCCTCTAAATTTTATAATTTTTATTCCATTAGAGACTTGTCTAACTATATCTCGTAGTAATGTTGTCTTACCGCGAACCAGGACTGGATACAATTAGAGTATTAAATATTGAATTATTTTCAATATCTAAAATGTTTTTTATAATAAATTCACTACATCCTATTATTTGTCTTGAAACTCTAAAATTTAAGCTATTTATATAATCTATATTTATAACTTTTTGATTTTCAATAACACATGTTCCGGAAATTCCAACTCTATGTCCACCATCAATAGTAATAAAACCTTCTGCTATTTGATTTTGATATGAATAAATTGAATTTTCGCATACGAGTTGTAGAATACTTAATATCTCATCAGCCGAAATTAAATATTTTATTATTTTTTCCATATTATTAAACTTTAAAATTATAGGTTTTTGAACTCTTATTCTTATCTCTTCTAAACTGCTTGTATTGTTATCAATATTCTCTTGTAAAATATTAGAAATTGCTTCTGGGAAATAATCTAGTATGTTTCTCATAAGTTCTCCTCTTTTATCTATATATGCAGAAAATTAAAAAATAGAACAAAAAAAGTAATAAAAGGAGATAACTATTTGTTATCTCCTTTTATTACTTTTTCCAATTATTCAAAATCTGATTATTATATTTTACTTCTTCCTCTTCTTTTACTTCTTTCTTTTTAAATAATCCTTTTTTTTCTTTAGAAATGTTTGGACTTTTCGACCTTGCTATTGCTTCTTCAACAGTTAACGTTCTTTCAAATTCAATAATGTTTTTAACTGGTTTATTATATACACCTTCAATATGAGTGACTCGTTTTGGCTTTTCGTTAATATCTATAAATCTTTGATAAGCTTCAAGAATCTTTTTATCTTTTCTACTTAAAACTTCATCACCCTCTTTTAATGTATTATATCTCCAAACAACATGTCTTTCATAAGAAGAAAAAGGCGAATTAGCTAAATCATCATAATCATATTCAACTTTAAATTGAGTATTTGAAATAGTGATATTTATATTACTCCAAGGCTTCTTTTTTGCTTTTATAAAGCATTCTCTTAAAAGTTTTATTGAATTATATACATCTGTAATTAATTTATAATACTGTTCTTCATCTATATTAAAAATATTTGGAATTTCATATCCATTTACATATTTCTTTTTAATAATTCCTTTTGGCAAGTAGTAAAAGAACATTTCACCAACTGGCTTTTGATTTGGCACATCAATAACAGAAGCATACAAATATATGCTTTCCCACTTTTCAGGAATGATATAAAATAACTTTTTTTGTATATCAGAATACAATATTTTTTCTTCTGGTAAACCTGTCATAATACACCTCTTAAGGATTAGTTCTCAATTAAACTTTCACCTGTCATTTCTTCTGGCTTTTCTAATCCCATAATATCTAACATTGTTGGTGCTAGATCTGCTAAACGTCCTTCTTTTAGTTTTTTAGCACCTGGTAACCCAACAATAGCAAGTGGAACAGGATTTGTTGTATGAGCTGTATGTGGTTCACCTGTTTTGTAATCAATCATTTGTTCAGAATTTCCATGATCAGCTGTAATTAATAAAACGCCACCAACTTCATTAATAGCTGTTACAACTTTATCTACACATTCATCAATTGCTTCTAAAGCTTTAATAGCAGCTTCTAAGCTTCCTGTATGTCCAACCATGTCTGGATTAGCAAAATTTAATATAATAGAATTATATTTTTCTGATTTGATTGCATCTACAACTTTTTCAGTAACTTCATATGCACTCATTTCAGGCTTTAAATCATACGTTTCAACTTTAGGTGATGGAACTAAAATTCTATCTTCACCTTCATATTGTTTTTCTTCTCCACCATTAAAGAAGAATGTAACATGTGCATATTTTTCTGTTTCTGCAATTCTTAATTGTTTTAATCCTAAATTACTAATATATTCACCAAACGTATTTTTTAATTCTTCTTTTCTGTAAGCTATTTCAACATTTGGCATTGTTTCATCATATGGAGTCATGCAAACAAAATAAATATCATTTAATTTCTTTGTTTCAAACCCATCAAAATCTTTATCTACAATACTTCTAGTAATTTCTCTTGCTCTGTCCGGTCTAAAGTTAAAGAATATAACAGAATCTCCATCTTCAATTTTAGCAATAGGTTCTCCGTTTTTAGTAATAACTGTTGGTTTAATAAATTCGTCAAAGATTTCTTTTTGATAAGATTCTTCAACTGCTTGATCAGCAGTAATTGCTTTTTCTCCTTCACCATTAACTAAAGCATTATATGCTAAGCTAACTCTTTCCCATCTCTTATCTCTATCCATAGCATAGAATCTTCCTGATACTGTAGCTATTTGTCCTACGCCTTTTTCTTTTATTTTTTCTTCTAGTTCAGATATAAAACCTTCTCCAGAAGCTGGTGGTGTATCTCTTCCATCCATAAAACAATGAACAAATACATTATCAAAATCTTTTCTTTTTGCAAGTTCTAGTAAAGCATATAAATGTCTATTATGGCTATGAACTCCACCATTAGATAAAAGTCCCATAATGTGAAGTTTTGAATTATTTGCTTTACAATGTTCTATTGCTTTAACAAATTCTGGTACACTAAAGAAGTTTCCATCTTCAATAGCTTTTGTTATTTTAGCTAAATCTTGATAAACTATTCTTCCTGCTCCAATATTTGTATGTCCAACTTCAGAGTTTCCCATTTGTCCTTCTGGCAAACCAACTTCTAATCCACTTGTGTGAATAATTGTATTTGGATTCTTTGTAAGTATCTCATTTAGATGTGGTGTATTAGCAAGTTTTACAGCATTTCCTTCTGTTCTTTCATTAATACCAAAGCCATCTAATATCATTAACATTGTTAGTTTATTATTCATTATGCATCCTTCTTTCTATTTAACTATTCTTTATCCCAATTAACTATTTTAGCAAATTCATCTGGTTTTAAACTTGCTCCACCAACTAATCCTCCATCAATATCTGATGTTGAGAAAAGTTCTTTTGCATTTGAAGATTTAACACTTCCACCATATTGAATAATGATTTCATTTGCAACTTCTTCACCATATAATTTTCTTACTTCTTCTCTAATTGCTTTTATTGAATTATTAGCATCTTCTGATGTAGCTGTTTTTCCAGTTCCTATAGCCCAAATTGGTTCATAAGCAATTATTGTTTCTTTAGCTTGTTCTGGTGTTAAACCATTTAATGCTAAACGAGTTTGAGAAGTAATTCTTTCTTCTGTTTTTCCTGCTTCTCTTTCTTCTAACGTTTCACCAACACAAACGATTGGTTTTAAACTATTAGCAAATGCTGCTTTTAATTTTGAATTAACAGATTCGTCTGTTTCATTATAATATTGTCTTCTTTCAGAGTGACCAATTATTACATATTCAACACCGATTGATTTTAACATTGATCCTGAAATTTCTCCTGTATATGCACCTGTTTCTTTAAAATTCATGTTTTGTGCACCTATTTTAATATTTGTTCCTTGTGCATTCATTAAGCAATAAAATAAATCTGTGTATGGAACACATAGTACTACTTCTGCATCTGCTTCTTTTACTAATGGTTCAAATGCTTGGATGTAGTCAATAGCTTCGTTTGGAAGCATATTCATTTTCCAATTTCCTGCAATAACTTTTCTTCTCATAATTTTAATCTCCTTTATATTTTTACTTTATTGGTTCTGAACTTACCCAGTAATAATTTTCTCCGTTCGCTGTTTTTTTGAATGTATGCTTATATGTTGTTAAATTATTTTTATATTTATCGTAAATCGCTTTAAATGTTTCTAAGCTTTTTAGTCCATCTCCAAATTCATCAATATTTTCTAATTTACCTACTTCTTTCGTCATATCTGAAGAACTATATATGTGCACATTGCCATCACTCGCATCAAATGACACAAGGAATTGTAAAAAATCTATACAGACATATTTATCATAAATATATATATTGTTATCATCTTTTTCAACTTTTTGTATTTCAGAGTATCCATAATCTAAAACACCAGCTCCTCCACCTTGATAACCATGTTTATAATATTTATCATCACTAAATGTAAAAGCACAGCCACTTCCATTATCAATATCGTCAAATGAAATATCTGATATATCTTCAAATATATTATCTGCTGTTTCTTTTATATTTGAATAAATAATAGCACAATCATAATCCTCATGTAGTGGTCCTTTATTAATATAAGTAGAATAATCTAATACATTTTCTTTATATAATAATTCCTTTATAATCTCTTCATCTTGTGGAAAAGTAAAAGGTCTTTGTTCAGAGCAATTCATTATACTTAGCAATTTTCTAACATTACTTAAATCTTTATATTCAACCTTTTTATCCATATGAAAAGATGTTTTTACATCATATATTGAAAATTTATTCATTGTATCATAAAGATAGCCATTCTCAGAAACTACATCATATAATTTTGCAATTCCTTTACCATATTTACTATCTATTTCTTCATCTAGCTTATCTTTATCACTTAATGCTTTTTGAAATTCTGAAATAAATTTTTTATTATTATCCTCTGTTTGTGTATTTTCTACCTGTGTATTAGAAATCTGATCAGATAGCCCCTTAACTTGATTTTTAAATCCTTCTATTTCTTTATTTTGTTTCATAATATAATAACCTAATACGGCTATAAGTAAAACAATGATAATTAATATTAAGATAAAGTTCCCAAAGCTTATTTTTATAGAATTTTTCTCTTCCATATTTTCTCCTTTTATGATCAGTAATACTTTAACAATTTTCTATTTATCATTTAATGCTTCAATACCAGGTAATTTTTTACCTTCTAAGAATTCAAGTGATGCTCCACCACCTGTAGAAATATGTGTGAATTTTTCTGCTAATCCTGCTTTTTCAACAGCTGCTGCAGAATCACCTCCACCAATTATTTTAATACAATCTATTTCAGATAATGTTTTTGCTATTCCATTTGTTCCTAATGCAAATTGATCAAATTCGAATAATCCTAAAGGTCCATTCCATACAACAGTTTTTGCTTTTTGTAATTCTTCTGAATATAATTTTATTGTTTCAGGCCCTATATCATATCCTTCCCAGCCATCTGGTATTTCATTATAAGCAACAATTTTACTTTCTGTATTTGGATCAAATTCTCTTCCAAGTTTAGTATCTACTGGAAGCATTAATTTTACACCTTTTGCTTTAGCTTTTTCCATTAATTCATTTGCTAAATCTAATTTATCTAATTCACAAATTGAATTTCCTACATTATATCCCATTGCTTTAAAGAATGTGTAAGCCATAGCTCCACCAATCATTAAAGTATCTACCTTTTCTAATAATGCATTTATTACTCCAATTTTATCAGATACTTTCTTTCCACCAAGTATTGCTACGAATGGTCTTTCTGGATTTTCTAAAGCTGTTCCTAAGAAATTTAACTCTTTTTCAATTAAGAATCCTGATACTGCTGGTAAATATGAAGCAACACCTGTTGTTGAACTATGAGCTCTGTGAGCTGTTCCAAAAGCATCATTTACATATACTTCTGCTAAAGAAGCAAATGCTTTTGATAATTCTTCATCATTTTTTTCTTCTCCAGATTCATATCTAACATTTTCAAGAAGCATTACTTCTCCTTCTTTTAAGCTTTCAGCTAGAGCTTGTGCATCTGGTCCTACAACATCTTTTGCAAGTTTAACTTCTTGTCCTAATAATCTTGTAAGTTCTGTTGCAACAATGTCTAATGAAAATTCTGGTTTTACTTCTCCTTTTGGTCTTCCTAAGTGAGAACATAAAATTACTTTACAATTGTTTTCAATTAAATATTTGATAGTAGGTAAAGCAGCTACTATTCTTCTGTTATCTGTAATTACTCTGTTCTCATCATATGGAACATTGAAATCACATCTAACTAAAACTCTTTTTCCTTTCAAGTCAATATCTCTTACAGTCTTTTTGTTCATATATATAATCCCCCTTTAATAAATTATAAGCATATTTAAAAATACGTTATCGCGTAATTTTACTTACATATTCTATAACAAAAAAGAATACTTTTCAAGTATTCTTTTTTATTTTTATTTTATATAATTATCTTGCACCATGTCCACTTTGTCCTGAATAGTTTTTTCTTGGTCTAAAATCTTTAAGTTTTTGCGTTTCACTTCTTAAAACATCATATGCTGACTCTGCATTTGCTAAACTAGTTTTGTACTTTGCGTTTCCAAACAATGCATATGAAGCATCCTTTATAATTCCCATTCTATTTAAAATAACAACTAAATTTCTCCTTTTTTCAGCTTCATCAAATTCTGAAATAATATCTTGAATAAAATTGGGTTCAAAACTTCTTTTGCTTAGTTGTTGTACCATTGTTCCTACATTTTGTTCTTCTCTAGTACACCCAATTCCTCTAAGAGGAAGTGTAAAATAAGTAATTGGAGCTTCCATCTCACCATAATAATCAAAATTGCTAACAACATTTTCTTTTCCATATAGGTAACGATTAGTTCCTATGGGAATTTTATAACTTATAATAGGAGGTCTTTGCTTTCTTGCCTGTCCATATGCAATAGTTTCTGCAGTATCTTGAACTGTTGTCTCGTCAATTAAGTCAAAACCCATCGCAACATAATCTAAAGCAGGTCCATTTATATTATACGTCCTTTGCACAGTATTTATAAAGTTATTTATATCATTAGAATACATGTCGTGTACTATGTGACCTAATTCATGAAAAGTATATAATTTTACTCTTTCTGTTGGAGTTAAAATGCCTTTTCTAGGTAAATCTGGATTCACATAAACTATTTTTCGTTCTATGTCAGTTAATCCATATGCCCCCCTCATATTAGGTGGAAGCGATCTTATTGCAGACAATTGATATATTTGACTAAGTATAGCGTCTCTATTTTGAACGTTCATATATCCAAAATCTTGTAATCCTTGCACATATTCTTCGATAAAGTGAATATATAACTCTATCCTTTTGTGTTCTACAGGATTGTTTGTATAAGCAATACTTCTAATATATAAATTATTTAGAAATTCAGTTGATAAAATCTGTGGTCTATGTTTAAAACGATACATAATGTCTCTCCTTCTTATGTAAACTATTATACCATAAAAGTGCTATATTATGCAATATAAGCAAAAAGATTAGTTTAAAAAACTAACCTTTTTTACTATTGTTTTCTACCTTCGTCACTATTATCACCTAATATAATCATATGTCTCCTAGATATTAAATCTATTCTTTGTAACATAATATTTATTACATTAGAAGTTACAGTTGATTCATTTGCTATTTGTCTATATGCCATAATTCTACTTTTTATATCTTCTTTTTCTTCATGAGTAATTACTGGGTTATCTAATATCTTTTTTATTCTTGAAACAATACCATCTGCTCTGGTTCTTATAGCATCTCTATCTGCATATCTTTCTTCTTCCAAAGAAAAAATTGTTATAGGCTCATTTTCTTCATTATATCCTTCAATTCCACCTTTACTATTTAGTAATTTAATATGCTTTGCAGGTAATGTAGCATCTTCTTTGTGAACTAAAGTACCATCTGGATTCATTCTTACAATATGGAAAGCTCTTTTTTCGGTATATGTCATACCTGCAAATCCCATTTGCATATTATAAAATCCATAAACTATAAATCCTGTTTTTCCTTTTAGTGCTTCTAAAGAATCTACTTTTTTTACAATCATTCCATATTCTGCTAACCTTCGTGTAAATGAATCGTCTATGCTAATTCCTTCAAATTCTAATTCAATCTTCTCAGGTACACCAATTGCAAACCCTAGACTGTTACTTTTGTTTATTTGCCCTTCTGCATTAAATTGTTCAACTGTTAGCATGTTAGTTTTTTTATCTTCCATATCTATCTCCATGTTTTTACCCTATAATAATTTTACCCTAAAACATAATCCTTTGCAACAATTACAAAAAAAGATGATAAGATTTTTCTTATCATCTTTTTATTTTTACTTTTCTAAAGAGTGTCCCTTTAGTTTCAAAGTGGAACTAAAAGGAACGTCCCCGTGAAACTCTTAGCCTAATTCTGCAAAATATTTGATTGTTCTAACCATTTGGCTTGTATATGAATTTTCGTTGTCATACCAAGCAACTACTTGTACTTGATATAATCCATCAGTTACTTTTGTAACCATTGTTTGAGTAGCATCAAATAATGATCCATAAGTAATTCCTATAATGTCTGAAGAAACTAATGGTTCTTCTGTATATCCATAAGATTGATTTGCAACTGATTTCATATGAGCATTTATTATTTCTGGAGTTAATTCTCCATCATATTTAACTGTAGCAACAAGAATTGTTGTAGATCCTGTTGGAACTGGAACTCTTTGTGCTGATCCAATTAATTTTCCATTTAATTCTGGAATAACTAGTCCAATAGCTTTAGCTGCTCCTGTTGAGTTAGGAACAATATTTACAGCAGCTGCTCTAGCTCTTCTTAAATCTTCTTTTCTATGTGGTCCATCAAGTACCATTTGATCTCCAGTATAAGCATGAACTGTTGTCATGATACCACTTTGAATTGGTGCTAAGTCATTTAAACCTTTAGCCATTGGTGCTAAACAGTTTGTTGTACAAGAAGCTGCAGATATAACTGTGTCCTCTTTTGTTAATGTTTTTTCATTAACACCATATACTATTGTTGGTAAGTCTTTTCCTGCTGGTGCAGAAATAACTACTTTTTTAGCTCCTGCTTGGATATGAGCTGATGCTTTTTCTTTAGATGTATAGAAACCTGTACATTCTAATACAACATCTACTCCTATTTGTCCCCAAGGTAAATTAGCTGCATCTTTCTCTGCATATATTTTTATTGTTTTTCCATCAACTGTAATTGAATCTTCTCCAGCTACTACTGTATCTGCTTTATCATATCTTTTTTGTGCAGAGTCATATTTTAAAAGATGTGCTAGCATAGTAGGACTTGTTAAATCGTTTATAGCTACGATTTCATATCCTTCTGCTCCAAACATTTGTCTAAATGCAAGACGTCCTATACGTCCAAATCCATTTATAGCTACTTTAACTGCCATATAATTCCTCCAATTCTGATACTCGATGTATTTATTTAAAGTATCAACAAAATTTTTTAAGTCTTTTTTTAAAGACCGTTCATATTCTATAACACTTTAAAATATTTTTCAAGTGTTTTTTAGAATTTATAATTCTATCAAAATAATAAAAGCTAGTACATTAAATTTGTACTAGCTTGTTATATTAATTAACTGTTAATCTACTTGGTCCACTTATGGCTTCAACATCTGGATTGTAGTAATCATAAAATCTTATCGCTCCTCCTGTAATTTCCTCTGGATATAAAGCTCTATATTTTACATCTATTATGTATGAACTTTCTCTATTCATGTTCCTAAAGTATATGTTTATTGAATTATAATTATATTCATATTTTTCTATAAGTCCATCATATTTTAATTTTAATAGAGTATCTTCAATTACTGATGCCCCTTGTGGAATATTTATTTTTAATAATCCATTTTCTACATTTTTATTTGGTTTAACTATAATTGTTTGTGTTATCTCACCATTTACATTAGTAGTATTAGTCATTGTGTAATTTAATTCTATATCTTCATTTGATTTGATATTAGAATAATCCATAGCGTATTTTTCCACAACTTCGTATATAATTTTACCTTTTTTCATTCCTATTTCTAACTTATTTTCTTTTGAAATATTATCAAATTCCACTTCATAAACATCTAAGAACTCGTCTTTAATATCGATACTTGAGTTTTTTCCATTTAAGTTGATTGTTATAGTTTGTTCTGAAACATCAGAAGTAGCTGAGAATTCATTAATTGCCTTTAATGCAAGTATTGTACTTTGCGTTGTTCCCCACGTTCCACCTTGAGACTTTTTAGCAATTATATAATTTATAAATTCTGCATTATTTTTGTTTTCTTTATTTAATTTTGATAAAGCAAGTGAAGTTAATGCTGTAGTTTGTACATCTTGATAACGTCCATAAGATCCATAGTAATCATAGATTCTAGAACCTATGTATGCTCCGTCATCAACAACTGTAACATTATCCATTAATATTTTAATAATGTCTGTTGTGCTTTCATTTACATTTGCAAAAACATTTGCAATTAAAGCTAATGTATAATTATCTTCTTTAGAATAGTTTAGATTCTTTAGATAATTTACTGATTTGCTTAATCTTGAATCATCAGGACATACTGTTGATAATGCCCATGTAATATAAGCATTCATTGCTGTTTTGCTTGTGCTTGATGAACCGCCTATATATGTAGATGAATAATCAAATGTACCATCCATATTTTGAACACTAAATAGATAATCAATCATATTGTTTATTACTTTTTCATCAATTTCATAAACATCTTTTAATTCATTAAATTCCATTAATCCAAAAGCTGTTATAACTGGTTCAGCTGGTGCATCTCCATATAAAGAATATCCACCTTTTTGGCCTGGGACTTCGTATGTAAGAAGTTTTTGATATCCTTTTGAAATATAATCTAATGCTTTTGTTCTTATTGCTTCATTATCCGAATTGTTTGATTTTAAATATTTCAATACTAATATGTCTGGATATAATGATGATGATGTTTGTTCAAAGCATCCTGTTGGAAGACGTAGCATTGCTTCTATATTATCAATAGCTTGAATCATAGGTGAAGGGAAAACTCTTACCTTCATCTTTTCTGTTCCAGGAATATAATTTTCATCAAATAATATATCCATTGAATAATTTTCTGTTATTATTCCACTTGAAATATTTTTTTCAACTTCTAAGCCATTTATTTTTACAGTAAGATTTTTTTCGACAATATCAGCTCTTCCATTGGCTTTACTTTCAATTCTTAATGTATTTATTCCTTCTTTTGTTATTTCAATTGGAATATAAATCATTTGTGTACCTTTAGCTGATACATCAATTGCTCTCTGGTAATTTCCAATAGTACTCCAATTATTTTCAACCACATTTAAATCAACTTGTAAGTTTTCTTCTGTATAGTTATAAATTGTAACTGGAATACTCACTTTATCACTAACTACTGAATTAGTTGGCAATGAAAAGTCTATAAAATAATCTTTAAATACTTTGAATTGCGCATTGGCATATCCAATATTTCCATCTTTCGTATTTCCAACTGTTTGAATACTCCATGTTGTTATATTATCACTAATTGGTACATTTAAGTCAGCTGTGCCATTTGAAGTAATTAGTTCAGGTATAAATGCCATACTTTCTAAGAAAATATTTCTAACTTTTGTAGCTTTTTCTGAGAATCCTGTTTCTGAATTCTCTCTAAAACCATTTTCATCTGAATAATTTATATCTTCATTTTTTGAACTATTTACCGTACTTGAAAAACTTTTAAATCCAAATATTGATTGATCGCCTGATGCTGTTCCTGTTGTATCTGAAGCTGATGTATCAGCGGGCATAACTGTTCCCATACTGTTTTTCATTTGAGACATCACATCTCCATAATCAGAACGTGGCATTACCATTTCTTCATCAACAGACATACTTGATAAGCTATCAGTAATAGTTGACTGAGCACTATTATAAATATATAAACCAACCATAACAATTAATATTAAACCAATTAGCATTCCTATTATTTCTAGTGTTGTAACATTTATAACAATCTTATTGTCTTTTAAAAATTCATCTGGTTTCTTTTTCTTTTCTATCATTTTATTCAAGAAAATAAATAATGTTAAACATATAATTAGTGAAATTGCTTCACTATCTATAATCTCTTCTGATAATATATAAAACAAAAATGCAAACGCACCAAATTTAATCATCATAATTAATAAGTAATCTAATATGATTAAAAATCTGCTCTTTAATTTTCCTTTTCTTTTCATTGCTGTTATTATTGTGAATAGCATTAATAGTGCTAATATTAATACATATATAACTATAGGATATGAATATTTGAAAATTGAATAAATAATAGCACCTATTGGAAATATTATAAGTGGTATAAATATTTGATATATAGTCTTAAATATATCATCTCTAAATTTATATAAAACTAAAACATATAACACAATTGATACTACAAGTACTGATAATAATATCAAAATAGAGTTATAGTCAAGTGCCCTGTAAATATCATAATATAAGTCTGTCATTTCAAATAATATAAGTATCAAAATAAATATTCCTAAAACATTTATTACAGGTACTACAGAGTTTAAAACAAATTTTCTAAATTTTTCGAATTTATTAATACATAATATAAATATTATTATTGCTGATACTAGTAGATATATTATCGCTTTAAACATTTCTATTTCGCTATCATAATTGTAAAAGCTTCTATTCACTATATTAGGATCTTTTCTGCTTTGTCTTAACAAAACGCTCATTAATAAAGTCTCTGATTCTTTTCCAATAACACTTGCATAAAGATCTGCAGCAGTTATTCCATCAGATAATTCTATATCTTCCAAAGCAATTTTTATATTGTCTATTGATAAATCATTATCTTGTAAACTTAAAATTGCTTCATCTAAAATACTAACTAAAAGTGCTGATTCAACAGATTGATTAGACTCATTTGTTGTTGTAAACTTAGCCTTTAATGTATCACCTGGTTCATACTCATCTTTTTCAAGATTAACTTCTATATTTAGAGCTTGATCAGGTTTTATAAATATTGTCTTTTTACTATAATTTGATCTACTGTAAGAATCATAATAATCATCATATTCATAATTATAATCATAATATGAATAACTATAATAGTTATTATTTTTTGATTTTGGTACATAAATATCTATTATACCTGTAAGTCCGTCTAAATTTACTTTTGTTTTATTTCCGTCAAATGTTACTGTTTTAATTAATTCTCTGCCTTTGTATATGAAAGCTGAACTATTGTTATCATCTATTTTCGAAACTAACTCAATTTCAATATCTTCACCTTTTTCATATTTTACTTTATCTGTTTTTATTAAATTAATATCATTTATGCATTTAAAACTTTTACTTTTTCTAACAGTTTGTTCATTCATATCTTTTGCGTAAACTGTTATGTCAACAGAAGAATATGAAGATAATTGTGATATTTCTGAGCTTGTAAAAGTCACTTTACCAATTCCATTTTCATCAGAAATTAATTGTTTTGTTAAATTTCCAATTGAAACTTGTGAATATGTTTTTACAGGATTTCCACTTGCTGTTTTAGTAAACACGTAAACATCGTTACTTACTTTATCAGCTATATCCCCATATTCTGGCAATATCTCTATTTCAAATACATCTGTACCACATGAAATAGTTTTCTCTGCTTCGATCATATAATTTGAAGAATCTGTTACAGTAAAATTTGTATAAAAAGTTCCGGCCTTATCCATTTTGTATTTATATACAAAATTTCCATTTACATCTGTAAATCCCTTTACTTCTTCATTATTTATTGTTCCAGTTACAGTTGCTCTAGCAACTGGCTCTCCAAAAAAATATTTACATGCGACTGTAATTTCGGCTTCATCATTAACCAAATAATCATCTTTATCTGTTAATATTGAGACTTCATATTTTGGAGTAATATATGGGTTTACATTAAATACTTTACTTACTTCTTGTCCATTAATATCTACACATATTTTATATGCTCCACTATTTACTTCATCAGCAAGTTTAAAACTTCCAGACAAGATTCCAAAATCTGATGTTTTTACTTTTTCTAAATATACTTTATTATCATTTCCATCATATATATATACAGAAACATCTGAACTTATTGGTTTGCTATCTCTTTTGGAAATTATTAATGCTCTATAATTTATCTCATCACCTGGCTTGTATATTCCTTTATCTAAAGAAATAATTACATCATTTTGAATAGAAGGATTTATTGTAATTGGGTAATCAGCTTCACTACTATATAATCCTTTTCCTGCTTTAATTCGTAAATTATAATTTCCCTTTTCTAAATCTTCAGGAAGTTCTATTGATACTTCTTCTTGATTGTTTCCATCTGCTTTACAAGAATACTTTACATTTTTGACTTTTTTGTCATCTGAATCAAAAAGTTCAAATTTGTAATTAATATTTTTACTAGATTTATAATCATCACTTTCTAAGCTTACTAACATTTCGATGTTAGAACCAGCATAAAAAGTATCTGATGATTTAACTTTAATTCTATATTTGTTAGTAAAAATATAAGAAAATAAATTCTTAAATCCCATAAATACGCAAAAAACTAAGATAATAATAGCTAAGATAGTTAAAATTTTTTTCTTTTTCATATAATCCTCCAAATTAATTAATATAAGGCAAAAAAACTCAGCAGAAATATCTACTGAGCGTATTAAATTTATAATAAATTATTTATTTTTCTTTGCAAATAAATTGATATCTTTAAAGAAAAAGTCATGTAATTCTGGAAATTCAATCTCTTGGAACCAAAAATCATGAACTTCTCTTAAAACTTTTGCTTGTTTTTCGGTTAGTTCTATTACAATTGGTCTATCTAAATCTATCTCTTTTAATAAGAAATGTTTAACTTTACTCCACATTCCAACTAAAACAGGTAAATTTCCTGCTGATGTACTATCTACTTCTTTTAAGTTATATTCTTTCATAATTAAGCTTTCCTCCTTAGTATAAATACTATATTACTTATTTTATACTACAAAAAGCCTAATTTATCAATATTTTAAAGTTTAAGTTTATATTAAGTTTTAATTACTATTTTGTAACATAGTACCAATTAGTGAAAGATTTTCCTGTTTTTCTACTATAACTGTTTTTATCATATTCTCAACATTTTGAGTGCTTCTACATTTTACTTGGATATAGTTTTGAGTATGTCCTTGATAATACTCATCTGTTTTTTCTTCGAAAAGCACTTCTACTTTTTTTCCAATAAGGCTTTCTAGATACTTTATTTCATTAGTGTCAGAAAGTTCTAGCAATATATTGCTTCTTTGTTCTTTTACTTCACCTGAAACTTGGTTAGGCATTAATTCTGCTTTTGTCCCTTTTCTTTGTGAATATTTAAAAATATGCATTTTGTAAAATTTTATTTTCTTTAAGAATTCATATGTTTGTTTAAATTCTTCTTCTGTCTCTCCTGGAAATCCAACTATAATATCTGTTGTCAAAATAACATCAGGATATACTTTTCTTAATTTTTCTACAATTTGTTCAAATTCATCAACTGAATATCTTCTATTCATTCTTTCCAATGTTTGCTCACATCCACTCTGTAGTGATAAATGAAAATGATGACAAATTTTTTCTAGTTTTTGCAATCTTTCTAGAAACTCATCTGTAATAAGTAATGGCTCAATAGACCCCAATCTAATTCTTTCTATTCCATCTATTTTGTTAATCTCTTCCAATAAATCAATTAAAGCATACCCATTTGTAAAATCTTTTCCATATGATGCAACATGAATTCCTGTAATAACAACTTCTTTTATTCCTTTTTTAGAAATTTCTTTTATTTCCTTTATAACACTTTCTGGTTTTCTACTTCTTACTCTGCCTCTTGCATATGGAATAATGCAATATGTACAAAATCTATCACATCCATCTTGAACTTTAATAACAGCTCTTGTTTTTTCTGTGTATGTAACTGTACCAAAATCTCCATATTCACGATTTTGCATTACATCATCAATTTCAATTTCTTCTCCATGAGACATGTTTGCTTCTATTATTTCTACTATATTTACTTTTTCATTAGTTCCTATTACTAAATCTATTTCAGGGATTTGCTCTACCTCATCTTTAGCAACCTGCACATAGCAACCACATGCAACTACCAATGCATTTTTATTTTTTTTCTTAGCTTGTCTCAACATTTGCCTTGATTTTCTATCTGACATATTAGTTACTGTGCAAGTATTAATTACATATATATCTGCTATATCATCAAAATCAACTAGTTCATATCCATTCTTTAAGAATTCCTGAATCATCCCATTTGTTTCATATTGATTTACTTTACATCCCAAAGTGTAAAAAGCAACTTTCTTCATTTCTACCTCTATTTTAATCTTAATATTATAAAATACTCACACTACATATAATGTGAGTATTTTACAATTGTATGTTTGGATTTTATTATTTTCTCATTCTATCTATATTATCTAAATTATCTAATGCTTTTCCTGTTCCTTTGGCAACACATGAAATTGCATCCTCTGCAATCATAACATTTATTCCTAATTTATCTTGTAATAATCTATCAAATCCATCTAGTAAACATCCTCCACCTGTCATATAAATTCCTTTGTCAGAAATATCTGCAGCAAGCTCTGGAGGTGTTTTTTCTAAAACCGCATGAACAGCATCTACTATTAGCATTGCTGGCTCTTCTAAAGCTTCTACCATCTCACTTGAATACATAGTAATAGTTCTTGGAAGTCCTGTTATAAGATCTCTTCCTCTTACATCCATTTCCATATCTTGAATTTTAGGATATACACATCCAATTTGTTGTTTTAATTCTTCTGCTGTTCTTTCACCAATCATTACATTGTGGCGTTTTTTAATATATTTAACAATGAATTCATCAAATTTATCACCAGCAACTTTAATTGAAGAGCTAACAACTGACCCTCCCAATGAAATAACTGCAATATCTGTTGTTCCTCCACCGATATCTACTATCATATTTCCACATGGTTTTGAAATATCTATTCCAGCTCCAATTGCAGCCGCAATTGGTTCCTCTATTAAATAAACTCTTCTAGCTCCGGCATTAGAAGCAGCATCAATAACAGCTTTTTTCTCAACTTCTGTTACTTGTGAAGGAATACAAATCATAATTCTAGGAGCAAAGAAAAACCTACCACATATTTTATTTATAAAATACTTTAGCATTTTTTCTGTAACAGTATAATCTGATATTACTCCATCTCTCAAAGGTCTTGTAGCAACAATATTTCCTGGCGTTCTTCCAAGCATTCTTCTAGCTTCATGTCCAACAGCTAGAACTTCACCTGTAACATTATTTACTGCAACAACTGATGGTTCTCTTAGAACAATTCCTTTGCCCTTAACATATGCAATTACTGTAGCTGTTCCTAAATCGATTCCAATGTCTTGTCCGAACATTAATCATTCTCTCCTTTGAAATAAACTAAGTTAATATATTACATTCACATTACAATTATATTACATCCACTTCTAAATATCAACCCCTTTTAAAATTAATTTATTAAATATTTGTATTAGTAAAAACTCTGTGATATAATGACTATGTTAAAATTTATTTGAATTATTGTAGGAGTAAAATATGGAAAAAATATCTGTAATAGTTCCTTGTTATAATGAGGAAAAAGCACTACCTTTATTTTATGAAGAATTAAGCAAAAATATTAAAAATTTTCCAAGCGAAGTAGAATTCGAAATTCTTTTTGTTGATGATGGTTCAAAAGATAAAACTTTAAAATTAATTAAAGATTTACAAGAAAAGAATCATAATATAAAATACATTTCATTTTCAAGAAATTTTGGTAAAGAAGCTGCTATTTTTGCTGGATTAGAAAATGCCAGTGGTGATTATGTAACATTAATGGATGCTGATCTTCAAGATCCACCTTCTCTTCTTTTAAAAATGTATGAAACTGTTACTCAAGAAAATTATGATGCTGTTGGCACTAGAAGAGTTGATAGGACTGGTGAACCTGTAATTAGAAGTTTCTTTGCAAGAATGTTTTATAAATTGATAAACAAAATGACAAGTTTTGAAATGGTTGATGGAGCAAGAGATTATGTTTTCATGAAAAGAGTTGTTGTAGATAGCATTATTTCTTTAAAAGAATATAATCGTTATTCAAAAGGTTTGTTTAGTTTTGTAGGCTTCAAAGTAAGATGGTTAGAATACAAAAATATTCAAAGAGTTGCTGGTGAAACAAAATGGTCATTCTTTAAGCTTACAAAATATGCTTTAGAGGGAATTACAGCTTTTTCAACAACACCTCTTATAGTTTCTTCAATAATTGGATTACTATTTTGCGTAGTTTCATTTTTATTAATCTTATTAATTATATTTAAAACATTAATTCTAGGGGATCCAACAAGTGGTTGGCCATCTCTTGTTTGTATAATATTTATGGTAAGTGGAATTCAATTATTCTCATTAGGAATTATTGGCCAATACTTATCAAAAACATATTTGGAAGTTAAGCAAAGACCAATTTACATAGTAAGAGAAAAAAATTTTTAAAATCACATAGTTGATTTATTATTTTTTGTTGAAAGACCATGAGTTCAGAAATTATTAAAATAAAAGTGAGAGATGTTCAGCTATGCTGAAAGAGGCTCACTTTTATTTTTTATAAGCTCTACGAAATTTTCTTAATCATAAAGTAATATAAAAATTTAATAAATCAACTTTCACAATATGTTTTTAAGAATCAATTCATCTTTCTGCTTAAAATGATTCAACCAATAAATAAATTCTTTTCCATTTATTAATGCCTGATTAAATTCTTGATTATTAGCATTTTCTTCAAGCATAATTAAACTACTTGTAACTTTCTCAAGTTCATCATGCTCAATATAATAAGATAAAATCTTTTCTTTTTCAAACCAGTCATTTTTTAGTTTCTCAATATTATTTTCATTTTCTCTTCTATATAATTTTTCTATTACTTCTTCAGCATCAGCAAAAATTAAATCAACTATTTTATTTGTATAATTTACAGTAATAATTTCTAAAGCAACAATTAGAATAATTATAACACCAACTAATCCTATTTCTTTTTTTATTCCCATCTGTTTCCTTCCTTTTTCTGGCAAAAAATAGACCCATCACCATTAAGCACAACAACCAAAGCTTCTTCGGGCTTCATATTGAATTTTCCCACTTCTCTTTCTAACCAACTATAATCCTTATTCAATTTTTCTAAATTCTCTAACATCACTTTACCATCAATAACCAAGTCATATGCAATTCCTTCATATGCTACATCTATATTAAAATCTTTCGGACATAAAGCTCTTTTTTCTGGCTTTAAAACTACACTTATTTGTCCGCTTGTCTCTAATATTGCAAATTCAACATCTCCAATATTACTTATGTTATTAACTCTTAATCTTTCTTGCAATTCATTTATTGTAAAATTCTCATCAACCATTGCTTTTTCATCTATCTTGCCTCTATAAATCAAAATTTTCGGTTTACCACATATTATTTCTCTAATTTTTATGCTTTTTAAATTTAATATTGAAATAATAATATGCAACATTAACAAGCTTAAAATCGGTATAATTCCATAAAGAAGTGGTGTACCGATATCACCCATCGGAGTTGAAGCTAAGTCCGCGATCATAATTGCAATTACCAATTCAAATGGTTGCATTTGGCCAATTTCTCTTTTCCCCATAAATCTTATAACAAATAATACCAACACATATAAAATAATTGTCCTGACAAAAATTAAAAACATGTTTTCCTCAAATTACAAATTTTATATGAATATTTTTCGCAAAAAAAATCAAAATATACTTATATTTGTTTAATTTTTTAATTATCAAATATACTTTTCTAATTAAGGAGGTTTGTCAAAATGAATAACAATAATTCAAGTGCTGAATCAAATAGTTCAATGAATACTGTTGGACAATTAATTGGAAGATTTGTTGTTGCTGCTATTATTTTAGGAATAACAGCCTTCTTTACACCTGGTTTTTCTATTAATAATATTTGGACATTAGCAATATCCGCTCTTGTTCTAACAGTTATGGATTATTTAATAGTAAAATTTACTGGTCTACACGCTATGGCTTTCGGTAAAGGTTTCGTTGGATTTGTACTTGCAGTTGTAATATTATATGCCACTCAATTTTTTGTTGCTGGATATACAATATCTTGGATGGCAGCAATTATTGGAGCATTAATATATGGTATAATTGATTACATTATGCCTGGCGAACAAAGAATGTAGTAAAAAGCGATGTGTTAAGCATTATTTAAATAATTTTTAACATATCGCTAAATTTTTTTAATTTTTTTAAAATTTTTTGTCACATTTTGCTACTCTGAATTGTTTTACTTATGAGAGGAGTAAAAATATGATTAAAGTTTTAATAGTTTGTAAACAATTAGAAAATGCAAAGAAAATATTCAATAATATTGTAAGTAAAATTAAAAATCTACATTTAATTGGAATTGCAAATTCGTTTCAAGAAGCAAAAAAGATATTAATAGATGAAGAAGCAGATATTATTATCACAACTTCGAAAAATACTGTTACATTTATAAAAAATAATTTTATTACATATAATCCTGGTATTATAATTATTGATAATATTCCAAGAATTGAATTTGATTATCGCAAAGCCTTAATTATTAGTAATGAGAAAAGTCTTGATGAAATAAAAGATAGAATACAATTCTTTTTAAGACACAATATTGAAAAATCTCAAAAAGAAACAATATCTTCCGTTTTAACTCAATTAGGCTTCAGCTTTAATTGGTCTGGAACAATATATCTTTTAGATTCAATTTTATACGCACATTCATATAAAGGCTCATATAGTTTTGAACGTGTTAAACGAGATATTTATTTTAATGTAGCTAATTCCAATAATACCACAAGTAGTAGAGTAAAATGGTCTATAGAAAGAGCAATAAAATACATGTACAGTAAGCATACTAAAGAAACATATAAATATGTAGAAAAATTACTAAAAATTAAATATCCACAAAGACCTGTTGCAAAACAAATTATCAGCATTGTAGCAAATTCTTTAGATTTACTTTAATTGGCAAGAGTTTCACAGTTTCACAGGGACGTTCCTTTTAGTGCCAAAATGAAACTAAAGGGACACTCCTTATATAAGGAGTGTCCCAAGTGTGTCAAAATAGAACTAAAAGGAACGTCCCTGTGAAACTGTGAAAAAATGAAACCGTGGAATTTTAGCTTAAATTATCTCTACAGTTTTCACATAGTGTTGGGTGCTCTGCATTTTGTCCTACTGTTTCTGAATACATCCAGCATCTTTCACATTTTTCTCCACTGGCTTTTTCAACTTTAACACCTAAATCTACTTCTTCATCTGCATTTCTTCTATTGCTTAATATTTCAACATCAGATACTATGAATACATCTTTTAATATATCTCTGTTTTCTTTTAAAAATTCATATTGATCATTTTCTTCCGCATAAAGTGTAACTTTTGCTTCTAATGATAATCCTATTTCTTTTTCTGTCCTTGCTACTTCTAGTTTTTTACTTACAGCATCTTTTATTTTTATAATTTTTTCCCATTTTAATGATAATGCTTCATCATCATATTTTGGATTTACTTTTGGATAATACTCAAGCATAACACTTTCTGTATTTTCTCCATTTTTATGTTGCATATAACTCCATATTTCTTCTGCAGTAAAGCATGTCATTGGAGCTAGTATTCTAACTAAACAAGATAATATTTCATACATTGTTGTTTGAGCTGCTCTTCTTTCTATAGATTGAGGTTTAGTTACATATAATCTATTTTTTATGATATCTAAGTAGAATTGACTCATATCAACAACGCAAAATTGATTGATTGCTTGATAAGCTTCATGGAAATCATAATTATCATATGCTTTCGTGCAAGTTCTTATTAAATTGTTTAATCTTGTTAAAGCCCATTTATCTATTTCTTGTAAATCTTCATATGCTACTGGATTGTTTGGATTATAATCATAAGTATTTCCTAATATATATCTAGCTGTGTTTCTTATTTTTCTGTATACTTCTGTTACTTGTTTTAATATATTCTTAGATACACTTACATCTGATTGATAGTCTGATGCAAGAACCCAAAGTCTTAAAACATCTGCTCCGGATTCCTTAATTATTTCTTGAGGAGCAATTACATTTCCTACAGATTTACTCATTTTTCTTCCTTGTTCATCAACTGTATATCCGTGAGTAACAACTTGTTTATAAGGTGCTTTTCCAAAATTTGCTACAGATGTTAAAAGTGAACTTTGGAACCATCCTCTATATTGGTCAGATCCTTCTAAGTAAAGATCTGCTTCTGGAAGTCCTCTTTCCTCCAATACTGAATGATATGTTGATCCGCTATCAAACCAAACATCCATAATATCTGTTTCTTTCTTAAATTCTGTACATCCGCATTCGCATTTAGCATTCTCAGGCATTAATTCTTTTTCAGATAAATCGAACCATGCGTTTGACCCTTTTTCTTTAAATATTTCTTGAACTTTCTTTAATGACTCATCTGTCATATATGGCTTACCGCAATCTTTACAATAGAATGCTGGAATTGGAACTCCCCATGTTCTTTGACGAGATATACACCAATCATTTCTATCTTCAACCATTTTTGAGATTCTTTCTTCACCCCAAGCAGGTATCCATTTTACAGTTTTAATTGCTTCTAATGTTTCTTTTCTAAATCCATCAACAGATGCAAACCACTGATTTGTAGCTCTAAATATAACTGGTTTTTTACATCTCCAGCAATGTGGATATGAGTGCATTACATCTTCTTCTTTTAGTAATAAATTATGTTCTTCTAACCATTTTAAGATTTCTTTGTTTGATTTAGCATAAAACATATCTTTAAATGGTCCAGCGCCTTCTCCTCTTTGAACACCTTTTTCATCAACAGTTACTATTATTTCACTATTTTTCTTTAATCCTAATAAATAGTCTTCTTTACCATAACTAGGTGCACAGTGAACTAATCCAGAGCCTGTTTCAAGTTCTACATTAACAGTATCTTCTGAACCATTTACAACTAAAGAATCTCTATCTAAAAATGGATGACGACAAACTAAACCTTCTAATTCTGCTCCATCAAACTCTTTTAATACTTTATATTCTTTTATACCAGCTTTTTCCATTACTTTATTTACAAGTTCTGATGCGATTACTATTTTTTCACCATTTTCTTCAACTAAAGCGTATTTGAAATCTGGTCCAGCAGCAATCATAGTATTTCCAGGTAATGTCCATGGAGTTGTTGTCCAAATTACAAAATAAGTATTTTCTTTATCAAATAATCCTTTACTATCTTTAACAGGAAATTTTACAAAAGCAGTTTGACTCATTACATCTTTATATTCGATTTCTGCTTCTGCTAATGCTGTTTCACAATCTGTGCACCAATAAACTGGTTTTAATCCTTTATAAATGTATCCTTTTCTATACATACCAGCAAACACTTCAACTTGTTTTGCTTCCATTTGAGGTTGATATGTTATATATGGATGTTCCCAATCTCCTAATACTCCTAATCTTTTAAATCCTTCTGTTTGAGCATCTTTATATTTTGATGTAAATTCTCTACAAGTATCTCTAAATGTATTTACAGGTATTTTACTTCTATCCAATCCTAATTTTTCTATTGCCTTTTTCTCTGTTGGCATACCATGTGTATCGTATCCAGGAATATAAGGAGTATAATATCCTTGTAAATTTTTATATCTAACAACAGTATCTTTTAATACTTTATTTAGTGCATGACCTATATGAATTTCTCCATTTGCATATGGAGGTCCATCATGTAGCACAAATGGTGTTTTACCCTCATTCTTTTTTAACATTTTTTCATATAAACCATTTTCAAATACTTTTTCTAGTATTTTAGGTTCATTTTCTGGTAAACTTGCTCTCATTGGAAACTCTGTTTTTGGCAAGTTTAGTGTTTTTCCATAATCTTTCTTTTCTTCACACATTTTAATATACTCCCTTTCTTATATTTTAATAAAAACAAAAAAGCTATTTCATCCTACATAGGACGAAATAGCTTGAAATTCCGTGGTACCACCTAAATTAATTAATTATCGAAATTAATTCACTTATTTTTCTCTTAACGCGAGTAAACGAATTGTTTTACTATTAATTCAAACAATCAGCTCTAAGGTGATAATAAATAGTTTATTATCTTGCTAAACTTTCAGCCCATGATTTAGCTCTCTAAAAAAGTTTTACACTATTTACCTTGTCCTTTTCTTTGCTTTTATTTATTAATATAATAATCTTAACACCATTTACATAATTTTGTCAAGTTTTTTAATATATAAAGAGGTGACCCGTATCTTACGATACGGGTCAAAGGTCTGTCAGTTAGATGTGTTCAGTGATCTCGATTTTTTCTCCGTTGTTTCTCATAATCCACATTTTGCCAACACGCTTGCTGACGATTTCTTTGTGAGTATGCGAAACAATAATAGCACAAGCACCAATATTTTCGATTATACTTTTGATGAAAGAAATAACGATTTCAGCATTCTGATCAGAAATATTTGACAAAATTTCATCAAAGATGAGTAGCTGAGGCTTATCAGGAAAACGTTCATGAGTTTTTTCAGCCATATAGAGCATCTGGAGAGCAACTAGTCTTTGTAAATCTGCTGAGTTTAGTTGTTTTGTAATCTTTGCTTCATAAAACTCAGATTCAGATTCAGGTATACGGCCTGCGATTCCCAAACCACTCGCAAGTTTCCTAATAAGTTGGAAATCAACATTTCCATTGATGGAAAAGTTTTCCCAAAGTGTAGTACTAATTGCAGTTTTGGAATCGTACAAGATTGCTTCAGGAATGATGTCTTTGATCAAGCGATTAAACCGACTCTTACCTGTTTCATTTTCGCCATCAAGCTGTACAATCATCCCCTTCTGGATGGTCAGGTCGCTCGAAATCTCATACCAGCTATCAGGCCTATCAGGATGTTTCACATTTGCTGTAAAGCCTTTCTTTACCCTCAAGCCTCGTTCTGACAACTCAACATTTAGTCTCTGCTTCTCTTGCAAATGCAGACGTTCAGATTCATCTCGAATTAGCTCACGCAGCTCCTTATCTCTCGAATACTTTATCATCTTTGTGACATCTTCAACGATGTTTCCAATGTCATTTGCAAATGATAAGACGTACCCATATGCAGTAAAGATGATATAAGAATACGAATATGGAGTGCCATTAGTAATCTTAACTTCTGCAATAGCCCACATCAATGCAACAAAGCAAACTACCTTAATCAACTCAGGAAGGAGCCTAAGTCCATTTTTCACAAGCTGAATGGTAATCTGTTTCCAGTAACTGCCCTCAACTTCATGAAGTCTTTCTTCTAACACATTTGTTGATATCATGAACGAATTCGATAGCAGTTCTTGCCTTGTCTGAATGTTTGCTCCAACATTATCAGCTCTCTGCTGGAGTAGTCCTCTCCGAATACCGCAAACAACTCCAATTGCAAGCACCGAAATTGCTCCGATAATCTGCGGAACTGTCATGTCAACAATCTTCATAATTACCACTGTATAAATCAGACTGATGACTGCCTGAATACTCTCAATAACTGTAGAAACTTTGGCATTCTCGTAATTGAATTTTCTAAGACAGATTTCTTTTTTCCCAGTTTGTATTACTCCATCAAAGCTTCTGAAGAAATTGATCTTTTGGACTTTGACAAGCCACATCTGAGAGAAAATAATCAGCAAAGTACATCCAATCGAAAGAGCGGTACTAGTAAGTCCAATTGTAAGATATCGATGCCACGCATCCATGTTTCCTTCCTGAACGCTCTTCTGAGATATAAGGTAATTGTAGTTCAGAATTTTCTCGATGACAACACAGCTGAAAAGCAGGAAGAACAGCATAATTAGCCGTTTTAGTCCCTTCTTTCCGAGAAATGCATAGTTTTTTACCATAGGTCGTTTCCTCTCTTTCTTTTGTTCTAGTTATAACATTGATGCTGCCAAAATTGAGTAATGTGTGACCAATCCTTTTTTTCCTCCTTTCAAACAAGTATTTGAAATAAATCAGACTAGCAATTGCTAATTCTAATTATTCCATAAAGGATCACTAGTTTAATTATACCACACACTGCAGCACCTTTTCAAGTTATGTAAACCAATAATAGATACAAAAAATAGCAGTCATATTTTATATAACCGCTATTTTCGTATTACATTACTCTTTTTATGCTATTTGCTGCTTTTTTTCCACTCGCTATTGCTCTACATACATATGCTATATTATCACAAACATCTCCACCTGCATATACATTTGGAATTGATGTTTTTCCGTTTTCGTCAATTTTTAAGTATCCTTTTTCATTTAATTCTAACCCTTGTTGTTCTAGCATATTCTTATCTGGTTTTAATCCTATAGCAAAAATAATTGTATTTGCATCTTCAGTGTATCTCCTTCCCCCCTCTTTATCAACAGCTTTATTGTCAATTATTTCAGTTTCAATACAATTTACTGAAATTATTTTTCCATCTTTCTCATTAGCTGACTCCACTCTAACTAATTCTTTAAAAATCACTCCATCAGAAATTGCATCATCTAATTCTATTTCTCTTGCAGGCATATGCTCTCTATCTCTTCTATATAAAATCTTTACAGTGTCTGCTCCCATTCGAATTGCTGCTCTCGCAGAATCCATTGCAACATTTCCCCCACCAATTATAACTGTATTTCCTAAATTTATTTTTTCTCCACAATGATATTTTTTTAAAAATTCATCTGAGTCAAATATATTTGATGATTTTACTCCAAGATTATATGTAGATGATACTGGAGCACCAACTCCTAAAAACACACTATCATATTTTTCAGATAATTCTTTAATGCTTATATTCTCACCAAGTTTTTGATTCAAATAGAAAGTAGCTCCTAATGATTCTATTTTACTTATTATTCTTTCAACTATTGATTTTTCTAGTCTAAAATCTGGTATTCCATATGTTAATAATCCACCTATTTCATTTTCTTTTTCATATATATCAACTTCGAATCCATCCAATAATAATTCATATGCACATTCTAATCCGGAAGGTCCACTACCAACAATAGCAACTCTTTTACCATTTGATTCTTTTTTATCTTCAACAAATTTATAATTATTTTTTTCAGCAAATTCATTAACAGCTTTTTCTATTTTTCCTATGTGTGTCGGTGTAAATTTAATTCCTCTTATACAATTTCCTTCACATTGTTTTTCTTGAGGACATACTAAACTACATATATGTGAAAAAATATTATTTCTATGTAATATATTAAATGCTTCTTCATAATTATCTGACTTTACTTCTTGAATAAACTCTGGAATATTAGTTTTCATTGGACATCCTTGGCTACATGGTTTATTCTTGCAATTAAAACACTCTTCTGCTAGTTTTTTTATATCTTCCATATTTACCTATCTTTCTGAGATTTCAACAACCTCATCAACATCATTTGATTTTGCTATGCTTGCAATTACTGCATTTGCATCTGCTCTATCTTTATATCTACTTAATAATCTTATTGCACCATTTTCAATTCTTATCTTTACAATTTCTGTATGATATGTTTCTAGTATCTTTCTAACTTCATCAATTACTTCTTTAGATTTATTTGTTTTAATGCTTAAATCTAAAATACTAAAATGATCAAACTTATCTGAAAAACTTCTAAAGTTTTTTAAAACCACAAATACTATAATTGTAGCAATTATAGCTCCTATATAATCACCAGCTCCAACAGCTAGACCTACACCCGCTACCGCAAGCAATCCTGCTGCTGTTGTTAGTCCTCTTACATTAAATCCATCTCTTAAAATTGTGCCAGCACCCAAAAATCCAATTCCAGATAAAAACTGTGCTGGTATTCTAGTAGGATCAGCACCTGTGTTATTATAAATGTATTCCCCACAAATCGTTACAAGAGTTGCACTGATTCCTACTAAAATGTGTGTTCTAAATCCAGCTGGTTTGTTCCATGCTTCTCTTTCGTATCCTATAATTCCTGATAATAGTACTATTAATAATAATTTAAACAGTGTATTAATTTCATTTACAGCTAATAGTGTATTTATTACTTCAATCATTTTTCAATTTTCTCCTTGCTTATTTTTTCTTTTTTGTTGCCTTATTTAGCCTTTCAGCATTTTCTTTTTGCTTTTCTGGTGCAACCCATCCAAATTCTGTTGGCACAGTTTCACCATATTCAGTAGTGTTCTTTTTCTTTTCTTTTTTTCCCATAATAATTACCTCCCAATAGTAATTATTATTTTCCATAATTTAACTTTTTATTCTAATTCTTCTCTCTCCATCTGTTGTTTTCTCATTTGTGATCTAACTTTTCTATTCACTAATTTTCTTAGCTTGTAATACTATTCTATATTTACTATTATTTGCACATGTTGATAATGTTAAAATTCTATCATTTTCATTAACATCAATTCCAAAATCATAAATGCTCTTAGAAACTGATCTTTTAATAAAATCTGAATAACTAATCACGTCAAAATCTGTTAATATGTAATATTCTTCTTCCTCTATTTCATAAATAGAATATACTTCATATAATGAATAATTATTTTCTGTAATAAATACTACTATCCTATTTTCGTCATTTGTATACCATTCAGGAGTCAAAATGTTTTTTAATGATGCAAACATGCTTCCATCTCTACGATTATGTCCATATATTACAATGTTTTTATCTGTACCATCAAATCTGTTTCTATAATCTGCAAATGCCCATCCAGCAGCATTATTTCTTTTTTCAAAATTATGTGTTAGATAATAACTGTTATCTGCACTTTGAACTACTGGAAATTCTACATTTGTTCCATATACTTTAAGCCAACCAACTGTATCATTATTAATTTCTTTTAAGCCGTTAAAATCTATTTGATATTTTGCTTTTTCATCTTCAACAGCACTTATAGAAACTTTACTTGAAACAGCTTCAATAATTTCCGCGTTTTCTTTATTGTTTAAATGCCATTTAATAATTTCTTTTCCTGAATAAACCGCTACTATTAAGCATATTATGAAGACTATCATCAAAAAAGTATCAGCTGCTTTTAATTTTATTTTTTTACTTTTCTCTTTCTTATATTGTTCTTCAACATCTCTGAAAACTGGCTGTTTTCTCCTTTTTGGCCTCATCTAATTTTCTCCCAAACTATTTAAAATAAGCTTAAGCAAACACAGCTTAAGCTTATTTAATAGAAAACTTATTATTTGCTTTATTCATATCTATCCATTTTATAGCTTAAAACTATAGCAACCATTATAACAGTTGAAATAGCAAAAGCTGTTATATAACCATCTATTTCATCTCCTGTCGCAGGGTTATTATTTCCGGTTGTAACCGCAGCTGTAGTTGTTACTGCATTTGTTGTAGTGCTACTTCCAGCTGTGTTTCTTACTGTATTAGTTACAGTGTTTGAAACTGTATTTGATGTTGTATTAGATGGTGTAGCTGCTGCAACTAAAACAGGTTTATTAATAGCTAATGCATAATATGAAAATCTATCTGTTTCAAAAGAAATTTTTCCGTTTAAAGCATTATATTTAGCATCTAATAGCTTAGCATCTGAATTATGATATACAATTGCCTTATATTTACTTTTTCCTCTATATAATTCTGGCAATTCAGCACTTATAGTAACTGGATTTTCTAATTCTGTAACTTCACTTGTCCAATATACATCATTTTGCACTCCTGAATAACCTTTGGTTATTCTATTTTTAACATTTATTTCTAAATAATCAATTATTAGTAAATCATTTTCTTCAGCTAAATTATCAAGTTTTGTTTTTACATCTGCAATAGGTTCTCCTTCTGTATAATCAACAACAACCTGACCTGATTTTATATTTTTGTTTCCAAATTCACTAAAAGTAAGTGAATTTATTTTTTCAACTTTTCCATTAACTAAATCTGCATTTGTTAATTTTTCAAAATTGTTTGATAAAATAATATTTTGTGATGGCATTTCAAATGAATACTCATTTTCTTCCTCACCTGCTACAAACTGAGCAGAATTATTGTCTTCAGCAAGGTAATTTCCAACAAAATGGTAACCATAATCAGGTATACAATAAATTGTAACTTTAGTACCTTCCACTATTTCGTATCTTCCACCTGCATCACTATCAACTACCTTTTTTATTCCTTCTCCATCTTTTATAGTAATTTTTCCATTTTTAATTGTATTATAGCTCCATGCAACAACGTAACTTTTTGCAAGTGTATTAACAGTATTAGTGTTTGTATCTGCATTTGTATTAGTATTTGGCTCTGTTGCATTAATTGTTGATACAAATACAACTGCAATTAATAATGCAATTAAAATCATTCTTATTATATTTTTTATCATATGCAATCTCCATTTAATTATAATATCTCAATTAAACTGTACCACTAATCGCACTAAAAGTCAGTTACAATAGTATTACTTTTTTATATCAATATTAAGACAAAAAAAGATAAGTGAATAATCACTTATCTTTTTAAATCTTATTTTATCATGTCACCTAAATTTCCTAACACATTATTTTTTGAAGAAATACTAGTATTATTTGCACCAGTAATTCTCGAATTTGTTAATCCATGTCTATGTTTAATAAAATCATCTTTTTGTATCATATTCTTTGTAGACGCTTTTGTCTCTTTTTCATGATAATGTCTTGCTCCTGTATTACGATACTTATTATATATATAAATATAATATCCAACACCTCCTATTAGTGTTATCCATCCATAATCAGTATCAAATATTTCATTTACATAGTTTCCTGTAAAGAAACAAGCAACTTCTATTAAGAACGAAATAAAAGCTAATTTTGGAATATGTATTGGAACACTACCCATTGTTTCATTAGTACGAGCATTTACTGCAACATAGTGAAGCAAGCCTTTTTTAGCTCCCTTCTTTTGCATATAACTATATAACCATACAGGCAAATATGCTGCTTTCCATTGTTGTCCTTTTATATGCATACTTTCTGATTGCCAACAAACCCCTCTGTCATAATGACCTAATGTATCATTTGCTTGAAATCTTGCAATATCTTTTGCTTGAGCTTCAACTAGACCAGATAATTGTTCAATGTTTGTGTCACGTTTTTCTGAAGTATATCCTCTCAAATAATTTGCGTCCCATTTTACACCATTCTCTATATCAAAAGGCATAATAGAATTAATAATATTATTTGTTTTTTGAGAATCATTTTTTAATTTATCTACACTAGATTCTATAGTTAATCCTTCAATTGTGATATCAAAATCACGTTCAACATGATAAAGATCTGCATCATAGTATGTTGTTTCATGATCACCATGTTTAACTGTATATCTTCTTGTTTGATGTTCACCTTCTCCTATAAGATCAGAATGTCCATTAATATCTACTACCATATAAGGAAGATATACACCCATTATATTTTCTGTAGTAAATTCTCTTCTAAAAGCAGGATGAGCATAAAATTTTCTTTTTCCAACAAATTCCTCAATTTTTTGTCTTGCTTCTTCTTTCTTTAATTTAAAAGGTAAAACTATATCTGGAACAGCACCATTTGGTACTTTTTGATTAATAGATAGAGTATTACGGCACCAGTGACATCTTGCCTGAGTTACTTCGCTTGTATCAATTACAACTTCTGCACCACAACTAGAACATTTTAATGTAATAATACTTTCACTATCATCTTCAATACTTTGTGCTCCAGAACCAATTACAGTTCCTTTTAAATTTTCAATATCTGTAACTAAGCCCTCAACTTTTTCAGGTTCAAATTCATGTCTACAAAAATTACATCTTAGTTTTCCAGTTTTAGGATTTAAAGAAATGTCTGTTGCCCCACATTTAGGACATTTTGTCTGACCGTCTCTAGAATCTCCTTCTGTTTTTACAACTTTAAACTCTGAATTTAAATCATCCATAAATTTCTCCTACGTATTAGTCTAAGCCTAATAATTTAGCTTTTGCTTTATCAAACTCCTCTTGTGAAATAATACCATCATCTAATAATTTCTTTAATGATGCAAGCTTTGTATATGGATCTTCTGCATTTCCTGTTGATGTATTACTAGCTGCTGCAGCTGGTTGTTGGTTAACTGGTGGTTGATATGTTGGTTGTTGTACAGCACCCATAACGTTTCCTGCTGCGTTCATTCCCATTCCCATGAATGCCATTCCAGCTCCTCCACCATTATTTCCTGCTGCTTCCATTCCTCTAGCAACTGATTGTTGCATAAATGAATTTCCACGAGCTCCAGATAATGCGTCTGCTTTCTTTACATCGCTTAATAGTTTCTTTGTATCTTCATCATATTCAATTGCTTGAATTGCAACTTTAACAATTTCAAGTCCACGATCTGTTTTCCATTGATATGCATCTTCAACAGCTTGTGATAAACTTTGTGCAAAACCAATTTGATCTCCTTGAATTCTTGTTATTCTATTTCCTTTACTTGGATCATTTGTATAATTTGAAAATGCTGCTGATAAGCTGCTTACAACTTCATTGAATAATTGTGCTCCTGCATCATTATCCATGTCAGCAAAATCAAATACAGGCGCTCCTGCTCTTAAATATTGAGCTGGAACAAAGCCTTTAATAAATAGTATTGGGTCTGTAATTCTTAAAGTATATGTTCCTCTTGTAACTGCACCAACTTGTGTTCCTAAAAATGCATCATCCCAATATATTTCTGATTGTGTTCCAAATCTATTATTAGGTATTTCTTTCATATTTACATAGAATACAGTTTGTGATGAACCTGGAATTCCACCAAATTTAAATCTTTCCCAAGATTGTTTTAATGAAGACATTACTCCATTACCAGCTAAAAATGATTGTGCATTTGGATCTTCTGATGAATATGTAAATCCTCCAGGTTCAGTAATAAGTCCAGTAACCGCATTGTCTTGCATCATTACCATAGCCCATCCTTCTGGAACTAAGATTTTACTACCATTAGTAATCACTCCAACTGATCCTTGAGTGTTTGATCCTCTTCCATTATTTGTTCCTGCAACTTCTCCTGGAGCTATTGCTGTTGTAGCTGTAATATTGCTACTAGGTCCTATAAAATCCTTCCATGAATCTGCTAAAGTACCTCCAATTGCTCCTGCAAATGCTTTAATAAATCCCATATTTACACCTCTTTCAAAATAAAAATTAAAACTAAAATAGTTTTCCACTAAAATATATCACGAATACTTTTTTTTATCAACACATTTTATAATTTTGTCATTTTTTGTCAAAATGTTGCAAATAAATGTCCAAAAAGTATATTTTCCTTTTTTATTTTAATACTATATTACTAAAAATAAAAAGAGGATAGATATCTATCCTCTTTTTATTATATGTATAATAATTTTATTTATTATTTGAAATTGGATCATTATCCTCTTCAGCTTTTTCTGACTCTGAAGTTGCTACTGGTTCAGGTTCTGTTGTAACAACAGCTTCTTCTTTAACTTCAGTTTCTTCAACTTTTGCTGCAACTGGTGTACCAGTTTTTTCTCTTAATTTATCATAATATAAAATTTCTGCAGTCATCATGTAAGGTAATAGCCAGATATATAATAATCCGAATGTTAATGGAGCTAAAAGTATCCATCCAATGAAACTTAATTGGAATACGAAATAATTCCATTTATATCCATCCATCATTCTCATGCTTTCTCTTATTGCATCATTTCCACTTAAATCTGTGTCAATTACAATTAGTAATGCCATTGAATAAGCTAATCCTTTAATGATACCTGGTATAACAAATAACATTGACCATAAGAATACATATATAGCAACTAATAATGAAGTGATTAATAATTGAAGCCATTTATTTTTTAAACAATCAATGATTGTATTGAAATCTGCTTCTTCTCCTCTAGTTAATTTCATAAGATAAGCTGTGTATGATGCTCCTAATAGGCTTGCTGCAATTGATATTAGTGAACTAATAATTGCTCCAATTGTCCCAAGTGAATTTGAAAGAGCTCCTCCTATTGAGCCTGCCAATCCTGATATTAAACAAATAACAAGTAGTGGCCACCAAATATTCCAAAGATTACCTTTGATTTTCTCTTTTGCAAGAGATTTAATTTCTACTCTATCCATGTAAAACCCCCTAAATTTTTTATAAAATAAATTTATACATATACAGTATATTGTTATATTTACAATTTGTCAATATTTACAGAAAAAAACTGTTTCATAATACTAATATTATATTTTAATACCATACTCTCCTAATTCTTTTCTTATATCTTCACTACTATTGGGAATTACTCTTCTACCTTGAATTCCTAATCTGTTTGCAATTTCATAACTTTTCCCCGTATCGTCATCATCAATAAATAAACATTCATCTGCAATCAAATTATATCTATTTAACAATATATTAAATATTTTTTCATTTGGCTTTTTTACATGTTCTTGAGCAGAAATTATAATCCCTGTGCACAGTTTAAAAAATTCATGTGCACGAAAATACTCATAAGTAGAATTCGCCATGTTTGATAAAACATAAAGATTATATCCTTTTGATTTTAGTTTTTTTGCAATTTCAACTACTTCTTCATTTATGTTTTGGGTTTTATACCATCTCTGCCAAAAATCTTTTGTCATTTCTAAATAAATATTATTTTCTCTGTTATTTATCAAATCACAAGCTTCTTTATTTGTTATTTTACCTAAGTCACACTTTTCCCATTCTGGAGCTTTAAAATTTTTTTCCATTAAGTAGTTTTTTTCCTCGTCAGTTTTGGCAAATTCATTAATTATTTTGTTTTTATCATAATTAATTATAACTCCACCTAAATCAAAAATAATATTTTTAATCATTACATTCCTCCATTTGCTGTTATCACTGTACTATTTATATAACTTGAATCATCACTTGCTAAAAAAGAGACTATTTTAGCAATTTCTATTGGTTCAGCAAAACGTTTTAGTAGTATTCTTTCTGATTCTTTTTTTATATATTCTTCTGCTAAGTTTCTATTCATTTCTGTATTTATCCATCCTGGAGCAACGCAGTTTACTCTTACATATGGTGCAAATTGCATAGCTAAATCATATGTTAAATTTATAAGGCCCGCTTTTGAAGCATCATAATCAATACTCTCTGGTGTATAACCATATAATCCATTGGTGCTAGAAATATTAATTATATTTCCAGATTTTGCCTCAAACATTTTGCTTCCAATCTGTTTGCTTAGTAAAAACGGAGCAATTAAATTTACATCTAATGTCTGTTTCCAATCATCAGATGTCCTTTCATTCATATTTTTATCTGTTACTATTGCAGCATTATTAACTAAAACATCAATTTTTTTAGCCAATCTATATGATTCATCTATCAAAAAGTTTACTTCATCTTCTTTAGATAAATCCGCTTTAATAGGATAAATTTTTATACCATACTTTCCTTCTAATTCTAATTTTAAATTTTCAGCTTTACCTAAACTATTTAAAAAATTTATTATTACATCATATCCTTTACTTGCAAAATCTCTTACAATTGCTTCTCCAGTTCCTCTTGTTCCACCTGTTACTAAAACTACTTTATTTGACATTATTCAATCCTCCTTAATTATATATCTATTTTTTAGATATAATATCTAGTCAAACTAAAATTATTCTATCATGTTTTAAATAGTAAAGCAATTAAAAAAGGATGCTTTTGCATCCTTTTACTTATTTTCTTACAATTAAATGATAATGATATGAGCTGTTTACTTTTCCATCTCTTTCAACAAAATCTTCTTTTTGATACACTTTTTCAATTATAAAATCTTTAAACAATTCTTTTATCAAATTATAATCTGCATAAAAATGTGGTATTCCTTTTTCAGGTCCTTCATCCATTCTTATTCTTGTATTAGGATCTGCTAAAGGCCAATCTTCTTGTTTAAATCCCCATGTTTCTTTAGATCCTAATGTCATATAGCATTCTCCATCTTTTTTCAAAATTCTTTTTAGTTCATTAATTACTTTTTTCATACCTTCTGTATCAGTATGAGAAATAACATTAACGCAAAGAATACAATCTAAACTTTCATCTTCATATGGAAGTTCTAACATGTCTCCTACCTTAAATTCAACATTTAGGCCTTCCTTCTCACTATACTCCTTTGCTCTTTCTATTGCATTCTCACTTAGATCAAATGCTTTTGTATTAAATCCATTTTCTGCTGCTAAAATTGTGTGTCTTCCAAGTCCACACCCTAAATCTAAAAGTTCCTTTTTTCCTTCAGACTTCCATCTGTTTAACACATAATATGACTCTACACTAGGTTCAAGCCAATACTCTGCTTTTTCTCCTTGTACAATTTTCCAGTTCCACCCCTTTGATTCTACCATAATAAATAATCCTCCTTAAAAAAATTAATATATTAAGAGTAAAATTATAAAGTTCAAAACAAGCTTATTTTTTCCCCCATAACATTCTAGTTGCATTAATAACTGCAATTATTGTGACTCCAACATCAGCAAAAACTGCTTGCCACATGTTTGAAAGTCCAAGGGCGCTTAAAACTAATACTAAAATTTTTACTCCAATTGCAAATACAATATTTTCTTTTACGATTCTCATTGTTTTTTTAGATATATCAATTGCAATTTTTATTTTTGATGGTTCATCTGTCATTATTACAACATCTGCAGCCTCAATTGCAGCATCACTTCCAAGTGCTCCCATTGCAATTCCTATATCAGCTAATGCAAGCACAGGAGCATCATTTACACCATCTCCACAAAATACTACTTTACCATCTTTATTTGATCCAATTAACTCTTCTACTATTTTTACTTTTCCATCTGGTAATAGTTCAGAATATACTTTATCTAATTTTAATTTTTGTGCTACATCTTCTCCGACTTCTTTTTTATCACCTGTAAGCATTACAACTTTTTTATTACTTGATTTTAATTCACTAACAGCCTTTTTAGAGTCTTCTTTTATTTTATCAGAAATTAGAATAAATCCTGCATATTTTTTATCAACAGCAACATATAATATAGTTCCTATATCTTGCGATTTCTCAAATATTATATTATTTTCTTGCATTAATTTTTCATTTCCAATTAATACATTTCTATTATCTATTTTAACTTCTATTCCCTTACCTGGAATTTCTCTTATATCTCCAATTCTTGTCTCATCTATTTCTTTCCCATAAGCATCTTTTACAGATTTTGAAATAGGATGGTTTGAATAGTGTTCAGCATGTGCAGCTATAGTTATTAATTCTTCTTCAATTAATTCTACAGGATTTACTTTTTGTACTTCAAACACACCTTCTGTTAATGTTCCTGTTTTATCAAAAACGACCATTTCTGTTTTTGATAATTCTTCTAAATAATTACTACCCTTTATTAGTATTCCACGCCTAGATGCTCCTCCAATTCCACCAAAAAAACTTAAAGGAATTGATATTACTAGTGCACAGGGACAAGATACAACTAAAAATGATAATGCTCTATAAATCCAGTCTGCAAATACAGCACCTTTTATTACAAGTGGTGGTATTATTGCAAGTAAAAGAGCAACAAGTACAACAGCAGGAGTATATACTCTTGCAAACTTTGTTGTAAATTTTTCTGATTTAGATTTTTTATTACTTGAATTTTGAACTAAATCTAGTATTTTACTTACTGTAGATTCACCAAATTCTTTTGTAACTCTTATTTTTAATAAACCAGTTTGATTTATGCATCCGCCAACTACAATGTCATTTTCTTTAACATCTCTAGGCATTGATTCACCAGTTAATGCTCTTGTATCTAAACTTGAATTTCCTTCAATAATAACACCATCAAGTGGAATTTTTTCACCAGGTTTTACAGCTATAATTTCGTCTATTTTAACTTCATCAGGATCAACTTTTTCCTCTCTATTGTTTCTAATTACATTCGCATAATCTGGTCTAATATCCATTAACTCTTCAATAGAATCTTTGGACTTATCAACAGCATAATCTTGAAATAATTCTCCTATTTGATAAAAAATCATAACAGCACAAGCCTCTGGTAGTTCACCAATTGCAATTGCACCAATACTTGCTATTGACATTAAAAAGCACTCATCAAAAACTTCTCTATGTAAGATATTTCTAATAGCATTAAATACTGTTTCATATCCAACAACAATATAACTTAAAAAGAAAATTACTTTTTTTATTATTTCATTTTGAAAGGGTACTAATATAGCTATTAAAAATAGCACTAATGAAATTACCACTTTTATAACTTCTAATTTAAAATTCTCTTTTTCTCCATGCTCGTGACCATCACAATGTCCATGGCAATGGTCATGACAGTCATCATGATGTCTATGGTTGTGACCATGCTCGTAATGTTCTTTTTCTTCTATATTATCTTTCATACTATTCTCCTTTATCACTTATGATTAATATGTTCTATACCAACTTCAAATACTTGTCTAACATGTTCATCATCTAAACTGTAAAAAACTTCTTTACCAACTTTTTTACATTTAACAATACCATTTCTTCTTAAAGTACTAAGTTGATGTGATATTGACGACTTACTCATATTAAGTACATTTGCTATATCACAAACACACATCTCATTTTTATCTAACGCATTTAATATTTTTACTCTTGTAGTATCACCTAATATTTTAAAAAACTCTGTTAACTTCATTAAAAGTTCATCATCTTCCATTTCTTTTAACGTTTTATTTACAATATCTTTATGAATAATATTACAATCACAAACAAATTCATTTTTCGACATTTTATTACCTCCAAAGTTGAAAGATTATTCAACTATACTAATTATAGTTGAATCTATATTCAACTGTCAATAGTTTTATCTTATTATTTATATGTCATTTTTGTAACAATAAAAAGAGACTTTATTTAGCCTCTTTATTGTCATCTGTTAATAATTTTTGATCTTTATCAAAGAAATTCCTTTTATTAAATCCTGCTGTTAAAAATCTTTTAAATGCCTTTGCTGTTGTAAGCCATTCTATTTTTGCATTATTTTTTGTATTTGTTATCATTTTTTCGACTAAGAATTTTCCAACTGTTTCTGGGGTATCTCCCAAAATGTTATAAACTTTTTTAGTTTTTTCTGCAAGTTCTATTTTATCATTTCCAAGTGAGTGTGTTGTAAATTCTGTTATCATAATTCCAGGACTTAACTTTCCAACAATAATACCTGCATCACGTTCTTTTACCTCTTGTGCCAAGCTTTCTGTAAAATATGTAACAGCTCTTTTACTTGTTCCATACATATTTAATCCAAGCATATGTGCATCATTGCTTCCATATCCTTCTATATTATAAATTGCACCTTTATGTTGTTTAACCATTTGTTCAACAGCAACTTTTGAACCAAATATAGCACCTTTTAAATCAACATCTATTATTGTATCTATTTCATCTTGAGTTAATTCCCAAATAGCTTTCTGAGGTTGATTTACTCCTGCATTATTGATCCATATATCAACTACTAAAAATTTTGAAATTGCAAATTTCATTAATTCTTGTAGATCATATATTTTAGATACATTGCATACTTTGTATTCAATTTTTCCATCAGATTTTATTTGTTCTAATTCTGATTTAGCTTTCTGTAAGCTCTCTTCTCTTAAATCACTAATTACTACATTAAAATTATTTTCTCTAAAAAATCTGGCCATATTATAGCCCAATCCTCTAGCACTACCAGTTATTACAACAGTTTTCATTTGTACCTCACTATTAATTAATTTACTAGTATTTTATCATAAAACGCTAAAAATCAATATAATTTTGTATAAAAAATTGACAAAACACTATAAAGATTATATATTATGCTTACACTTGGTTAAATACCTACTTTATGAATGAAAGGAAGTGATGCAATGATTATTGCCCTACCTAAAAAATTCTTCTACAGTGTTGGTGATCGTGATATGGCTTTTATAGAGAATAACATCTTATATGTCGAAGGTCGAGTGAATTTCGAAGATCTAATGTATTCGATAACCTATTCTCTAAAAGGATATAACCGTTGCAAATACTGTGGAAGAGAGCTCTTACGTAACAAGCGGACCCTGGATCACATGTACCCAAAGTATTTTGGAGGTGTAAGTATTCCAGATAATCTTGTCCCTAGTTGCCCAAGTTGTAATAGTAAGAAGAGTTGTCTAACTTCCCAGCAATTTTACCATTGGAGAAGCATTCAATCTACTGACAAACGCGAACGTGTCTTCAAAAAAATGCTCGAACAAAATATGCGGAAAATCAAAAATGGAATTTTGCTACCTAAAGAGTGGATTACATATTACGATATCTCAAAAGTGATTGAAGAAATCAGCTTCGAAGAAGTGAGCAAAGCTAAAGAAGCAAATGAGAGAGTTGAAATGTTCTACTTCCAATACCAGCATTATTCCAAGCCAATAATTGTTTCAAACAATGGATGGGTTTTTTCAGGATTCCATATCCTATATCATGCAAAACGCCATTCAATAAAAAATGTTCCTGCAATTGTCCTTGAAAATGTTGTTCATTTGTCTCACTAGCACAACAATAAAAGTGCCTATCTACGCTATGGATAGGCACTAAACTTTTTATTTTTTATCTTTCCTATAGAATCTTTGCCCAATACACATAATAATTACAGCAATTATTATAAAGTATAATACACCCCATTTATGAGAGTAAATCGCTGCTAGAACCATAAATAGAGATGATAATATAGCAAGTGTTGGAACAACAAATCTTTTTATTTTGCTTAATTCTGTAAGTGAAAACATCTTTGCAAATATTGGAATGTACATTGCATATAGCGTAACAATTGGAATTTCTGACGAATCAAAAGCAAACCAACCAACTGTATATACTCCTGCTTCTAAATCAAGAGTTCCAAGTAATCTTATAATCCAATTTGCAGTATCTGCACTATATGTTTTGATAAGTACAGTATCTAAATTAGCAATAAAGAAATAGAATAACCAAATTGCACAAAACATAAGTCCAATAACTCCAGAGTTAGTAGGCATATTGGTTTCTTTATCAACCTCTTTAAATATTTCAGGTTTTATACCTTGACCTCTAGCTGCTAGAGAATACATATTTCTAATATTTCCAATCATAAGACCATTTAATGTACCAAGACAAGATACTGCGATAAGTACATTTAAAATAGTTCCACATACATTTCCAAATACATTTTTAAATGCAGTTGTAGCTCCATCTTCCATAAGTGATTCAACACTTGCACCACCAGCAACACCAATATAGTATGCAATGTAAGCAACTACAACAATTATAGAACCTAAAATTAATGCTTTTGGTAAATTTTTCTTCTCATCTTCTATTTCAGAATTGATTGTTGTTGCAATAATCCATCCTTCATAAGCAAAAGCTGTAGCAACAATTGCACCAAATAATGAAGAAATTCCTGAATTTCCTATAGTATTAAAGTTTGATACTAGTATACTTGCTGTAGCTACATCAGATACTTTAACTATAAATCCATAAATTGTTCCAACAATAGCCATTAAAACTATTGGAATAAGCTTTAATACCGTTGCTGTTATTTGAATTTTTCCAGCTATAATAGGTGATAAGCTATTTATTGTATAGCTAATAATTAAATATAATGCACTTAGTGCTAAGCAAAGTCCTGTAGTAGGATCATTAAGTCCAAATATAACTAGAGTATATCTTGCAGATACCCATGCTAGAACTGAAGTTATACAAGGAATATATATAGATGTTATAAACCATCCAAGGATATAAGCATATTTTTCACCGCATGTTGCTTCTGCATAATCTACTAAGCCGTTTACTTTAGTATATTTTCTAGCTAGAATAGAAAATGCATATGAGCAAATAATCATAATTAAGCCACCGATTATCCATGCTAAAATTCCAAGAGGCATATTACCATTTGTTATTTTAAGAATAGTCTGGGCTTTAAAAAATATTCCAGAACCAATCACAATTCCAACTACCATACATGTTGCAGTAATCAGCCCAAATTTTTTGTTTAATTTGTTTTCCATATATAAAAAACCTCCTTTAAAATTTTATAAATATGCTTAGAGAGTATAAAAAAACCATCCGGAACATTTTTTTTTGAGTTCTAGATGGTACTTATAATACTCTTTTAGATTTTACTTAACTCATAAAAAATGATCCACATGCAAATAAACCTTGGAAAAACCATCCAAAGTAAAAATAAAATCCTAAATTTGCACATGAATTATTTTTCATAAATTACTCTCCAAACAAATTTATATTAATAATGTTAACATGATAGAAGACTTTTTGTCAAGGAAATGCTTAAAAAAATTTTTATTCAATTAGTTTCGATTTAGCATGGTAGAGAGTAGTCTCAGACCTAACCTCATCGGTAACTTTCTTTTTAAGTCTTCTTATCTTATAAGTTATTCAATTCAGATAATTCTTCTTCTATATTTTCCCAAGGATATACAGAAACAAGACTATAATTTATACCTAATCGTTCACATTCTTCTTTTGATACTTCTTTTGTTTCATTAGTAGTCATTCCCCAAGTAGTATAGCAAGTATTTTCTACACTATTTCTATGTGCATAATCTCTTGTTAATGAAACATAAATAATATTTGCATCATGTCCAAATCTTTCTCTTAATAGTTTAGCAGCTACTTTTGAAGTTGTTCCAGTAACATGATTACCTTCAACAAGTAAAATACATTCATCTTCTTCAAGTTGTGCATTTTTCAAATAATCTAGTCCAATTTTCAAATCAATTTCTTGAGTTTTACTATTATGTTTTAATTGTATAGGTAACATATCAATAACATTAAACATATGTGATAATTTAATAGCAGGAACACCACCACCTCTTAATATTGGTGAGATGTATTTTATTTTTAATCCTTCTTTATCTAAATAATTTTTAACATCTGAATATATTTTTTTAATAAATTCATCTATTCTTTCCCAAGAAATTAAATCTAAATCTTTTTCTGTATATATATACATAAGAATCACCTTCCTTATTAAACAACTCATCTTCTTCCTTTTGTTCATAATATCAAAATATAATGCACATCTTTATTCTTCAAACAAAACCTTTTGCATTTCATATGGATTATTTAAAAAATTTTTATATATTCTATAAACTTCTGTATCTTCATATTTTATTTCTTGCATATTGTTATTCATATCAATTATCTTTCCATATTTATAGGATAACAAAATAGGAGAGTGAGTTGCAATAATAAATTGAGAA
>JAEESU010000027.1 GCA_016290095.1 Clostridia bacterium
GATATGGTTGACGATCCAGAATTACTTGAATTAGTTGAAATGGAAGTAAGAGACTTACTTTCAAAATATGATTTCCCTGGAGACGAAATTCCAATCGTTAAAGGTTCATCATTAAAAGTATTAGAGAGCACATCAACAGATCCAAATGCACCAGAATATCAATGCATTAAAGAATTAATGGATGCTGTAGATAGCTATATACCAACACCAGAAAGACCAACAGATCAACCATTCTTAATGCCAGTTGAAGACGTATTCACAATCACAGGTCGTGGTACAGTTGCAACAGGTAGAGTAGAAAGAGGAACTGTTAAATTATCTGACGAAGTTGAAATCATCGGTCTTACAACAGAAAGAAAGAAATCAGTTGTTACTGGTGTTGAAATGTTCAGAAAATTATTAGATCAAGCAGAAGCTGGAGATAATATTGGTGTTCTTTTAAGAGGAATTGATAGAAAAGACATCGAAAGAGGACAAGTTGTTGCTAAACCAGGAACAATTAACCCACATACAAAATTCAAATCAGAAGTTTACGTTTTAACTAAAGAAGAAGGTGGAAGACATACACCATTCTTCAATGGATATAGACCACAATTCTATTTCAGAACAACAGACGTTACAGGTGTTATTGATTTACCTGCAGGTGTTGAAATGGTTATGCCAGGTGATAACGTAGCTATGACAATTGAATTAATTACTCCTATCGCTATCGAAAAAGGATTAAGATTCGCTATTCGTGAAGGTGGTAGAACAGTAGGTTCAGGAGTTGTATCTGATATTATTGGATAATTAATTATCAAGTATAAAAAGACTTTCAATTTATTGAAAGTCTTTTTTGTTTTTATAAAATAACTCTAATTCTCTTTACAATAAATTTCTTTTTGTATAAAATAATTATATATGTAGAAAGAATAGAGGGATTAGATATGATTTTATCTGAATTTAAAGTAATTGCAAAGGAAATAGAAAACGGAATAACCAAAAATAGAAGAATTATTGAAGAAGCGATGAATCAGGAAAATAGTAAAGGAAATATGATAAATCTTAATAAAATCATTAAGATTGTAAAACGATATGAAGATACGGAAACAGACATGACACCAGAAAATAAAAAAGTAGCAGTATGTTTTGCCGGAAAACCTGAAATTACAATTACATATATATTAGATTCAATAATGCATAATAACAATGTAACGTTTTGTATTAGTGATAATCAAATATTTAATGATATGCTTATAAAACTTGTAGTAGAATCTATAAAAAATGCTCGTTTTTCAAATGAGTGGGTAAACTATAATTCAAATTATAATGAAGTATATTTAAGAGACAATTTAAAATATATTGATAAAATTGTATATGTTGGTGATTATTTTGAGTATCAAAGACTTAAATCATTTTTGAGAACTGATGTAGAATATAATAATTATGGATACATAAAAATATTTATAAATAGAGCACAAAATAGTAGTGAATATAATGATATTGTTACATATGCACGTAGGGAAAATATTGTTTTAGAAACTTATGATGACATAGATGACTTTATTTTAGAAAGTAAAGATGAGGATTATTCTGTTATATTCGGAAATAAGGATGAAATTAATAGAATAAAAAGAGAATTACGCAGTGGTGAGCTATTAATTAATGCATTTCCATACAATTCTTATGAGTTTAAAGTAAGTAGATAAAGTTATAAAAAACTATTGATTTTTTTACAAAAAGAAATTAAAATAATATGGATTTGTATATTAGGAGGGCAGTAACTTGAAAATATTGTTAGATGCAATGGGGGGAGATAATGCGCCAGATGAAGTACTTAAAGGTGCATATAGAGCTTCAAAAGAAATTGCAAATGATACAGAAATAATATTAATAGGAAATGAAGAAATATTAAATTCTAGAATAAAAGAATTATTTGGAAAAGCTAATGTTTCTGAGTTGTCTAATAAAATTTCTATAAAACATGCTTCAGAACAAATAGATATGGAAGATATTCCTACACAAGCAATAAAGCATAAAAAAGACTCATCAATGGTTGTTGGATTTAATATGTTAAAAAATGAAGAAGGAGACGTATTCATTTCTGCTGGCAATTCAGGAGCACTATTAACAGGAGCTACATTACTTGTTGGAAGAATAAAAGGAATTGATAGACCTGCCATTGCTCCAATGCTTCCTGCTTATAAGAAAAGTTTTATGCTTATGGATGCTGGAGCAAATACAAACTGTAAACCAATTAATTTAATTCAATTTGCTCAAATGTCTACAATTTATTTAAGAAATACTTTAGGAATAGCAAATCCTAAAATTGGATTATTAAATATTGGAACAGAAGAAACAAAAGGTAATGATTTAGTAAAAGAAACATATAATCTTCTTAAAGAACACAGTGAAGAATACGGAATAAATTTTATAGGAAATGTTGAAGGAAGAGATTGCTTTAGTGGAGAGATAGATTGTGTTATTACAGATGGATTTACAGGAAATATTTTCTTAAAGACACTTGAGGGAATGGGCAAGTTAGTAAAAAGGAATCTAACAGAAAGCCTAAAAAGAAATATTTTCACAACTATAGGTGCAATTCCATGTATGCCTGCTATTAAAAAATTTGCTAAAACCATGGATTATAAAGAATATGGCGGAGCATTATTTTTAGGTGTTAAGAAACCAGTTGTAAAAGCTCATGGAAGCAGTGATGAATATTTGTTTTATTTTACAATTAAACAAGCAGAAAAGTTTGTAAAAAGCGATGCTGTAAATAAAATGAGAGAAGAATTCGAAAAAAAATAAAAAATACTTGACATTTTTAATAACATATATTAAAACTATTTTATAAGAGATAAGAATAAAAGGAGGTTTGACATAAATATGAATACAGATGAAGTTTTTGAGAAAGTTAAAAGAATTATTGTAGAACAATTAGGAGTTGCTGAAACTTCAGTAGAGATGGAAGCATCTTTTATTGATGATTTAGGAGCAGATTCTTTAGATATAGTTGAATTAGTTATGGCTTTAGAAGAAGAATTTGATATGGAAATTCCAGATTCTGATGCTGAAAAAGTTGTTACAGTTGGAGATGTTGTTGAGTACATAAAAGAGAATGTTCAATAAAGATTTTGATTTTTAGGGACGCATCCCAAAATCAGCTTTAAAGTTGGTTTTGGAACACGTCCTTTTTTCATTTATATATCTTTTTGTTTAAAATCCTTGTAAATGCGAAGAAAAACGTATAAAATAATATAGATTTGGGGAGGTGAGGAAAATAGAGAAAGATTTATCAAAATTAGAAAATGAAATAGGTTATAATTTTAAAAATAAAGATTTATTAGTTATGGCTATTACACATACATCATATGCTTATGAGAATAAGACAAAAAGCTATGAGCGATTGGAGTTTTTAGGTGACAGTATATTAGAATTTGTAAGCAGTAAGTATTTATTTGAAAATTATAATAATTTGTCTGAAGGAGAAATGACTAAAGTTAGAGCTTATTCAGTTTGTGAAGATAGCCTATACAAAGTAGCTATTCAGCATAATTTTAGTGATTTCTTATATTTAGGAAAAAGTGAACTTGCAAGTAGTAATAATAGAAAAGCTATTTTAGCAGATGTTGTTGAGGCAATTATTGCAGCGATGTATCTAGATTCTAATGATATATCAATAGTTACTAAATTTATATTAGATAATATTAAAGAGCAGGTTGAATTTGCAAGTCATAATGTTGGACTTAAAGATTACAAAACATATTTACAAGAAAAACTTCAAATACATGGAGAAGTTAGTATAAAATATACTATTATAAAAGAAGAAGGACCAGATCATGATAAAACTTTTACAGCAGAGGTTGAATGTGATGGAAGAAAACTTGCAACTGGATCTGGCAGAAGTAAAAAAGCTGCAGAAATGGAAGCTGCTAAAAAAGCAATAGACATTCTTGAAAAGGAGTAATAAAGTTGAAGAAAAAATATATTATCCCAATTTTTGTACCACATTTAGGATGTCCTAATGATTGTACTTTTTGCAATCAGAAAAAAATTAGTGGTCAGTTAAAGGATATTACAGAAGAAGAAGTAAGAAAAACAATTGAATATTATTTAAGCAGTTTTAATGATAATGATGTTTATAAGGAAATTGCGTTTTTTGGCGGAAGTTTTACTGGAATAGATGAAGAAATGCAAAACAAATTATTATCTATTGCTTATGAGTATGTAAAATCAAAATTAGTTGATGGAATTAGAATTTCAACAAGACCGGACTATATAGATAAACAAACATTAAAAAGACTAAAAAAATATAAAGTAAAAACAATTGAGCTTGGTGTTCAATCGACAAATGACTATATATTAAAAAATTGTAAAAGAGGGCATACATACGAAGATGTTGTAAGAGCATCTAAACTAATTAGAAGATATAGGTTTAATCTTGGACATCAAATGATGGTTGGACTTCCTGAAAGTACAGAATTAGATGATTTAAAAACAGCAAAAGACTTAATAAAATTAAGACCTAAAATGGTTAGAATATATCCGGTTTTAGTCATTAAAGGTACAGAACTTGAAAGAGAATATCAAAACGGAAATTATGAACCATTAGGTGTTGATCAAGCAGTAGAAAGATGTAAAGAGTTATGCTATTTATTTGAAAAGAAGCATATTACAGTAATTAGAATTGGTCTTCAAAATACAGATACAATTAGTTCGCCAGACAACGAATTAAGTGAAGTTGTAGCAGGTCCTTACCATGAAACATTTAGACAATTAGTGGAAACTTCAATTTATTATGATAAAATTATCAAAAAAATAAATAAAGTTGGAACTCGTGTAAAAGAAATAGAGATAAGAGTAAATCCACAAAATGTAAGTAATGTAATAGGATTCAAAAAAGAGAATATCAATAAATTGAAGGAAATATATAATCTAGATGTTGTGATAAAACAAGATGATGAGCAGAAATTAGATAAAATTGATATAAAAATTACTAAAAAATTCAAAGAATTTATTGATGATGAAGAATCAGTATAATTAAAATTGAATAAAATATATAAAAGCCTTTATACTAAAAAGTATGAAGGCTTTTAAAAATATATTATACATGACAATTGGTTGTTTAATATCAGCATTTGGAATATCATGCTTTTTACTTCCAAACCATCTATCAAGTGGTGGATTTGCAGGGATAGCAACTATTATTTATTACTTGTTTGAAGTTCCAATGGGTTTAATAATTATAGTACTAAATATTCCAATTTTTATATTGGCATATTTTAAAGTTGGTAAAAAATTTATATTCAAAAGCTTATATAGTACGATTTTATATTCTAGATTTATAGATTATTTCGAAAATACTATTTATATTGAAGATAAATTTTTAGCAAGTATTTATGGAGGAATATTTATAGGAGTTGGACTAGCTCTTGTGCTAAAAGCAGAAGCCTCAACTGGTGGCACTGATTTGATAGCATATTTAATGCAAGGCTATGATTTAAATATAAAAATAAGCCAAATAGTAACAATAATTGATTTCATTATTATTGTAATAAATATTAGTATTTTTAGAGAATTAGAAGTCGGTTTTTATTCATTCTTAGTAATATTTTTAATTGGTAAAATGATAGATATTGTTTTTGAAGGAATCAATTTTTGTAAAGTAATTTATATTATTTCTGATAAGCATGATGAAATAATGAAAATAATAAATTTAGAAATGAATAGAGGAGCTACCGGGCTATATGGGAAAGGCAGCTATACAAACAAAAATAAAACAATTATTATGTGTGTATCTACAAGAAGAGATATAGATAAGATAAAAGATATTACAAGGAAAATTGATTCTAATTCTTTTATTATTATTTCAGATGCACGAGAAGTGTATGGCTTGGGTTTTAAAAATTAATTCTTTTTTGATGGTCTGATTTTATCTGTATCTCCAACAATATAATCAATACTCGTATTATATAATTTTGCAAGGATGGACAAAAACTTAACAGGCATTTCTCTTTTTCCTGTTTCATATAATGAATAAAGAGGTCTTGTTATATTTAAGATCTTAGCAATGTCGCTTTGTGAATAATTATTTTTATTTCTTAATTCTTTTAAACGTACAAACATGTGAAATCCTTTCTACTTTTATTTTAAGTTGATTATATATATTCGTACGAAAAAAAACAATGTCGTTTTTGTATATAAAACAAAAAAATGAGATTATTTTATAATCTCATTTTTTTTCTGGATATCTTTTTAATACATCAGTATCACCAACAATATAGTCGATACTTGTTTTATAATATTTTGCTAATATTCTTAATAAATCAACAGGTATATCTCTTTTACCAGTTTCATACAAACTATATTGAGGCCTAGTAATTTTTAATAACTTTGAAACTTTCTCTTGAGATAAATCATGGTCTTCTCTTAAATCTTTTAATCTCTTTAGATACATTTTATACCTCTCACTTTATATATATTACAAAATTATTTTATCATGTATGCAATTAAATACTCTAACTGGTAGCTATTTGAATACAAAGCAAGTTGCTAGGGGGGAAATTTCTATTGATTATTTGGTAGAAATATAATAAAATAAAATCGATAATGATAAGAGGAAAAAATTATGGAACAGTATATAATAAAAAATCAAGATTCATTTAATTCAAAAGATATTTTTGAATGTGGTCAATGTTTTAGATGGAATAAACAAAATGATAATAGTTATATTGGTGTTATAAGCAGTGGAGTTATCAAAGTAGAAGAAAAAAACTCTGAGATTATTTTTACAGGAGAAACTAATGGAAATTTTAAAGATGTTGTAAGAGAATACTTTGATTTAGATACCAATTATAATGAATTTAAAACAAAACTTTCAAATGTAGATGAATATCTTAAAGAGAGTATTAATTTCGGAAGTGGAATAAGAATTTTGAATCAAGATTTATGGGAATGCATAATTTCATTTATTATTTCTGCTAATAATAATATCCCTAGAATAAAGAAAATTATTGAAAGATTATCAAAAGTTTATGGCAAGAAAGTTCTATTTCAAAATGAAGAATATTATCTTTTCCCAACACCAGAAGAACTTTCAAAAGCTAGTGTACAAGATTTAAGAAATTTAGGATTAGGTTTTAGAGATAAAAGAGTATTTAATACTACCCAAATGATATTAAACAATGAATTCAACATAGAGAACTTTAAGAAAATAAATAATACAGAAACAATGAGAGAAGAATTATTAAAACTTGATGGAGTGGGACCAAAAGTTGCTGATTGTATATTATTATTTGGAGCCAAAAGATCTGATGTTTTTCCTATTGATGTATGGGTAAGAAGAGTAATGAATGATTTATATATTCATAATGAAAACGAAGAGAAAGTAAGCAAAAAAGAACTAATAAAATTGGCAGAAGAAAAATTTTTGGGCATACAAGGAATAGCACAGCAATATTTATTTTACTGGAAAAGGGAATCTGGAAAAAGCGCATAGGAGAAAAAATGAGATTTATTAGAAAGTTATTATTACTAATTATTTATATATTAATATTTTTAATCTTTGCAATAACTGTATATTTTTGCTTAGATGTTTTTGGTGTTGTAGAAATACCAGTAAAGTATAGTATTGCATCAATTTTTTATTCGGAAATAGAATTAATAGCAGATAAAGGAAGAAGTTTTGATGAAATATTTGATCAAGTAATAGTTAATGATAGCAACAGTATTCCGGAAACTAAAGAAAGATTCGAAAAAAAAGAAGAAATTATTGCTAATAATATAGATTTTGATGAGGCAATTGCAAAATTAAATGAAGCATCAATGGAAATTAATGCTAATAAAAATACATTAATAGATTTTGATGAGACAAATATAAATTCAAGAAAATTTTATTATAGCCAACTAGATCAGTATGGAAAAATTCTTTATGATGAATTATATAAAAACAGAGAAAATTTGAAAACAGGAACTTATACTGTAGAATATGGAAGAACATTTAATGAATTATTAAATACCGAAAATGGAACAGAAATTTTAAATAATGATTTTCAATTAGCAATAAATGCATTAACATTTGATAATCCAGATTTATTCTTTATAGATGTTACTAAAGTATATTTATTAACAGAAATTACAACAAGGGCTTTTTCTAGGACTTTTAATGTATCAATTGGTGCAAATGGTGGAAACTATTTATCTGATAAATTTACTAATGAAGAAGAACTAAATAAAGCTTTAAATGAAGTAGAAAGTGTTAAAAATTCACTTGTAAATAATCAGTATGCTGATGATTATGAAAAGATAAAAGCAGTTCACGACTATTTAATAGATAATATTGAATATGATAGTAGTGATCCGACAACAGCGTACAATATTTATGGAGCTTTAATAAATGGTAAATGTGTATGCGAAGGATATGCTAGATCATTTAAATATATATTAGATGATATGAATATTCCTTGTTTAATTGTTTGCGGAATAGGAAGAAATAAAGAAAATGAAACTGAAAGTCATGCATGGAATTATGTTTATTTAAAAGATAGTTGGTATGCTGTTGATGTTACTTGGGATGATCCAGTTATAATTGGAACTGGTTTTGTTTTCGGAAATATAAGGTATCATTACTTTTTGAATGGTGCAAATAAATTATTTGAAGATCATTATGAAGATGGAAATATAGTAGGAGATGCAAGTTTTACATATCCTAGAATTAGTGTAATTAATTATCAATAGTAGTAGTGATAGGAAGTCAAAAATGAAATTGAAAATTGTTTATGGTAAAAGTGGAACAGGAAAAAGTGAATATATATATAAACAAATTGGAACAATAGCAAATGATAAAAAAGTTTTTGTTATTGTTCCTGAACAATGCAATCTTTCTGCTGAAAAAAAGCTATTTGATATATTAAATAAAGATTGCTTTATGAATGTTGAAGTGTTAACACTAAGTAGAATGGCATATCGTGTTGGAAATGAAGTTGGAATACCAAATAACCAACTTTCTAAAGCTGGCAAAGATATGCTTATTTTTGATGTACTATCAAAGGAAAAAGAAAATCTAAGATTTTTAGGAAAATCTGAAAAAAATGTTGAGGTCGTAAATAGACTTATTACAGAATTAAAAAAACATAATGTTTCAATTGATGATTTGAAAAATTTAAATTTAGATAATACTTATACAAATTTGAAACTAGATGATATTATTCTTTTATTTGAAAAGTATGAAAATAAAATTAGAGGAAAACTAATAGATGAAAATGATACTTTAGATATATTAGCAGAAAATCTTGAAAAATCAAACCTTATACAAGATTCTTATATATTTATTGATGAATTTCTTGGATTTACAAAACAAGAGTATAATGTATTTGAAAAACTAATACTTAAAGCAAATGAAATAACGGTTTCGGTTCCTACTAACTATCTAGAGATTACAGATTCAAAAGAAAAAGATATTTTTTATTTTAATAAAAAATATGCTAAAACTCTTATAGAAATTGCACAAAAACATAATATAGCAATTGAAGCTATACAGTTAAATGAACCATATAGATACAAAAGTAATGAATTAACATGTTTGGAAGAAAACTTGAGTGCTACAAATAACAAGAAATATAGTGATGAAACAAAAGACATTAGTTTATTTATTGCAAATAATCCTTATACAGAGATTGAATATGTTGCAAAAAATATCTACAATTTAGTTAAAAAATGTGGATATTCATATCATGATATTGGGATCATAGCAGAAGATGTGGAAAAGTATTCAGAAGATGTAAAATCAATTTTTATGAAATATGATATTCCAATATTTATAGATGAGAAAAAAGAATTAAATCAAAATATTTTAATTAAATTTATAATAGCTATGTTAGATATTTTTGTTAATAATTGGTCTTATGAATCTTTGTTTAACTATTTGAAAATAGGACTATTAGACATTTCTGATGAAGATATATACTTATTAGAAAACTATTGTAGAAAATGGGGAATACGTGGAAGTAAGTTTTATAATAAGGAATTTAATTATGAAAAAATAAATGATGTACAAGAAAAATTAGAAAATATTAGAAAAAATATAGCTAAGCCTTTGTTGGAGTTTAAGGAAAATATAAGTTCCGAAAAGAGTGCATCTCAGATTACAAAAGAAATATATGAATTTTTATTGAAACACGAAATTAATACAAGATTAGATCAGAAACTAAAACAATATAATCGCTTAGAAGTTTCAGATGAATACAATACAAGCTATAAATTATTAATAGGTGTTTTAGAAGATATAGACCAGATATTTGGAGAGGAAAGGATAACATTTGAAAAATATAAAGATTTGTTAGAGATTGGATTGAATTCATGTGAACTTGGAAGAATTCCTGCTACTCAGGATCAAGTGGTGTTTGGAGATACAGAAAGAACAAGAAGTAATAAATTAAAAGTATTATTTGTTGTTGGAATAAATGATGGATGTTTTCCAAAAGCAAACAGAGTAGAAGGTTTTCTAAATGATAATGATAGAGAAATTCTATTATCATATGGAATTGAACTTGCTAAAAATTCTATAGATTCTTTATATGAGGAACAATTTAATATTTATAGAAGTTTAACAACTCCTGAACAAAAGCTATTTTTGTCTTATTCTTCTTCTGATAAAGAAGGAAAAACAATAAGGCCATCCATTTTAATAAAAAAAATTAATAGAATATTCCCAAAAATAAAAACATCTAGTGATATTACACAAAGTTTTTATGCAGTTACAAATGAAAATGCGACATTTGAAGATGCATTAAATATATATAAAGAATACCTTGATGGAAGAGAAATATCAGATGATTGGAAAAATATTATAAGTTATTTTCATAAAAATAATAAAAATAGTTTTACAAGGGCAATTTCTGGAAAATATTATAATAACAAATCAGAAGATATAAGTGAAGAAAATATACAAAAGCTATACGGAAACACATTGAAAACAAGTGTCTCAAAACTTGAGGATTATAGGAAGTGTCCATTTTCATTCCATCTTACATATGGTCTAAAACTAAAAGAAAAAGAAGAACTTAAAATTGAAGCAATAGATACTGGTACATTTATGCATGAAGTAATAGATATGTTTTTTAGAGAGCTAGATGATCATGATATAAACGTGAAAGAAATAAATGATGATGATATTTTAGAGATAGTATCAAAAATAGTAAATCAATTATTAGGAATGGCAAAATATTATAGATTTAGTTCAACTGCTAAATTTAGATTGTTAAGTAAAAGATTATTAAAAGTAGTATATCAATCAATTTGCTATATTGTATATTGTTTAAAAAATAGTAGTTATACATTGTATGGTCATGAAATAGAATTTAGTAATATTGGAGAGTTTAAAACAATTAAACTTGATGTAGATAGTAAGAAAATTGAGATAACTGGAAAAATAGATAGAATAGATACAGCAAAACTAAATGATAAACAATATGTAAGGATTATTGATTATAAGTCATCTACAAAAGATATTGATATGAATCAAGTAATGGCTGGACTTCAAATACAATTAATTACGTATTTAGATGCAATATGTGAGCAGTCTGATTTAGAACCTAGTGGAATATTATACATGGGATTGATAGACAATGTTGTAAAAAATGCAAAAAACTTATCAGAAGAAAAGATAGCAGAGAAAATAAGAAATAATTTTAAAATGAAAGGACTTGTTTTAGCTGATATTAATATTGTAAAGATGATGGATAATAAGCTAGAAACTGGTCAATCTGATATTATTCCTGTTTATATAGATAAAGAAGGAAATATAAGTGATAAAAAATCAAAAGTTATTTCTAAAGAGAATTTTGATGAGTTGCAAAAAGAAGTAAAAAGAATAATAAAAGAAATTTCTAAAGAAATTTTAAAAGGAAGAATTGATATTAAACCATATAGTTATCAAAAAAGAACGGGTTGTGATTATTGTAAATACCAGACTATATGCATGTTTAATAATAATATAAAAGGAAATGATTATCAAATTATAAAAAAGACATAGGAGGAATTATGGAAGAGATAACTAGACCTACTATTATGGAAGTGAGCTTAAAAAAATTGAATTATAATATTGAGCAAATCCAAAAATATGTTGGAGAAAATGTAACATTAATGCCAGTAATAAAGGCAAATGGGTATGGAACATATATTAATAAAAGAATAGAGTTTTTAAGCAAGTTTGATATTGTAGCTGTTGCAATTGTTGATGAGGGTGTGGCAATAAGAAAAACAGGATATCAAGGTGAGATTTTTGTTTTAAATCAAGCATATAAAGATGAGATAGATAAAATAATAAGATATAATATTTCAGTTGGAATTAGTTCAAATGATTTTTTAGATGAATTGGGAAAAAGAACTGAAAATATAAAAGTTCATGTTGAAATAGGAACAGGGATGGGAAGAACAGGAATTAACCCCAATAGAGTTGAAGAATATATTAACCATGCCAGAAATTATACTAATATTACAATTGATGGTATATATACACATTTATCATCTGCGGATTGTGATGATGAGTATACAAGAAAACAATTGGAATCATTTAAATGTGCTGTTCAAAAAGCAAAAGAAATCGGATGTAATCCAAAGTATATTCATTGTTCAGCTTCAAATGGAATTTTAAATTATAGAGATAGCAATTATAATTTAGTAAGACCTGGAATCATTCTATATGGATATGAATCATTTGAAGGAGCACTAGAAAAAATTGATTTAAGTCCAATATGCAAATTAAAATCAAAAATAACATTTTTAAAAGAAGTTGAAGCTGGAACTTCAATAGGATATTCAAGAAGTTATATTACTAATAAGAGAACAAAAGTTGCTACAATTCCTATAGGATATGCAGATGGTTTTAGCAGATTACTTTCTAATAAGGGGGAAGTTGTAATAAACAATAAGAAAGTTCCAATAATTGGTAGTATTTGCATGGACGGATTTATGGCAGATGTAACTGATTTAGAAGATGTAAAAATAGGTGATGATGTATATATTTGGGATAATGATTTAATAACAGTCGAAGATATAGCAAAAAAAATTGGAACAATTAATTATGAAGTATTATGTACAGTATCAGATAGAGTACCTAGAATTTTTGTTAATGATTAGGAGATATTATGTTTGAAAATAATAAAGAAATCATATATCAAAATAAAAATGGATTCGAATATATACAGTTTAAGAAATTATTAGATTTCAAAGTAAAACACGCATACACTTTAAAAAACGTAAATACAAACTATAGAGCAAATAGTCCAGAAGAAAAAGAATCTTACCAAAAAATATTTAAAATATTAGACCTAGATGTTAATACAATGGTAAAACCATTGCAGAGACATACTTCTACTGTGAAATGTATAGATAAAATAATACCAGTGAGTGAGTTAAATAATGTAGACGGGTTAATAACAGATAAAGAAGGAATAGCACTTTCTACAACAAATGCAGATTGTATATTATTTTTATTTTATGATCCATTAAAAAAAGTAATTGCAAATGTTCATTCAGGGTGGAGAGGTACATTTCAAAAGATTGCGGAAAAAACAGTAGTAAAAATGATTAACTACTATAAATGTAATCCACAAAACATTTATTGTTTTATCTGTCCGAGCATTAGGAAGTGTCATTTTGAAGTAGATGAAGATGTTAAAGATCTTTGCGAAGAGATATTTGGATACACAGGACGTACTAATGAATTTATTGAAAAAGAAGAAATAAAAGATAATAAACAAAAATATATGATAGATACAATTCTTATTAATCAAATTATGTTAAAAGGGATTGGATTGAAAGAGGAAAATATTATAGATTGTGAAATTTGTAGTGTTTGTAATAGTGATAAGATTAATTCATATAGAATTGATGGAGAAAATTATAAATTAGCTACAGCAATTATTAGTTTATAAGGATGTGTTAAAATGTTTTCTAGTTTAGAAGAAATAAATGAAGAAGTAAAGAAATGTAAAAAATGTAATTTATGTACACAAAGAATACAAACAGTTTTTGGAGTAGGAAATGAAAATGCTGATATAATGTTTATAGGAGAAGGTCCAGGTGGCGACGAAGATAAACAAGGAGAACCATTTGTTGGAAAAGCAGGAAAACTAATGGACCAAGCTTTTTTAGGTGTTGGAATAGAACGTAAAAAAGTTTATATCGCAAATATTGTAAAATGTAGGCCACCAAATAACAGGACTCCATTAAAAGAAGAAGCTGAAAGATGTTTGGATTACTTAAGAAATCAGGTGCTAATCATAAAACCTAAAATTATAGTTTTACTCGGAAATACTGCATTAAAAAATATATTAGGTGAAGAATATGGTATTACAAATAGTAGAGGAAAATGGATAGAAAAAAAGGGAATAAAATATATGCCAACTTTTCATCCGGCAGCTTTATTAAGAGATGAAAATAAAAAAGTTGACTTCTGGAATGATTTGAAACTTATAATTGAAGAGGCAAATAAAAATAATTATTCATACTAAAAAAGACAGTGAAGAGATTCACTGTCTTAATTTTATAATTCTTTTTCTCTTAATGCATCTTCTATGAGTAACTTTAACTTATGGAATAGCTTCTTAAAGAATTGGAATCCATAAGTATGCTCTTCAACTCTAGCTAATTCTTTAGTAATAGAATCAATTGTAAGAATATTGCCATATTTTAGTATGAATTCGCGTTTTTCACCTAGTTTTTCAACGATATCTGCACAATAATTATCGAAGAAATCATAATCTTTTGTATTTATCATTACGCTTTTAAATGTTTGAAGGCTCAATTCAAAATTACTAGCATCTTCCATAGTTTTTATTGAATTAAACTCACTTGTGAAACAATTACTAATAATTAAGTTTTGTGTTTCGATTGTTTTTTCTAAAATTATTTTTTTATAATCATCTATTCTAGAATTAATCTTTTTGATATAAGAGATATTATCAACATCATCTGAAAATTCTGCAAGCTTAGCTACTTCTTGAGATAATAAAGTCTCGTAAGATAAGATTAAATCAAAATTCTTTTCAATTTCAGCATAAACTCTATAACTAGATTTTAATGCAAAAGTATTTTTAAAAACATCGTTACTATAAAGAGTACTATGGAATAATGGATAAGATCCTGTAAAATAAATCATTTCATTAAGTAATGCTGTAAGAATAGGATAATAATCAGGACTTTCTGTTGATAATTCCATATTATAATATTTTACATCATCTTTTTGAGTACCTGTTGCAATAGAAGCCATAAGTTGAACTGCAGCCTCATTAATAGCCATTCCATGATGGAATGGCCCTTCCATATTATATAATCCAAGGCGCAATAATCTACCATGCTTGTTTTTTAATTCTTGCATGTAATGTAAGCACTCATGAACTGCTAGTGTATTAATTTCACTTAAGTCCACAGTGCTATTGAAATAAATAGAATTGTTTTTATAAAAATATTTAGCAACAGCTGTATCATCTGGCATTTCAGCAATAAACATATTTAGTCTAGAAAGTTCATTAAACAAATCAGTTTCTGTAAGACTATGTTCTGAAAATGCGCTAGCTAATTTACTAGAGATATTTGAAGCAATTTTATTTATTTCTTGTTCTTTTACTTGACCTATTACCCTTATACCTTCTTTTCTTAAGGTAGAATTGATACTCATTTGAAACTCCTTATATCTTTCGTATACATATATTATACAACTAAAATAATAAATATAAATATCAAGTTTATTAAGATATCATTAAATTTATGTTACATTTTGATGTTACTAAAATTTAATATTGTAATATTTTAAATCTCTTAAAAAGTACTTCCGTAGGCTAAATGAGAATAGACAAACCGTAAAAAGCTTGATACGACTATGATTGCTCTTGAAAAGAGTATTATAAGAAAGTATAATTAATTTATATTATTATGCGAAAGAGAGTAATAATGGAAATACTAGAAAAATTTAAAGTTAAAATTGAAAAAATACTTTTAATAGCAACAACCGGAATTTTAATAGCTAATAGTTCTATTGCGATTGAAACTAATAAAGTAAAAGAACCTAGCGCAGTGAGAGATAATTTGTTGTTAACAGAATCTGATTATATTTATATACCAGAAGGTTTAGGATCTTCATTAGAAGAGCTACCAACTAGGTTTTCTTTAGCTGACAAATTAGATATTAGAGTGGAAAGCCAAGGAATAACAAATGAATGTTGGGCTTTTTCTACAATCAAGTCATTAGAAACTAATATTGCTATAAAAGAAAATTCAAGAACATTGTCAGATTTTTCTGAGAGACATATGAGTTATGCTACTTCTAAATTGTTTTTGGATGGAGTAAATGAAAATGGTTTTGATAAAAATGTTGGAGATGGTGGTTTACTTGTAGAAGGACTAGCATATTTAACAAATGGACAAGGTGCTGTTGTTGAGGAATATATGCCATTTGAAAATAATGAAGTATTGATATCGTTAGATTCTATTAATAAACCAGTTGATACGGTTGTAAATGATTACTATATATTTCCAATAATCAATAAAAAATACACATATGATAATAGTGGTAATACAATATCGGTAAAATATTTGAAAGCAGATGGAACGGAATATACATCTTCAGAGTTAAATTCTGTTAGAAAAATAATTAAAGAACATATTATGCAAAATGGATCTATTGCAACTACTACAATTGGTTTGCAAAAAGATTTTTATAATGGAAGTACAATTTTTAATTCTACTGCTTACAATTGTAATTCTGAAAATTATGAAAGAGACCATGCTTTTTCAATTATTGGTTGGGATGATAACTATTCAAAAGACAATTTTGCTGAAGGACATAAACCATCTACTGATGGTGCATACATTGTTTTAAACTCATATGGAAAAAGAGCATTTGATGAAGGCATATTATATGTTTCATATGAAGATAAAAATATTGAAAGTGAATCATATGGAATTCAATCTGCAACAAAGAAAGACTATGACAGTATTTATCAAAAAGATTTTTATGGCGGAATTTTTCAAATAGGTGCTAGAAATATTAATGTAGGATATTATGGTGTAGTATTTGATAGAGATGTATCCAAAAAAGAAATTTTAGACAGTATAGGAGTTACATTGTGTAGTTATTGCAATATAGAAGTTTATATAAATCCTGTAAATTCTGATATGGACATAAATAAAATGAAAAAAGTTGCTAATTTAACAGAAGAAATGAATCCAGGATATCATAGAATATATATAGAACCGACCACATTAGAAGGCAATCAATTTGCAATAGCAATCAAGCAAATTACAAACAATGAATCTTTCTATATGGAAATAGAGGCACCAGAAGATGGTACATCATATGCATATGTGGATTCAGATAATAAAAGTTATGTTTCACTTAATGGAAATGATTGGGAAAATTTGAAAGATTTGAATGTTTCAGGAATCGATATGAGTAAAGCTGATGCATGTATAAAAGCATTTACAGATGAGGAAAAAGAAGAAATAGTTGAACCAGAACCTGATACTCATGAGGATGAAGAAAATGGTGAAATTATAAATTCAGAACCTGATATTCATGAGGATGAAGGCAATGGTGAAATTATAAATTCAGAACCTGATACTTATGAGGATGAAATAAATGAAGAAATTATCGAGATTAATTCAAATACTTATAAAATTAAAGAAGACTATATATACAATATAAGATATGGCACGAATGTAGAAGAATTTAAGAATTCTATTAACACAAATTCACAAAGTTTAGAAATAATACACAATGGGGAGATTATTAGTACTGGTAGAATTATTACAGGTATGAAACTAAGATTGTCAGATGGTAAAGAATATACAATTATTGTAAGAGGAGATACTAATTCAGATGGAAAAATTACAATAACAGATTTATCAAAAATAATCTTACACTATAATGATACAGAAGGTTTTATATTAAGTGGAGATGCACTAAAGGCTGCAGATATGAACTTTGACGGACGTGTTAGTATAGTCGATATTTCTCAAATGCTGATATTATACAATTCTTTATAAATATGTTAACAAAATGTAATATAAAATAACTTGATTTTTATTTTTGGAAAAGTTATACTTAAGTAAAAGGAGAATACAAATGGAAAAGAAGTTTTTAAAAATTGCTATTATTACAATGTTATTGGTATTGGTATGGGCAACAATCGTTAATGCATATAGTTTTACAGCTACAATGACACCTAGCAGTACTACTGTTGCTGAATCTAAAGAATTCACAGTTCAAGTTAAGGTTTCAAACCTTGATGTTGGAACAAATGGAATTAATGAATTAAGTGGTTACTTTAAATACGATGAATCTGTATTTGAAGAAATTAACGAGTCTAGTATAGAAGGTTTAAATAGCTGGATTTGCACATATAATGAAGATAACGGAAAAATCACTTTAACAAAAACAACATTTGTAAAAACAGAAGAAGCTGTTTTCCAAGTTACACTAAAGACAAAAAGTGATGTTACTGGTAGAGAAGGAGATATTAGCTTTACAAATATTTCAGCATCTAATAGTGCTCAAAATATTTCAGCTGGAGACATCTCTACAAAAATCACAATTGGAACTGTTGATGAAAATTTAGCTAATGCATCAAACACAGCTGCAAATACAGTTTTCAATATTAGTGTTGGTTTACAAACAAATAATACAGTAAATAATGAAATTGAAAATACAAATGTTGCAAATAATACTACTAACACAAATGTAACACCATATGTAAATGTAGTTGAATCTTCTAATTCTGATATACCTTATACAGGTGTTGAAGATACATTAGTTTATATTATAGGTGCATTACTTATCACAGCAGCTGTATTATATATTAAGTTTGAAAAAATAAACAAAGATATTAGATAATAAATAAAATATAATAAAAGCAAATGCAATTTAGTTGCATTTGCTTTTTGCGTTTTTTATGAGATTTCAACGATTTTTTGAAGTCTCATTTTTTAATTTATTTTTTTATGAAAAATATTTGAAAAAAGTATAATATTAATATATAATAATATAACAGTATATTAAGGAAAAATATTTATGAAATTACTTATAACAGAAAAGCCTTCTGTTGCAATGGAATTTGCCAAAGCACTGAAACTAAATATAAATAGAAAAGATGGCTTTATAGAATCAGGAAATTGGATTATTACATGGTGTGTTGGTCATCTAGTAACTATGAGTTACCCAGAAGTATATGATGAAAAATTAAAATATTGGACTTTAGATACGCTTCCATTTATTCCTGAAGAATTCAAATATGAAATTATACCAAATGTTCAAAAACAATTTAATATAGTTCAAAGTTTACTACAACGTGACGATGTAGAAGAAATATATAATGCAGGAGACTCTGGAAGAGAAGGAGAATATATTCAAAGATTAGTATTCATGATGGCTAAGCCAAATCCTAAAGCAAAAATGAAAAGAGTTTGGATAGATTCTCAGACAGAAGAAGAAATATTAAGAGGAATAAAAGAAGCTAAAGATATGTCAGAATATGATAGTTTATCAGATTCGGCATATTTGAGAGCTAAAGAAGATTATTTAATAGGTATAAATTTTTCAAGATTACTTTCTATTATTTTTGGTAGAAGAATAGCAAAAGATATTAATGAAGAAAAAGTTTCAATTTCTGTAGGTAGAGTTATGACATGCGTTTTAGGTATGGTAGTGGCTCGTGAAAGAGAAATTAAAAATTTTGTAAAAACAAAATATTATAAAATAATAGGTGAATTTGGAGAAGAAAATAATTCATTAAAAGCAGAATGGAAAGTAACAGAGAAGTCTAGAGTATATAATAGCCCACTTCTATACAATGAAAATGGTTTTAAAAAAGAAGAAGATGCTAAAAAGTTTATTTTATCTCTAAAAGATAAAAAAGCAGTTATAACAGAACTAAAAAAATCAAAGCAAAAAGAAAATGCCCCACTATTATTTAACTTAGCTGAAATACAAAATGAGTGCACAAAAGTATTTAAAATAAAACCAGATGAAACTCTAGAAATAATACAAGAATTATATGAAAAGAAATTAGTTACATATCCTAGAACTGATGCAAGGGTGTTATCAACGGCGATTGCAAAAGAAATAGGGAAAAATTTAAATGGCCTTTTTAAGAATTTTAGAGATGAAGAAATTAAATCATATATTCAAAAAATGATTGATGAAAAATATAGTACAAATCTTGTAAAAACAAAGTACGTAAATGACAGTAAAATAACAGATCACTATGCTATAATTCCAACAGGTCAAGGTTTCGAAAATTATGATAAATTATCTGATTTGAAAAAAGACGTATATAAATTAATTGTAAGAAGATTTATAGCAATTTTCTACCCACAAGCAGAGTACAATAAAATAAATATTACAATAGAAGTAGACAATGAACAGTTTATTAGCAGTGGAAAAGTATGTATTAAACAAGGTTTTCTAGAAGTTTTAAAAAACAGAATTAAAGAAGATGATGAAGAAAATCCTTTAGAAGTTTTTAATAACTTAAAAAAAGGTCAAGAAATTAATATTTTAAACTATAATACAAAAGATTCTGAAACAACACCACCTTCTAGATATAATTCTGGTGGTATGGTTCTTGCAATGGAAAACGCAGGAAAACTTATTGAAGATGAAGAATTAAGAGAACAAATTAAAGGTGCTGGAATAGGAACTTCTGCTACAAGAGGAGAAATAATAAAAAAACTAGAAAGAATTAAATACATTAATATAAATTCTAAAACACAAATTATTACACCAACAGCTAAAGGAGAGGCAATATATGATATTGTTAATAAGTCTATTCCAGATATGCTTAATCCAGATTTAACAGCTAGTTGGGAAAAAGGACTTGATATGGTTGCCAAGAAAGAAATAGAGCCCCAAATTTTTATGGATAAATTAGAAAAATATATTTATTCAAAAATAAATAAACTTGTAATAAGATAAAATACAAAAGTAGATTTTTAGGAGGTTACTTATGATAATTGATGAGGGAGTCTTAAAAAAGGTTGAAGACGATAATTTAGTAAATGGCATGTTTGATATTCCAGAAGGAGTTACTAAAATTGATGATGACGTTTTTTATTCTAATAGAGAGTTAAAAACTATTAGAATTCCAGAAGGAGTTATCGAAATAGGAGAAAAAGCATTTTGGGAATGCACAGAACTTAAGAAAGTTGAGTTACCAAACTCATTACAAACTATAGGTTCTTCTGCATTTACTGGTTGTACTAACCTAGAATATATTGAAATTCCTAATGGAGTAACTAATATAGGAAGCAATGCTTTTGAAAGATGCTCTAGTCTGAAGCAAATAGTTCTTTCAAATAATATGGAGACAATAGAAAATAATTTGTTTTTAATGTGTACTGCACTAGAAGAAGTCGTAATGCCAGAAAACCTTAAAGTAATTAAAGAAGCGGCATTCTACAGATGCTCTAATTTAAGTGAATGTGTAATTCCTCAAACAGTAACTACTATAGAACAAAATGCTTTTTGGGAATGTAGAAAAATTACAAGCGTAACAATTCCAGAGGGTGTAACAACAATCCCAGAAAATCTTTTTGGTAGATGCTCAGGAATTGAGGAAATCAATTTGCCAAATTCATTAGAGTGTATCCAAAGAGACGCATTTAAAGGATGCACAAGAATTTCACATATTGATATTCCAGAAAATGTTACAATAATAGATAGAGGTGCCTTTGGATTTTGTAATTCATTGGAGAAAATAAGTTTACCTTCAAAAATTGAAAAATTAGAAAATGGTTTATTTGAAGGGTGTTCAAAACTAATTGATATAGAAATACCAAAATCTGTTAAAACAATAGGAGTAAATGCTTTTAATAGGTGTACATCATTAAAAACAATAGAATTACCAAATGGTCTAAATACAATTGAAAGAGGAGCTTTTTCAGATTGTACTTCTTTACAAGATTTTACTATACCAGAAAGTGTCGAAAATATAGGAGATACAGCGTTTAAAGGTTGTACTGCATTAATAGAAGTGAGTTTACCAGAAAATGTTACAGTAATAAATGATAATACATTTAAAGGATGCATAAATTTAACTACTCTTACAGCTTCAAACAAATTAAAAGAAATAGGAAGATATGCTTTTGTAGGTTGTGAAAGCTTAGAAGAATTTGATATTCCAAAATCAGTAAAAAATATTGGATTTGGAGCGTTTTTCAATTGCAAAAATTTACAAAGTATAGATATTCCTAAAGGTATTACAACAATTAATCAAAATACATTTGAATATTGTCAAACTTTAACAGAAATAGACTTACCAAAAAGTGTAACAACAATAGAAGACAATGCATTTAAAGGTTGTCAAAATCTACAAAAAATTAATATTCCAGAAGATGTTACAACAATAGGAAGATATGCTTTTGTAGGTTGTGAAAATTTAAAAGAAATAGAAATACCAGAAAATGTAAGAACTATTGGGGAAGAAGCTTTTGAAGGTTGTAGTAGTCTTGAAAAGGTTATTATTCCTGAAACTGTTTCAGAGATTGGTTATAATACTTTTAGAAAATGTGATGGATTAACGAAAATTATTATTCCAAAATATATTTCTAAAGATGAATTTAGATTAATGCATTTGGCAAGATCTAATAAACAAGAAAATCCTGTAATTCTTTATGAAGATGAAATGGAAGAAGAAACTGTAACACCTGTTATTGAAAAAATAGAAGAACCAGAAGAGGTAGAAGATGTCCCTGTGATAGAAAATCATTTTCTAGTAGAAACAAATAATAGTGGTACATTATTTTCAAGATTAAAAGGTATATTCGGTAATATGTTTAATAAATAATATAATAGAACATTTTATGTAAAATCCTCATAATATGTATAAAATATTATGAGGAGGTATATATGTATAAATATGTAATAATTGGTGGTAAAAAATTAAGTGGAAATACTTATGTATCAGGATCTAAAAATGCTAGTTTACCAATTCTTGCAGCAACAATTTTAAATGAAGGAAAAACTATACTATCAAATATTCCTGAAATAGATGATGTTAAAATAATGATACAGATATTAAATTCATTAGGATGTGTGATTGATAAAAATGAAGATAAACTAATAATTGATTCTTCCAATATCAATCAAGATACTATACCTACTGATTTAATGAAAAAATTAAGAGCATCAGTTATAATAGTTGGTGCTCTTTTAGCTAGAAAAAAGAAAGCGGTTTTTTCTTATCCAGGTGGATGCAGAATTGGATCTAGACCAATAGATTTACATATTAATAATTTTAAAAAGTTGGGCATAAAAGTAAATCAAAGAGATGATTTAATAGAATGTAATAGTAAAAATATAATTTCTAATCACATTGTATTAGATTTTCCAAGTGTAGGTGCAACAGAAAATCTAATATTAGCTTCTGTGTTGGGAAAAGAAGAAATTGAGATTGAAAATGCAGCATTAGAACCTGAGATTTTTGATTTAGTATCTTTTCTAAATAAGATGGGGGCTAAAATTTATGGAGCAGGAACAAGCAATCTAAAAATTGTTGGAGTAAAAAAATTAAATGAAGTTGAATATAGAGTAATACCTGATAGAATAGAAGCTGGTACACTATTGGTGGCAACAGCAATTTCAAGAGGTGAAGCTTTTATAGATGGAATTGTAGTAGAACATATTACACCAATAATTAATAGTTTAACAAAAATTGGATGTAAAATAATTATTAATGATAGAACAATTTATATAGATGCTAAGAATGCATTAAAATCAATTGATATCGAAACATCACCATATCCACGGATTTCCAACAGATTTACAGCCAATATTTACAGCATTACTTACAACTTGTGAAGGAAAAGCTCGAGTAAAAGAAAATATTTTTGAGAATAGATTTCAATATGCTAAAGAGCTTGTAAAATTAGGAGCTAAAATTAATAATTATGGCAAATACATTGATATAATTGGTGTCAAAAAAATGCATGGAAATGATGTTGAGTGTGCTGACTTAAGAGGTGGTGCCGCGTTAACTATTGCAGGAATAGTAAGTGAAGGAAAAACAACAATTCACAATATTGATTATTTACTTAGAGGATATGAGAGTTTTTGCGAAAAACTTAATTCTTTAGGAACTAAAATATCTATAGAAAAGGAGGAATGAACATTGGAAGAAGATGAAATAATTCTTGAAGTAAAAAAGAATGAACCAGAAAATAAGAATAAGAAGTCTAATAAAAAGAAAAAAAGTGGAAAAGCAAGAAGATTTTTTCTGTTGTTGAAAATAGTAGTAATAACAATAATTTCCTTAATAGTAGTATTCTTAATCTTTAACTCTAGTTTATTTAATATTAAACAAATTGATGTTACTGGTAATTCTAAACTTTCAGAAAATAAAGTAATCTCAATAAGTTCTTTATCTATAGATACAAATATTTTTCATTTTAACAAAGAAAATGTAGAAAAAAATCTAATTGAAAATGCATATATAGAAGATGTAACAATAAAAAGGAAATTACCATCAACAGTAGAAATTATAATAAAAGAAAGAATACCTTCATATATGCTTCAATTTACAGATAGTTATGTTTATATTAATAATCAAGGATATATGTTAGAGATATCAAATGAAAAGTTAGAAATTCCTATTATCGTTGGTTTTACAACAGACCTAAATACATTTAAAGTTGGAAATCGTTTGGAAACGCAAGATTTAAAGAAAATGAATATGGTAATAAAGATTTTTGAAACTGCTAAAAATGTTGATTTATCACAATATATTTCAAAAATTGATATATCAAATACAAAAGAATATAAAATAGAAATGGAAAGTCTAGGAAAAGTTATCTATTTAGGAGATGCGACAGACCTAAATTCTAAAATGCTAGAATTGAAAGAAATATTACATAAGACACAAGAAGAAGCAGGAGAAGTATTTTTAAATGTTGATTTAAATACACAAAGAGCTTACTTTAGAAGAAAAATTGATTAAAGAGGAGGAAAAAAATTGGATAACAAGTTGAAAATTGCAATTTTACTAGGGATAATGTGTTTATTCCTTTCAGCAGGAATAGCCATTCAGATAAAAACAGTAAGCAATAGTAGTACAACTGTCGGAAAAACTCTTGTCGAAAATGAACTAAGAGATAGTGTTTTGAGATGGAAACAAAAATATGAAAATGCTTATGAAACATTAGAAACAAAAGAAGATGAATTAAATGAGTTAAGAGATAACGTATCAAGTAAAGATAACAATTATAGTGGACTAAGTAATAGATTGTATAATTATAATTTGTTATTAGGAAACACCGAAGTAATAGGAAAAGGTTTGATTATTACATTAGAAGATGGAGATAGTTCAATTATAAAAGGATTTGCTACAGATTATATTGTTCATGATGGAGACATATTAGAAATTGTAAACTCATTAAAGAATGCTGGAGCAGAAGCGATTTCAGTAAATGGACAAAGAATTATTAATAATACAGGGATTACCTGTGCAGGAAATGTCATATTGATAAATGGTGAAAAAATTGGTGCACCATTTGTAATAAGAGCAATAGGTGCTCCAAATAGTTTGTATAGTGGAGTTAAAATTCCAGGTGGATATCTAGAATTGGTCGAAAAAGGTGGGGTTCAAGTTAAGATTGAACAAGTGGACAAAGAAACTATTGTAATACCAAAATATGAAGGTGTATATAAATTTAAATATGCATCAATTTATGAGTAATAGAGGTGATAATATGAAGGGAAAAGTTGCAATGATTATTTCAGTTGGCTGTACTGCTTTCATTTTATCTATGGTAATGTTTACTCAGTTTAAAACTGTTGAAAAAACCGATATTACTGCAATAGAAACGATGAGAGAAACAGAGTTAAGAGCAGAGCTTGCAAACTGGAAACAAAAGTATGAAGAGATTGAAGAAAAAATAGATGAGCGAAATGAAAAAATCGTTGAATATAAATCAGAACTTGAAAGTGGTGCAGATCAATCAAATGTTTTAGAAAATGAAATAAAAGAAGCAGAAGGTTATTTAGGATATACAGATTTAAAAGGTGAAGGAATTATAGTAACACTTCAAGACAATGAGAATAAATCAATAGATTATAGTGACTTGTTAACATTAGTAAATGAGCTTAACAGCGCTGGAGCAGAAGCAATTTCTATTAATGATGAGAGAATAGTATCTAGATCAGAAATAACATTAATTAATAATACATTTATTTTTGTAAATGACAAAAAGATAGCAGGACCATATGTAGTAAAAGCAATTGGAGATAAAAAATATCTTGAAAGTGCTCTTACAATTAAGGGTGGTTACATAGATTTATTAGAAAATGAGGAAAAAACAGTTACATATTCTGTTGATGACAATATTATTGTAATTGCTTATGATAAAAGACCTAGTTTGAAATACGCAAGAGAATATAGTGAAAGTAAGGAATAAGGAGGAAGAGTAATGATATATTTAGCAATAATATTAGGATGTCTATTAGGAGCGTTTTTAGGTTCTTTAGCACCAGTTATTTCATATACATATTCAAGCTATTTATCTATAGCAATCGTAGCTGCATTAGACACAGTGTTTGGAGGAATAGCATCTGTAATAAAAGGAAATTTCGATTTAAAAATATTCTTATCTGGCTTTTTTGGAAATGCATTATTATCAATAGGACTAACATATTTAGGTGAGAAATTGAATGTTGATATATATTTAGCAGCAATAGTTGTTTTTGTTGGAAGAATGTTCACAAATTTAGCAATTATTAGAAGATATTATATTGATAAATGGGTATCAATTATTGAAAAAAGAAAAAGCAAGAAAGCAAATTAAGAAAATAGAAACTATATAATTATTTTAGGGATAGATTCATTAAAAATATTGATGAATCTGTCCCTAAAAAAATGTCAAAAATTTACTTGAATTTGATAAAAAAATGTTATATAGTTAGCAAAGAATTTTTTTAAAACAATTAATGTCAAAAATATTACAGTTTAATTACAAAAATATATCATTTTCACTTGACTTTTGAAAAAAAATGTAATATTCTTATCGCATAGGATTTTAAGAAGAAAAAATAATAGATGGAGGAGTTAACTTTGGCAATAGGGGATGTAATTGTTGGTATCGATGTTGGAACCTCTAAAGTTAGTACTTTCGTCGGTGAAGTTAATAATTTCAATCAAATTGAAATTATTTGTAATACAAGTAGTAAATGCCAAGCAATCCAAAAAGGTAAAATTGTAGATGAGGAAGAATTAGCCAATTCAATTGCTAAAACAATAGAAGAAGTAAAGGAAATTTCTAATTTACAAATTAACTCAGCTTATACTACAATACCGGGTAAGTATATAACAATAGTTCAAAACAGTATCGTTAAAGATGCAAAAGATAAATTAGCTGGAATAACAATAAAAGATGTTGCCTCAGCAATAATACAAGTAAGAGATATAGAAATTCCAGAAGATAAAGTACTAATCGATATAGTTCCTGACAAGTTTATTCTAGAAGATGGAAAAGCAGTAGAAGACCCTGTAGGTAAATTTAGTAGTAATTTTACTTTAACTGCACAAATCATACTTGCAGAAAAAGAGTATATTAGACAGTTAACTTCTATATTTAAAAAAGCAGGAATAGAAATTGATGGAGTAATACCAGTTTCGCTTGCAGAAAGAAATCTAGTATTAGACAATAATGAATTAACAGATAATGTAATGATAGTAGATATTGGAGCAGGTAATACAGAAATAGGTGTTTTCAATGGTTCTACATTTGTTTATACAGATACAATTCTTTTAGGTGGAGATAATATTACATCAGATATTTCATATGTGTTGAATATTTCACATGAGGAAGCTGATAAATTAAAAAGACAATATGGTTTAGCATTAAAATCATACATAGATAATGATAATAATATTGTTTTAAACACTTGCAAAAACTATGATTCTAAAGGAGTTACTATTAAAAGCTCAGAATTAATAGAAATTATTGAAGCGAGAATTGAAGAAATATTTACATTAATAAATAAAGATATTATTTCACATGGCATAAAGAATAATATAAACAATGTTATATTAACAGGTGAAGGAATTACAAATATTAATAAAAGTGATATGGCAGGAAAAATTATTTTAAATATTCCTGTAAAAGTATCAACTGGAAGATTAGTAAGTACAGTAAAATCTACTTATAGAGTTGCCTTTTCTTTGGTAAGATATATAGCAGCAAGACCATATGCAAAAACAGTATCAAGTAGTGTTACTGTAAGAACAGAAAAGAGTTTAATAAAAACAGTTTTAGAAAAAGTAAGAGACTTTTTCTACTCATAAAATAGTCTTTAATTTTTAATATATATAAGTTTTAAAGGAGGAACATACCTTATGATTATGGATGACAATGACTTAAATTACACTATGATGGATGGTACAGCAACAATAAAAGTTATTGGTGTTGGAGGAGCAGGAAACAACGCTGTTAACAGAATGATTGAAGCTGGTATCAGAAATGTTGAATTTATTGCAGTCAATACAGACAGACAAACATTAAATGAATCAAAAGCTAGTTCAAAGATACAAATTGGAGAAAAATTAACAAGAGGTTTAGGAGCAGGAGCAAATCCTGATATAGGTTCTCAAGCAGCTGAAGAATCTAGAGCAGAAATAGCTGAAGTTTTAAAAGGTGCTGATATGGTATTTGTTACAGCAGGTATGGGTGGAGGAACTGGTACTGGTGCAGCTCCAATAGTAGCAGCTACTGCAAAAGAATTAGGTATTTTAACAATTGGTGTTGTTACAAAACCATTTACTTTTGAAGGAAAGAAAAGATTAGCACAAGCTGAAAGAGGAATTGCAAGCCTTAAGGGTAAAGTAGATACATTAGTTGTTATCCCTAACGATAAATTACTACAAGTAATTGATAGAAAAACATCAATGGTAGAAGCATTTAGAATGGCTGATGATGTTTTGAGACAAGGTGTTCAAGGTATATCAGATTTAATTTCTATCCCTGGTGTTATCAACTTAGACTTTGCTGATGTTAGAACAATTATGATTAATCAAGGTATGGCTCATATGGGAATAGGTGTAGCTAGTGGTGAAAATAGAGCAGAAGATGCAGCTAAACAAGCAATTCAAAGTCCATTATTAGAAACATCAATTGAAGGAGCTAGAGGAATTATTATTAATATTACTGGTGGCAGTGATATGGGATTACATGAAGCAAATACAGCAGCAGAGTTAGTTCAAAGAAGTGCAGATCCAGAAGCAAACATTATCTTTGGTACAGTAATTGATGATTCAATGGGAGATGAAATTCAAATTACAGTTATTGCAACTGGATTTGAAAAAGAAGAAGATAGAAGAGCTAGTTCACAATATGAAAATATTGTTGCAGATGCTTGGAGAAAAAGAAGTGCTAATACAGTTTCTGTTACACCAGGTAATGATTCAAATAGCGGAGATTTAGATATTCCAACATTCTTAAGAAAGAATAAAGGATTAGGAAGCAAATAAAAATAAGTTTATAATATATTTTTAGAGAAATAATCTATTTTTGTAGATTATTTCTTTTTTTCTGCCCTAGAAAATGACACTTTTTTTAGAAAAAAAATAATAAAATAATTACATAAAATACTAGTATTAATTTTTTGAAAGGAAGGCATATGACTATATATGTAGATGTAGTCTTTTTAGAAAATATTCTACTAAATTATATTATTATTCTAGCTACAGGCATAATTAGTAAATCAAAGATAAACTATTTTAGAATTTTAATATCAAGTTTAATAGGAGGTATTTTTGTTATAACTAATTATGTGTTTGGAATTTCACAAAATACTAATTTATTTTTTAAATTATTATTATCGGTATTGATGATTTTAATTGGTTTTAAAGAACATAAATTTAAAAAAATAGTGAAGCAATTTGTGTTTTTTTATTTAGTATCATTTACTTTTGGTGGAATTGCATTTATGTTGCTTTTTTTAGTAAGTCCAGATGATATAGTTTTTGAAAAAAATCATTTTACAGGAACTTATCCAATAAAAATGACACTAATTGCTGGTGGTGTCGGATTGGTGATAATAATTATTGTTTCAAATATAATAAGAAGTAGAATGACAACAAAAGAAATGCTATGTGAAATTGAAATTTTTTATTTGGGTAAAAATAAGAGAATAAAATCAATGATAGATAGTGGAAATTTACTTAAAGATCCTATTAGTAAATCTGATGTAATTATTGTAGAAAAAGATTCATTAACAAATATAGTATCTGAAAATATTCTAAAAAATATTAGTACTATTGTAAAAGGAGAATGGTTAGATTCAGATAATATACATTCATATAAATTAAAAGTAATACCTTTTTCATCATTAGGAAATGATAATGGAATACTAATTGGATTTAAACCAGATTATATAAAGATATATGGAGATACAGAATTAGTAAGAGATGATGTTCTAGTAGGTATTTATGACGGAAAACTTTCAAAAAATAATTTATTTACTAGTTTGATAGGACTAGATGTAATTGATAAAGGAAAGGAGTTATAATGTTTTTTCTAAAGTTTTTGAAAGAGAAAGTGGTAAAAATATTTGGAAGATTTATTTATAAAGATAAAATAAATAAGTTCCCAATTTTTTATATAAAAGGAAATTTAAGTTTGCCACCACCACTTGATACTATTGAAGAAGAAAAACTTCTTCAAAAATTAATGTTAAATGATGAAGAAGCAAAGAAAATATTAGTAGAAAGAAATTTAAGATTAGTTGTTTATATTGCGAAAAAATTTGAAAATACAGGAATTGAATTCGAGGATCTAATTTCAATTGGTACAATAGGACTGATGAAAGCTATTAATACGTTTAATATGGACAAAAATATTAAACTTGCAACATATGCATCAAGATGTATAGAAAATGAAATTTTGATGCAAATTAGGAGAAATACAAAAATAAAAAATGAAGTATCTATTGATGAACCTTTAAATAAAGATGGAGATGGAAATGAATTATTATTATCAGATGTTTTGGGGACAGATAATGACATTACATCAAGAAAAATCGAAAATGAAGTGGACTTATCATTATTAAAAATTGCAATAAGTAAATTAAACGAAAGAGAAAAATATATTATGAATTTAAGATTTGGAATTGATGGGTCGGAAAAAGAAAAGACTCAAAAAGAAGTTGCAGATATGCTTGGAATATCACAGAGTTATATATCTAGACTAGAAAAGAAAATAATGAATAAAATGAAAAAAGAGATTATGAGTAAAACAGGATAAATTTTTCCTGTTTTATTACATTTATATTAAAAATGTTGTAAATAAAAATGTTTAGCGATAAAATTACACTATAATGATAAAATAGGTTTAAATTGTAGGTGGAGGAAAGATGATAAGCAAGAGGAGAAAAAGTGATAATGATCCTAATAAAAAACAGACAAATGAAGAGGATGAGTATATATTAGTAGATGATGAAAAATATGATGAAATCGATAGTATTCCTGAAATTGATGAAGATGATGATTTAGGTGATTATTCTGATGAGGAATATTCTGATGAAGAAGGCGAAGAATATGAAGCTGAAGATGAAGAGTATGCAGAAGAGGAGCCTTCAGATGAAGAATCTTTAGAAGAAGATGATGAAGAGGAAGAAATTGAATTAGATGAAAACTATAATGTGATAAAAAAAGAAAAAACAGAACCTGAGGAAGAACCTGAGCCAGAAGAGCAACAACAAGGTGAAGTTTATCCTGATGAGTTAGTTGATATAGAATTAGAATGCATTTTTATAGGAATGCTATTTAATAATCCTAAAGCTATATCAAGATTTTATTTTACTTATGATGAGTGTTTATTCTCTGATAATGAATTACAAAACTTATATAAAATCATCATATACAGAGATGGAGAACAATATGCATCTGCAAAAGCAAAAGATAAATTCCAATTACCTATCGAAACACCAAATACTTATGATTTAAGATTAAAAGTTAAGAAAATTGCTTCAATGCGTAATTACAATTTAGAAAATGTTTATGTAGAATTGAAGAAATTATTTATATTAAAAAAGAATTATATGGTTGCACCAACTTCTGCTATTAGAGAAAAAATACTTGAGATTCAAAATTATGAATTATATGATGATATGAGTGTTGAAGAAGTTGAGAGTGCATTAGACCAAATTACAGTTACTACTGGATTAAGCCAAGGAAGATTGAACGAAAATACAACAAGTTTCTTATTAAGTGGAGATACAGAATTAACAAATGGTGTGCCATTGCCATTTAACATCCTTTCTACAGTTTTCAAAGGATTAAGAAGAGGAGAGACAATGTGTTATGCAATGCCATCTAACTCTGGTAAAAGTAGGTTTACTATTAACCTAGCAGCATATTTATCATTTGTTCATCATGAAAAAGTATTAATTATTTCAAATGAGATGTCTGTTGAAAAAATGAGACTTTGTATGATTACAACAATCCTAAATAATCCGGATTTGCAAAAAATACATGGTCAGAAAATTTCTAAAACAGAGGGAGAATTACTTGAACTAAAATTTAGACCAGATAAAGATAAAAAAGTAAAATGTGATGAAGATGGTTATATATTGCGTGAAGAAAATGAAACACAAGAAGAATATATTGAAAAATTAAGAGCAAATTCTACAGAATTTATTAAAACAACAGCTGTTACAGATTGGGTTAACTCTCAACTAGATAATTCAATTTACTTTATTCATATTACAGAACATACAAATGATGATTTGAAGAAGATTATAATGAATTATTACTATAAAGAGGGAATTCATTATATGTTTTATGATACTTTAAAAGCAGATACAAACAATATTGGTAATGGTGAAGAAGTTAAGAAAACAGCAACAATTCTTTCAAATTTAGCACAAAAGTTTAAAATATTTATAGCATCTTCAATGCAGTTACTAGAAAGTAATACATTACCAGTTAATTTAACTATTAATGATATGTCTGCAAGTAAAACTGTAAAAGAGGTTCTAGATACGTTATGCTTAATTAAACAAATTAGTAGAAGATCAATGTATAAATATGAGTATGCAGATACTGATTTGTTTGAAAATTGTAAAGATATAGATGTTCCTAAAGACACTGATGTAAGATTTTATGCATGTGTTGTAGATAAGAACAGAGCTGGAGCAAAACCAACTGTATTATTTAAGTTAAACTTGGCATATAATCGTTGGGAAGAACTTGGACACTTAAGAATGAAACAAGAATCTTTAGAAGAAGAATAAAAGAAAGAGTGGTTATTTAGTTATGGATGAAAGAAAAAAGACAAGTATTCTATATCACATTGGAAATTACAAGTTAGAATATGATGTGGTACATGATTATGGAAAAATGTGCGGAATATTTAATAATGGTGTGGAATCAGTTAAAGATTATTTAATTGGTGTTTGGAATGAAACAAGAGAGAAGTTAATGCATGAACAAAACCTAAATGTATTAGATCTTGAAAGAGTTGTTTCAAGAGATGATTTTGGAGTTACATTTAATGTTTCAGAAAAAAAAGAGCCTATATTTTTCATTTCATTTCCAGATTATAACAACAATATTGCAGAAAGCTCTTGTGTTGCTTTTGCAATTACTGAAAAAGGGCCAAGATTTTTTACGATGGAACATCAACTAGATTTTGCTGGAAGTAGTGAAGAATACGTTTTTGGAGAATTTGAGTTTGATTATTTATCAAATAAGTTTTCACATATGAATTATGGACAATTGTCTAGAAGAACAGTTACTAATTTTGCAACAAGAGTATTAGACATGTTAAGTGATTAAATAAAATATAAAAGTATAAAAGACCTTTTTTTGGAAATAATAGAATTAACAAAATATTATTTCTAAAAGGAGGTCTTTTATTTGATAAACAAGGTTGAAATTTGCGGTGTAAACACTAGTAAACTTCCTGTACTATCAAATGAAGAAAAAGATGAATTATTAAAAAAAATAAAAAATGGAGATGCAGAGGCAAGAGAAAAATTCATACAAGGAAATCTAAGATTAGTCTTATCAGTTGTACAAAGATTTGGAGGAAGAGGAGAGTGTGCAGATGATTTATTTCAAATTGGTTGTATAGGTTTAATAAAAGCTATAGATAACTTTGATTTGAATTTAGATGTACAATTTTCCACATATGGAGTACCAATGATTATTGGTGAGGTAAGAAGATACTTACGTGATAATAATATGGTAAGAGTTAGTCGCTCTATAAGAGACTTAGCATATAAAGTGTTACAAGCTAAAGAAAAGTTGCTTAAAGAAAAAGGAAAAGAGCCTACAATAGAGGAGATTGCAAAAGAGTTAAAAGTTGATAAAGAAGAAGTTGTAGTTAGCCTAGATGCAATACAAGATCCTATATCCTTACAAGAACCAGTATATAATGATGGTACAGAAAATGTATATGTTATGGATCAGGTAAAAGATAAAAAAAATACAGATGAATTATGGGCGGAAAATATTACTATTAATGAAGCATTAAAAAAATTAAATGACAAAGAAAAAATGATTATTGATAAAAGGTTTTTTATGGGAAGAACTCAGATGGAGGTAGCAGAAGAAATAGGAATATCACAAGCCCAAGTATCTAGGCTTGAGAAAACAGCAATAGATCATATTAAAAGATTATACAAATAATCAATATTCTACTAAAATTATATCTTCTCCAATTACTTTTATAGCATCCCACGGAATGACTAGTTCGTTCCCGAGTAGAAAATATGCTAAATAATTTTGTGTTTCCAGGAACAATAATTGATGTTATTGTTCCTGTTTTAAAATCTGCAGTAACATCTTGAACAAATCCTAATCTTTTTGCATCTTTTATATTTATAACTTCTTTATGTTTAAAATCTAAGCCTTTTTTATTCATTTTCCACCTCTATTTATATTATTCAGAATGTGCAAATATATGAATAATTTTACTAATATTGGTAAATATATGAATAGAATAGGAGTGTATTATGCAAAGTAATAAGATTAATACAGTTTTGTTTTTTAAAGATGTTGAATCTAATTTAATTGAAGAAGCTGTTATAGTAGTAAAAAGTAACATTAATTTAAAAGAAAAAGAAAGTAAAAAAGAATTAATAGATAAAAATGCAATATTAAAAGAAGCAGAATTTATTATAAATAATAAGATTGAAGAAAATAATAAATCATTTATGGAATTTAAAATTTCTAAATTGTTAAAGAAATATAAATATGTAAAAATAGTTAATATTTGTTTACTAATCTTAATTATTATTTTATTTTTGACATAAACCTCTTTTACATGAATATATTAAAAACATGTAAGAGAGGTGTTTATTTTGGAAAAAATATTAAATGATAATGAAAAAATAAGAAAAGCTGAAAATATATATTATAGAAGGAATAATATAAATAGATATGTTAAAGAGACAGAAAAAAAAGGATATTTAAAAACTAAAGTACTTTTACATATGCTTATAATGTTAAATATAGCAATAATAGTTATTAGTGTACAAAACAGAGATTTTATTTTTAGTAAAAGTTTTTTAGAAAATATTAGTAAATATAATTTAAATCTAAAAGAGAAAATCGTTGATTTTGTTGGAGATATAGTTGTTGCAGAAAATGAAGAGGATTTATTATTAGATCAGGACACACAGGACGCCACAAATGAGAATATTATGCAAGAAAATAATTCGGAAAAAAATATATATGAGAATAGTGACATTGTTGAAGAAAAAAAGGATGTATCTTCTATTAGTGAAATGGAATTAGATATTAACAATCTAAAAAACTATAGTTTTATAAAACCAATAGAAGGGATGATTACATCACATTTTGGATCACGTGTTTCAACATATAAAAATGTGACAGGATATCATACTGGAACAGATATAGGTGCAGAGAAAGGAACAGTTATTAAAGCTTCAATGGAAGGAATAGTTACACAGGTATCAAGCGAAGGAGACTATGGAAAACATATTAAAATTAGATGTAATAATGTTACAACCTTATATGCACATTGTTCTAAAATTTATGTGAAAGAAGGACAAATTATTGCACAAGGACAGGCTATTGGAGAGGTAGGTAGTACGGGAAATAGTACAGGCCCACATTTGCATTTTGAAATTAGAATAGATGATAATAGATTTGTAGATCCAGAGGAGATATTATTATGAAAATAGAAATAAATTTAAAAGTACTTCTGGTATCTATACTGTGTTTAATAATAAAAAATATTGATACATATTTTACTTTTTTATTTTTTATATTAATTCATGAGATATCACATCTGTTAATTGGTGTTTTAATAGGTGGAAGGCCTAGAAAAATTAAGATTGAACCTTTTGGCATCTCTATGGAATTTTATGAATATGCAGATAAAAGTCATGTGAATAAAATATTATTTTTTTTAGCAGGGCCTTTAATGAATTTGTTAATAGCAGCAGTTTTCAGAAATTTTCATATAGATAAAAAGTTGGTATATACTAATGTCATTTTATTTTTATTTAATATGTTACCAATATTACCACTAGATGGTGGAAAAATAGCAAAAGAAATACTAGAAATGGTATTTAAAAGAAATGTGAATAAAACTGTTTTAATAATAAGTAAATGTTTTTTAATAGTTATTTCTTTTATTTATAGTATCCTAATTATTAAAATAAAAAATATATATATTTTGTTACTGATTATTTATTTGTGGTATTTATATGAAATAGAAAAAGAGAAAATAATCTTTTTTGATAAGACAAAAAAGATAATTGATAAATTAGATTAATCTTGAAAAATATTCGAATTAATAGTAAGCTATAATTATAGAAAGAAGAGTGTTATGGAAAAGAAAAATAAAATAGTTATTTCTATAATTGTAATTGTATTCATCATAATTATATCAATACTAACTTACTATATAAAAAAATCAAATGAAATAAATAATCTTAATAATATGTTTAAAGATATTGATATAATAGAGAAAAATATAGAGATGTATTATTTGGACAATAGCAGTTTACCAATAAAAGGTGAAAACATTAATTTTAAAGAAATGAAAAATCCGAATGATAATTTTTTATATTATGAGATTGATTTAAATGCATTAGGAAATCTAGACTTAACATATGGCAAAGAAAGGTTTGGAGACAAAGATTTTTATATTATAAATCAAAATAGTCACACAATATATTATTATAAAGGAATAAAGTATAATAAAGAAAAATATTATACAAGAGATATTAATTATCAAATAATAGATTTGGAAAACTATAAATAATTTGAAAAATGCTTGCAAAATAAGAAAAAAGATGTTAAAATAATCCAGTATAAAAATAATTTGTATATTTTTATATATGGATTATTTTTTCCTTACTCATATCTAGAATATGGGTTTAATATCCAGAAGGAGGTGAAAAGTAATGAATAAATACGAAACAGTATTCATTATTAATCCAAGTGTTGAAGATGCAGGAGTTAAAGATTTAGAAAAGAAATTTTCAGACTTAATTAATAGTGATGGAAAAGTTGAATCAGTTGAAGAGTTAGGTAAGAAAAAATTAGCTTATGAAATCCAAAAAAATTCAGAAGGAATTTATGTATTAATTAACTTTGAAGCTGCTCCAAGTTTAATAAAAGAACTTGAAAGAGTATACAGAATTACAGACGAAGTTATAAAATTCATCGTAGTTAGAAAAGACGAAGAATAATAAGAAAGGTGGTAACACTATGAACAAAGTAATTTTAATGGGAAGATTAACAAGAGACCCAGAGGTAAGATATACTCAAACAAATAATACTCTAGTTGCTTCTTTTAGCCTAGCAGTAAATAGAAGATTTGCAAAACAGGGAGAAGAAAGACAAGCAGATTTTATTAATGTTGTAGCTTGGAGTAAAACTGGAGAATTTGTTAGCAAATATTTCAAAAAAGGTCAACAAGTTGGTGTTGTTGGAAGAATTCAAACAAGAACTTGGGATGACGAACAAGGTCAAAAACATTATGTAACAGAAGTAGTTGCTGAAGAAACATATTTTGCAGATAGCAAAAGAGATGGAGATACATCAGGATTTGAAGATACATTTGGTGAATCAGTTGCTCAAAATGCGGATTTCCAAATTAATTCTTCAGATGATGATTTACCATTCTAATTATATATGAAATTAGAAGATTGGAGGATTTAAAATGGCAGACAAAAAACAAAATAAAAGAAATAATAGAAATAATCAAGATGATGATTTCAATCCAAAGTTTAGAAAAATGAGAAAAAAAGTTTGTACATTATGTAGTGATAAAAACTTTGAATTAGATTATAAAAATATTGAACAATTAAAGAAATTCATTAATGAAAAAGGTAAGATATTACCAAGAAGAGCAACAGGTGCTTGTGCTAAACATCAAAGAGAAATAACAACAGCAGTAAAAAGAGCAAGACATATTGCTATTATACCTTACACACAAGATTAATAAAAACTAATACGAAAGAGGTTTTAGGATACTCTAAAATCTCTTTTTTGTTTCAAAACAATAAAGGATATAAAAATGGAGATAGATGAAAATAAATTAAGTAAAGGTTTACTTGATGACATAGAATCTAGTGATAATTATGGAGATATAAAAATTTTAAAGGAGCTTCTGAAAAGTGGAATTTCAGAGGCTGATTTAGATTGCATTAGTTATTTTTTATTTCATACAGCTTCAGAAGTATTTATTAATAACGATTTTAAAAAAAACACAATTCCTTTATTTAAAATGCTTTATAAAAATAATATCAAAAGAATAATAGAAAATCTTAAAGATTCAGAAGATAGATATGATTTAGTTGATTACATAATAAAAACTATTAGTAGTGCATCTACTAAGTATTCTGGGGAAAGTGCAGAATTATTGGATATTATAATATATTATGCTTTTGATGTTTTAAAATTTAATCATTCAATTACTAAGAGTATTGATTTTAAAAAGCTAAAGACAGATACTGATTACGCTAGAAGTATAGAAGATATATATATTCTAATAGAAGAGTACAATTACTTTGTTAGATCTAATACTGATGAAAACGTAAGATTAGATAGAGAGTACGGAATGCATAAGATATACGAATATATTAAAATAAGAGCAAATAATGATCCAAACTTTTATTGCAATTCTGTTCTTATGGAGTATGTTTTATTACATTCATGCGAAATTTATTCAGAAGGGAGCACAATTGAAGATACATTATTTAAATACTTAAAAAGATATGTTGACCAAAAAACTAAACAGCCTGATTTTAATATTTTCGAAGAACAGGGTATTAGTGACTTATTACAAATTACGAATAGCTCTAGAATTGATATAAATCAAGTAAGAGAACTATTCGAAATAATGACTAGAAATTTGAAAATAAATGAAATAGATAGAGAATCAGCAATATCATCTGCTAAAGAGATGATAAAGAAAAAAGGACTTAATAAAGACGAAGTAGAACAATTATTTTCTTATATTCAAGATATAAAGCTTTCATCACATGGAAAAGTGCCTAATGAGCTTATAGAATATGTAATATCAGAAGTATTTAATGATGAATCTGAATTATGCAAAAAGACTTCAGATTATTATAATCATATGTGTAGAATGTTTGAGTGTTTGGGAACTAATACAATTCCAGAAGATATAAAAGCTCGAAAGCCATATTTCTATTTTATTAGAGAATTTATCGATATAGGAGATTCATATGGAAGTCAATCTGGAAATGTAGTATATTTAAATGAGGCTTTGCAATCAGTGTTTGAAACACTAGACACTATATTTCATGAAAATACACATATAGAACAAGAGCATCACTTTGATGATGAGAATAAATGTTCATATGTAGAATATATGGCTTTAAAAGAAAATATTTTAAGCCTTAGAGTTCCTAATTATCAAATAGATAATTACAATACTTTATTTTTGGAAATAAATGCTAGAGAAAAATCTGCAATAAAAACTATAAAATTTATCATGGATTCAAAAATATTAAGAGAAAGAATTGACCCAGAGATTATTGAAGACTTTAAGAAAAGATACATAAGAGAAAACATTCAATATGTTGGTGCTTTCAAAAAAAGTATAGGAGATAATAAAGAAGAAAAAGATGTAAATGAATTATTTACTAGAAATTTAACCCCACAATTATTAAGAAAACATCCAATCTTTTTATTAGAATATAATCCTGATTGTAGTGTTAAGTCACCAAGAGAATTAGTTGAAGAGATTGAAAATACAGAAAACAAACATAAAAAAGCACTACTTGCTAAAATCTTAAAAAACAATGGAATATTTAAACCAGAAAATATATATGAAGATGCAATGTTTTTGATAGAGTATTCTTCACAAAACGAAGATACAAATAAAATTATGAAATATGCCATTTCAAGCACGTTTATGAGAATTTTATATTATCAATATGAGAACTTTGAAAAATTAGATGACGAGCATAAAAAACAATATGTTGAAATTATAAATAAAGCAAGTAAAAAAATAGAAGAAGAACCTGAAAGTGTTTTTAGTCGTAGTTTATTACGAATTGATAGAAATGGCAATCAAATTATGAAAACTTTTGATTTAATAAGAAAATTTATAGATATGCATGAAAAATCAAAAAACGAGATTACTGTAAAAGAAATTGAGCAATAAAATTCTTGATTTTATATAAATAAGAATATATAATGAAGAAAAAATTCGGAGGGAAAATTATGGATAAAAAAAGAGGATTTGAAATTGCAAAAGGATTTGAGGATAAAGAAATAAATCTACCAGTAAGAAAAACAAAATTTTCAGCAGGATATGATATTGAAGCTGCAGAAGATACTGTAATTCCAGCATTTAAAAGAGGACAAAAACCAACTTTGGTTAAAACAGGATTAAAAGCATATATGGAAGATGATGAAATGCTTCTATTATATAATAGAAGTTCAAACCCAGGTAAAAAAGGATTAATATTAGCAAATAGTGTTGGAGTTGTTGACAAAGATTACTATGGAAATCCTGATAATGATGGACATATTATGTTTGCTTTTTACAATATAAAAGAAGAAGATTTAGAAGTAAAAAAAGGAGATGTAATTGGTCAAGCAATATTCCAAAAGTATTTTGTTATAGATAATGATGAAGCCGCTGGAGAAAGAATGGGTGGTTTTGGATCTACAAGTAAATAAACTATTATTAAAACTCTAAAATATTTAAAAATCAAGACTGTTTTTTAAAATGTAATATAAATGAAAAAAATCTTTGACTTTTGCCATTTTTTGTTGTATAATTGTAATGTAGTAATTTTATTATTACTTGGAAGGAGTGACGAAAAAATGTTTAAAGTAGGAGACAAAATAGTTTATCCAATGCATGGTGCAGGTGTAATTGAAACAATAGAAGAGAGAGCAATTCTAGATGAAAAGCAATCTTATTATATTATAAAAATGCCAGGCGAAGTTAAAGTTATGGTACCTACATCAAAAGCAGAAGAAATAGGTGTACGAAATATAATAGATAAAGAAACAGCCGGAAAAGTAATAAATGTTTTAGAGCAAGATAGTACAGAAATGTCTTTAAAATGGAACAAAAGATACAGAGATAATGTTGAAAGAATGAAATCTGGAGATATTTTCGAAGTAGCTGACATTGTAAGAAACTTAACTTTTAAACAAAAAGAAAAGGGATTATCTACAACTGAAAAGAAAATGCTAGTTAATGCTAAACAAATTCTAGTTAGTGAATTAGTACTTGCAGAAAGCAAGGATAAAGATGAGGTAGAAGAACTAGTAAATGATAAAATAAACACTTCTTTTCAAATGCATGAATTATCTGCTACAGAGAACTTACAAAAAGCAGTTGGCATGGAAGAAGATAATTCAAATATCGTTAAGAAATTTATCCCAGCAAACTAATTAAAAATTTTATAAATATGAGCGGACTCAAATGAACATGAATCCGTTCTTATTTTTGCGTTTTTACGCATTAATCACAGGTTTTAAATTTACATAAAAATGAAGGATTTAAATGAATGATGTCGAATAATATAAAAGAAAGGTTATAAAATGGTTCAATACACTGATGAATTGAAAGAAGAAATAAGATCAGCAAATGACATAGTTGATATTGTTTCACAATACGTAAATTTAAAAAGAAGTGGTAGAAATTTTTTTGGATTATGTCCTTTCCATAAAGAGAAATCACCTTCTTTTTCTGTTTCTGCGGACAGACAGTATTTTCACTGTTTTGGGTGCCATAAGGGCGGAGATGTATTTACATTTGTTAGTGAGATTGAAAGAGTATCTTTTAAAGAAGCATTAGAAATGTTAGCTGAAAGAGCTAATATAGAACTACCTACTGAGCAAAATTCGGAATTCAACAAACAACAATATTTGAAAGATAGAATGTATAAAATCAATGCTGAAACAGCAATTTTTTTCCATGAGAGACTATATAAGCCATTGGCAAGAATAGCTCAAGATTATGTGAAAAAAAGAAAACTTGATAATAATACATTAAAAGCTTTTAAGATTGGTTATTCTGGAGAGTATAACGAATTATATAAACACTTAAAACAACTGGGATTTAAAGATGAGGAAATTCTCGCAACTGGTTTAGTAAACAAAAATGATAAAGGAGAATTTATTGACCGATATAGGAAAAGGTTAATGTTTCCTATAATGGATGTAAGTGGTAAGGTAATTGCATTTGGTGGTAGAAAATTAGAAAACAATGATAAAATCGCAAAATATATTAATTCAAATGAAAATTTAGTTTATTCTAAAAAGAAGCATTTATTTGCTTTAAATCTAGCGAAACAATCTGATTCAAAAAAAATAATATTAGTCGAAGGTTATATGGATGCTATCTCTTTGTATCAAAGAGGATTTAATAATGTTGTTGCGTCACTTGGTACAGCCCTTACAGAAGAACAGGGAAGATTATTAAGAAAATATTGTGAGCAAGTAATATTAAGTTATGATTCAGATGGTGCAGGGCAAGAAGCAATTATGAGAGGACTTGCAATTTTAGAGAATCAAGGATGTGATGCTAGAGTTTTACAAATGGAAGGCGCTAAAGATCCAGATGAATATGTTATAAAGTATGGAAGTGGAAGATTCAATTTATTAGTAGAAAATGCGATTTCTCTTGTTGAATTTAAAATAAAAATGCTAAAACAGAAGTACAACTTAGAAAATTCTAATGATAAAATTCGTTTTCTAAAAGAGATAACGAAAGTTTTATCTAATGTTGATAACAAAATTGAAAGAGAAATATACATAAGTAAAATTGCAGAAAGCTATAATATTTCTAAAGAAGCAATTTATGCAGAAGTAAATAAATCACTATATAAAAGTGACAAAAACGTTGAGAAAACTAAAAAAGTGATTAAAATAAGTGAAGATGAAGAAGTTAATCCAGCAATAATAAAAAGAGAAAATATGGTTATATATTTGCTTATAAATTACTTTAAAGAAGCGTACGAGAAAATAGTAACTAATATTTCATTAGATGATTTTAAATTAGAATCAAACAAAATTATTTTCGAAAAAATATTAGAATCAAATGAAGAAGAAAGTGAAAAAATATTACAACTTATTTCTAATATAGAAGACAAAGATTTACAATCTCATATAAGTGAAATTTTAGTAACTGATTATGAAATTAATTCAGTTGAAAAATGCATAGAAGATGTTGTTAATATCTATAATAAAGAAAGATTAACAAATAGGAAGTTGGAAATTATCCAAAAGTTAGAAAATAGTTCTAATATGGCTAAAGAAGAAGTAGCTAAGCTAGAACAAGAACTAAGTGATATTATTATTGAGCTAGCTAAGAGGAAGTAGGAGGTTATTGTTTTAATGAGAAAAAAGAAAGAAGATATAGTTGAAGAAAAAGTGCCTACAAAAAAGAAGAATACAAAAAAAGCAGAAAAAGAAGTAACACCTGTAGCCCCAAAAGACAAAAAAACTAGAAAAAAATCTGAAAAAATTGAAGAGATAAAAAAAGAAGAAAAGAAAACAGAAAAAACAAAGAAAGCTAAAACTCAAAAAGCAGAAGTAAAAGAAGAGCCTAAAAAAGAAAAAAAAGCTAAAGCTCAAAAAGCAGAAGTAAAAGAAGAGCCTAAAAAAGAAAAAAAGGCTAAAGCTGAAAAAGTAGAAGTAAAAGAAGAGCCTAAAAAAGAAAAAAAGGCTAAAGCTGAAAAAGTAGAAGTAAAAGAAGAGCCTAAAAAAGAGAAAAAGGCTAAAGCTCAAAAAGCAGAAGTAAAAGAAGAGCCTAAAAAAGAAAAAAAGGCTAAAGCTCAAAAAGCAGAAGTAAAAGAAGAGCCTAAAAAAGAGAAAAAGGCTAAAGCTGAAAAAGTAGAAGTAAAAGAAGAGCCTAAAAAAGAAAAAAAGGCTAAAGCTGAAAAAGTAGAAGTAAAAGAAGAGCCTAAAAAAGAAAAAAAGGCTAAAGCTGAGAAGGAAGAAGTAAAAGAAGAAAAATCTAAAAAAGAAAAGAATGCCCCAAAAGAGAGTGTAAATAAAGAAACTCAAAGTGTAGAAGATGCTGAAAAAGATAAAATTCAAAAGATAGTTGATACAGTAAAAGAAAAAGGAAAAATCACAAGTGAACTTGCTATAGAACTAGGAGAGTTAAATTTAGAGCAAGCTGATAAAGTTTTTGAAGCTTTTGAAGAAATAGGTGTTAACATACTAAAAGATGGTGATGATGATGATTTTCTAGAACCAGATTTGGATGACTTAAAAGAAGTTGAAGACATCAAGTTAGAGAAAATAGATGCCAACACACCTATCGAAGGTGTTAGTGCTGATGATCCAGTTAGAATGTATTTAAGAGAAATTGGTAGAATTCCATTATTAACTTTTGATGAAGAAATAGAATTAGCTAAAAAAGTTCTTGATGGTGATGAAGAAGCAAAGCAAAAATTAGCAGAATCAAACTTAAGATTAGTTGTAAGTATAGCAAAAAAATATGTTGGTAGAGGAATGCTTTTCTTAGATCTAATCCAAGAAGGTAACATGGGATTAATAAAGGCAGTAGAAAAATTTAATTATAAAAAAGGATATAAATTTAGTACTTATGCTACATGGTGGATTAGACAAGCTATTACAAGAGCAATAGCAGATCAGGCAAGAACAATAAGAATACCAGTTCATATGGTAGAGACAATTAATAAACTTATTCGTACATCTAGACACTTACTTCAAATGTTAGGAAGAGAACCAACACCAGAAGAAATAGCTGAAGAAATGGAAATCCCTGTTGAAAAGGTTATGGAAATTCAAAAAATAGCTCAAGATCCAGTTTCATTGGAAACGCCAATAGGAGAAGAAGATGATAGCCACCTAGGAGATTTTATACCAGATGATGAAAGCCCTGCTCCACATGATTCAGCAGCATATACATTATTAAAAGAACAACTTGAAGAAGTAATGAGTACTCTTACTCCAAGAGAAGCAAAAGTTTTGAAATTAAGATTTGGATTGGAAGATGGAAAAGCTAGAACACTTGAAGAAGTTGGTAAAGTTTTCCAAGTAACTCGTGAAAGAATAAGACAAATAGAAGCCAAAGCATTAAGAAAATTGAGACATCCAAGCAGAAGTAAAAGATTAAAAGACTATATGAGTTAAACAAAAAATAAGAAAAAATAAAAAAAAGCCTTGATTTCTAAGGCTTTTTTTGTTATAATATACTTGTAATTGTATAATTATAAAAGAAAGGTAAGGAATAACTGTTATAGTTATAGAATAATTATGAGTTTAAGAGATAGAATAAAGAATATAATAGAAAAGGTGAAAAAAGGCTTAGATTGGTTTGTAGGATACCACCCAGAACAAGAAGTAGACTCTACATTAGATATGAAGAGTGTTATTTTAGCTGGAGTTAATTCAGGAGAATTAACAAAAGAACAAGCTGTTGAAATGATGCAAGCATATGAAGGAACTAAAACAAAAGCTAGCAAATTAAAAGAAAGAATAGATGTTTCAAATGAAGTAACTTCAGGATATGTTGATAAAGCAGAAACACCAAGAACAGATCATTCAAAAGAAACAAGAGAATCTAGAGATGATGGTAGAAGTTTAGATGATTAATAAATAAAAAACAAGCTTAAAGCTTGTTTTTTTGTGCTTTAAAAAAGTAAAAAATTTCTTGACAAATGCTTGAAACCGTGTTAAAATTTAATACTGTAAACTGCTTAACTAGGGTCTATAAATACTAGTTTTTATTAGTTACCCAAGTTGGAAGTTAGCGAGATTACAAAAAGGGAGGTGCATTTTAAATGTACGCAATTATCGAAGCATGTGGAAGACAATATAAGGTACAAGAGGGAGAAACAGTATATTTCGAAAAATTACCAGAAGAAGAAGGAAAAAAAGTTTCTTTCGATAAAGTAGTATTATTATCAGATGATAAAAAAATACAAGTTGGAAATCCTTATGTTGCCGGAGTAAAAGTTGAAGGAAAGGTTGTTTCTCATGGAAGAGGAGAAAAGATTTTAGTTTTTAAATATAAAGCTAAAAAGAATGAGAGAAAAACTAGAGGGCACAGACAAGATTACACTAAGGTAGAAATTACTTCAATTAAAGCAAAAGCAGAGAAAGCTGAAAAGGTTGAAAAAACAGAAAAACCAGCTAAAGCTGAAAAAGAAACAAAATAGTTAATATATCGAAGTTTATAATGAGTGATATAAAGAATTTATAATGCGAAAGGAGTGAATCTTTCATGGCACATAAAAAAGGTCAAGGTAGTGTTAAGAACGGAAGAGATAGTGAGTCAAAAAGACTTGGAGTAAAAAAATCTGACGGACAAATCGTAAAAGCTGGAAACATTTTAGTTAGACAAAGAGGAACAAATGTACATCCAGGTACTAATGTTGGAATTGGTAGTGATGATACATTATTTGCTTTAGTAGATGGAGCAGTAAAATTTGAGAAAAAAGGTAAAGATAAAAAACAAGTAAGTGTTTATCCAGAAAAATAATAATAAATTAGAAATAAGTAAATTATACTTATTTCTTTTTTTTCCAAAATATAAATATTTTATAAAAATATTTGAAAAATTATTAATTATATGATTTAATATAAAATATAAAATTATATGGAGGGTAGAATATGGGAGGAAGACTTTCACCTGTTATAATTATTGTATTATTATTAGTAGTTATAGCATTAGGACTTTTAGGTTATCAGTTTATTTCTGGAAGTAGTAGTAATCAGAATGGAGTAGGTCCAGAAGAAGTAGTAGAGGCTATTAAGCCAACTATAAACTTAGATAAAAATACTAATAATGATGGAAGCGTTACTATTACTGCTATTGCTACAACAGAGGATGAAGCAGGAATTGACTATATAACATTACCAAATAAAGAAATAGTAAAAAGTGATAGAGCGGAATATAAAGTATCAGAAAATGGTAAATACACGTTTTCTACTACAGGAATAAATGGTGAATCATCAGAAGAGTTAATAATTGAAGTTAATGAAATTGCTAGTTATTCAGATGAAAATCCATATATACCAGATGGTTTCGAAAGTATAGGTGGAGATGTAGATTCTGGATTTGTAATTAGTGATGAATACGGAAATCAATATGTTTGGATTCCTGTTCCAAGTGGAAAATTAAAAAGAAATACTGAATTAGATATTAAATATGAAGAAAAAAATGAGGCTGCAGCAGCATTGGTAAATAGTGTTGCAAAATATTATGGATTCTATATTGGAAGATTTGAAGCATCAGAATACGAATTAAATGGCAAGAAAATAGCAGCATCAATGTCTGGAAAAATTCCATGGACAGATATTAATTGCCAAGAAGCAACTGATTATTCAAAAAATTCTGGTTTAGATTTTGGATATAGTGATGATATTTATACATCATTAATTAATAGTTATGCATGGGATACAGCAGTTACATGGATAGAAGAGCAATATCCATCTTATTCTTCAAGTGTTGGATATGGTAATTATGAAGGAACAATATTGCCAACAGGTACAACTGAGAAGGATAGATTAAGAGGAATTTGTGATTTATCAGGTAATGTAAGAGAGTGGACTACAGAAAAGTTTTTAGGAGGAGATGCTTCTAGAAATAGTGATAGTGAAGAAAATGTAATAAACAGAGTAATTCGTGGTGGTGCAGCTAATATTAGTAGAACACCAAATAGTCATATTGGATATAAAGAAAATACTTCAGATTTGTATTGGGGATTCAGAATTATATTATATAAACAATAGTGATACAGAATAAAAATCTAGCAAAAGCTAGATTTTTATTTTTGTAGATTTTATATTGAAAAAAAAAACATAATAATATATAATATAGCCACATATGTTATACTGGAGGGAATTTAAATGACAAACATGTATAAAACTCATACTTGCGGAGAGTTAAGAATTACAGATATTAATAAAGAAGTTAGATTAGCTGGATTTGTTCAAACAATAAGAAATTTAGGAAAAATGGTTTTTATTGATTTAAGAGATCAAAGTGGAATTACACAAATTGTAGTTAATGAAAATATAGATATTAAAGATGTAACAAAGGAATGCACAGTTTCTGTTACTGGAAAAGTATTAGAAAGAAGTAATAAAAATCTAAAAATACCAACAGGTGAGATAGAAGTAGTTGCTGAAAGTGTTACTGTTTTAGGAAAATGTAGAAATTCTTTACCATTCGAAATAAATGTAGAAGATCAAAATGTTAGAGAAGATTTAAGATTGGAATATCGTTTTCTAGATTTAAGAAATGAAAAAATTCACAATAATCTAATATTGCGTTCAAAGATAATGAAAGATTTTAGAAGTGCAATGGATGAACTAGGATTTATTGAAATTCAAACACCAATTTTGGCTAATTCTTCACCAGAAGGAGCAAGGGATTTCTTAGTTCCAAGTAGATTACATCCCGGAGAATTTTATGCATTACCACAAGCACCTCAACAATTTAAACAATTACTTATGGTATCTGGATTTGATAAATATTATCAAATTGCTCCATGCTTTAGAGATGAAGATCCCAGAGCAGATAGATCTCCTGGTGAATTCTATCAATTAGATTTTGAGATGAGTTTTGCAACACAAGAAGATGTTTTTGATGTGGTAGAAACACTATTACCAAAAGTATTTAAACAAAATACGGACTGGAAAGTAGATAACGGACCATTTGTAAGAATACCTTACAAAGAGTCTATGGAAAAATATGGTACAGATAAACCAGATTTAAGAAATCCATTAATAATATCAGATTTAACAGAAGAATTTGTTGGAACAGAGTTTAATGCATTTAAAGACAAAACAGTTAAAGCAATTGTCACAGAAAACATGGAAGAGAAGCCAAGAAAATTCTTTGATAATATGTCTCAATTTGTTGTTGACGAATTAGAAGGCAAAGGACTAGCGTGGGTTAAAGTTGATGAAAATGGAAATCTAAATGGCGGAATAAGTAAATTTATTGATGATGATAGAAAAGCAAAGATATTTGCTAAAATGAATGTTAAACCAAATTCAGCAATATTCTTTGTAGCAGACGAATATAATAAAGCAGTAAAAATTGCTGGTGGAGTTAGAATCAAATTAGGACAAGAGTTAGACTTATTAGAAAAAAATACATATAGATTTTGCTTTATAGTAGATTTTCCAATGTATGAACTAACAGATGAAGGAACAATAGACTTTAACCATAATCCGTTTTCAATGCCACAAGGTGGCTTAGAAGCATTAAATACTAAAAATCCTTTAGATATTTATGCATATCAATATGATGCTGTATGTAATGGATATGAGATTATGTCTGGAGCAGTAAGAAATCATGATCAAGAAATAATGATAAAAGCATTTGAAATTGCAGGATATACTGTAGATGATGTTAAAACAAAATTCGGAGCATTATTTAATGCATTTAGTTATGGAACTCCACCACATGCTGGTGCAGCTCCAGGACTAGATAGAATAGTTATGCTTCTTGCAAAAGAAGATAACATCAGAGAAGTTATTGCATTTCCAAAAAATAAAAAAGCAAGAGACTTATTGATGAATGCACCATCAAAAGTATCAGAAAAACAATTAGAAGAAGTGCATATTAAATTAGATATAAAGGAAAATTAAATAAGGAAGAGGTAATTTATGAAAAGTATGAAACGAATAAGTGTAATTACTTTGATATTGCTATTTTTACTTATTAGTAGTTCTTATGCTGAAACAGGGAAAATAAGTTCATCAACAGTAAGAGTAAGGGAAAAAGCATCTACATCATCTGAAATTTTAACAAATGTCCATAAAGGTGACACTGTTGAGATTTTAGATAAAGAAGGAGACTGGTATAAAGTTAAAGCAGATGGAAAAACAGGGTATGTAAAATCAGATTTCATTACTTTAGATAACAATTCAAATAATGAAAATAATAATGCTACTAATAATTCTTCAGAAATTTATACAAATTCCAAAGTAAAAGTTAGAGTTTTACCAAATATTTTATCTATATCAGTTGGAAATATTGAAACAGGTAAATCTATTTCTAAATTAGAAGAAATTAATAATTGGGTAAAAGTATCTGATGGTACTATTAGTGGATGGATTCTTAGTACTAAATTAAGTACAACTAAACCTGAAACTGATGCTGATAATGCTAATGAACCAGAGGTGAAACCACAAGAGGAAAAGACAGAAACAAAAGAAGAAAAGAAAGAAGAAAGTTCATCAGAAAGCAAAATTAATAAAATTGCAATTGTTGATGTAAAAACGCTAAGAGTAAGAGATAAAGCAAGTACATCAGGAGAAATTGTAGATTTATTAGATTATAATGATGAGGTCACTATTATAGGTGAAGAAGGAACTTGGTATAAAATAAAATACAGTAATAAAGAAGGATATATTGATAGTTCATTTGTTGTTATGAAAGATTCACAAGGCGTATCTTCAAGAAGTTTAAAAGAAGACAGACAACAAGCAGTAGAAAATGTCGCAGAAGAACCAAAAGAACAAGAAGCTGCACAAGAGAAACCAGTAGTGGAAAATGTAACAATTAATCCTCCAGTTAGTGGATCAGGCCAAGCAGTTGTTGATTTTGCTAAGCAATTCTTAGGATATCCATACGTAGCAGCAGGAAAAAAACCAGAAACAGGATTTGATTGTTCAGGATTCACAGGATATGTATTTTCAAGCTTTGGTTTTTCATTAGGAGGTAGTGCAGCAAGTCAATCAGGTGCGGGTGTAGAAGTATCAAGAGATGGCTTAGTTGCAGGAGATTTATTACTATTTTATGATGAAGGAAAAACAAAAATAGGTCATACAGGTATATATATAGGAAATGGCGATTTTGTTCATGCAGCAAATCCAAAAAGAGGAGTTGTAATAGATAACATTAATACAAGTTCATACTATAATGAAAGATACATATCAGCAAGAAGATTAGTACAATAAAGTACTTGGGGGCTAATATAGGAGATTAGCTGTGAAAAAAATATTAATAATTATTTTAATGGGGCTATGTTTTTATAACATAGCCTTTGTTTTATCATTTGAAAAAAAGTATCCAGAAGAAAAAGAAATAGGAGAGATTTTTGAAATAATATCAATAAGAGAAGAGACAGATTATTATTATAAATACAAATGTAAAAATCAAAAAAATGATAAATTTATTTTTTATTCAAAAAATAATTACTTTCCTGGAGATAATGTGAATGTTAACGGACAATTTTCAAAAGGCGATATAGCAAGAAATTATAAAGGTTTTAATTATAGGAACTATTTAAAACAATATAAAATTTATGGAATAATTAAGTCAGATAAAGAAGAAATAGTTAGCAGAAAAAAGGATATTTATTTTATACTAGCTATAATTAAAAGCTTTTTAATAAATCAAGTTGAAAAAAATTACGATACTGACTCACAAGAATTTTTAAAAGGTATCTTATTAGGGGATACTACAGGTATAGAAAATGACATAAAAGAAAGCTTCAGAAAAAGTTCTATTTCTCATGTCCTAGCGATTTCGGGATTACATATTACATATATTGTTTCAGGATTTGAAGTAATATTTTCTAAAATAATTAAAAATAAAAGAAAACGAAGTATTGTATTATGTGTTTTTCTAATAGTATTTTGCTTAATAACAGGCGGATCTCCATCATGTATAAGAGCTTGTGTTATGCACATTATGATAATAATTAGTGGATTGTTTTATAGGAAAAACAATTTCTTTATTAGTCTATCACTTTCTTTTGTTATATTAATTATGATAAATCCATTTTACATTTATAGTACTGGAATGTGGCTTTCATATTTTGGTACTTTTGGAGTAGTAGTATTTTCAGATTTTATTGGAAAAATGTTAAAAAGAAGATTTAAAAAAATACCAAATGTTATTTTATCTGCTTTTTCTACTAGCTGTTCAGCTCAAATAACTATATTTCCACTGATGATTTATTTTTTTAATACAATTTCTATTAGTTTTTTTATTCCAAATATTTTAGTTTCTTATATCATAGGACCTGTTTTGATAATAGGATATATAAGCCTTTTATTTCATTTTAAGTTTATAATTATTCTTTGTGAAATCTTAGTAAATCTTGTTTTGAAAATAGCATCTACTTGTGAAAAAATTCCGTTTTCTAAAATATATATTAAAACGCCAAACATTATACTTATAATTGTATATTACTGTATATTGATTTATCTAATAAGATTTTTTCATTACGAAAAATTTTATTTTTTAAGATGTGTTATAAATAAAAAATTTTTAAATAGAAAATTGATAATAATATTAACAATTGCAATAATGCTATCAAATATTAATATTGATAGAAGATTAAAGATATATTTTATTGATGTGGGACAAGGAGATTGCTGTGTAATAAGAACGCCTAATAATAAGACAATTATAATAGATGGTGGAGAAGATTTTGATGGAAGAATAGTGTTACCATATTTATTAGATAGGGGAATTACAAAAATAGATTATATTATAATTTCTCATTTTGATAGTGATCATGTTGGAGGATTACTTAAAGTTATGCAAGAACTTAAAGTGAAAAATGTTGTGATCCCGAAGCAATTTCAAGAATCTGAGAACTTTGAAACTTTTAAACAAATTGCTAAAACTAAAAAGATAAACGTATTTATAGTACAAAAGGGCAACAAAATAAATATTGAAAAAAACATATATTTTGATGTTTTGTGGCCTGATAGCAAAAATATTATTAATGAAAATGTTTTAAATAATAATTCTATAGTTTGTAAATTCAATTATAAAGAATTTTCTATTCTTTTTACAGGAGATATAGAAGAAATAGCTGAAAAACAAATACTTCATGAATATAACAATGATATAGAACAATTAAAATCTACGGCTTTAAAAATAGGCCATCATGGGTCAAAAACATCGAGTAAAAAGGAATTTTTAGAAACAGTTAATCCGCAAATTGCACTAATTGGCGTAGGAATAAATAATAAATTTGGACATCCAAATACGGATGTAATTCAAAGGATAGAGGATATGCGGAACAAAAATTTACCGTACAGATGAGATGGGAGAAATATCTATTTTAGTAGATAATAAACTAAGAATTAGAATAGAAAAAAATATAAAATGATGGAATAATAATCTATTTAGGTTGCATAATACTAGTAGGAGATAGATATGCGAAAACCATTTTATTATAGTATTTTAATATTTGTATTTTCTATTATTGTTGGATATTTTTATTCTATGCAATGGAAGAAAAATCATATAGCACTTGATGTCGAAAGGAATAAAGTTGCAGAAGAGACTGCTTTTCAAGAAGAAAAACTTGGATTTGATTCTGAGTTAGAAATAAAGAAGTACTATAATAAATGTGGACATGTAAAAACTTTTTATTCTGAAATACCAAAAGAATTAATTAATATGACAAAAGAGGAGATAAAAGAAAATTATCCAGAATGGGACATAGATCAATTTTCTAATAATAAATTAGTATTATCAAAGGAAATAGAAGGATTATGTGATGAACATTATGTAATAAAAATTGATGATGAATTTATTAATATTTATCATCAAACTAAGCCAGATGATATGGAACTATATAGACAAACAAATATTAATAAAGACTATTTAACAAAAGAAGATGTGGAGAAATTAGATAATGGAATATATGTATATGGGAGAGATAGAGTAAATTCTTTAATTGAAGATTATGAATAAAAAAGAGACTTTAAAAGTCTCTTTTATACTTTAAATTTTAGTTTTCCATCTTCCATATAACCATAAATTGTTTGATTTGCTGATACTTCGTTTCTTAATATCATTTCTGCAATTTCATCTTCTACTAGTTTTTGGATAGCTCTTCTTAGTGGTCTTGCACCATATTTTAAATCAGTTCCATTCTTGACAATATATTGTTTGGCTTCTAAATTTAACTCTAGTTTAATTTCTTTAGAATTAAGAGCTTCTTGAGTTTTTGCAAGTAGTAAATCAACAATTTGTAATAGTTCATTTTCTGTTAATGCACTAAATACAATAGTTTCGTCTACTCTATTTAAAAACTCTGGTCTAAATACATCTTTTAAGGCATTTAGTATTTTATCTTTATTATTAACTAAGTTTTGACCATTACTAAAACCAATAGAATTGTTATTTAAATTAGAACCTGCATTAGATGTCATAATAATAATTGTATTTTCAAAACTTACAGTATTTCCTTGACTGTCAGTAAGTTTTCCATCATCTAGTACTTGTAATAAAATGTTAAATACATCTGGATGAGCTTTTTCAATTTCATCAAATAGAATTATAGAATATGGTCTTCTTTTAACTTTTTCAGTTAGCTGACCAGCATCATCATATCCTACATATCCAGGAGGTGAACCTATTAGTTTTGAAGTAGAATGACTTTCCATATATTCAGACATATCTATTCTAATAATATTTTCTTCACTTCCAAACATTTCATATGCTAATGCTTTAGCAAGTTCTGTTTTACCTACACCTGTAGGACCAACAAATATGAATGATGGTGGACGTTTAGTACTTTGAAGACCAGCCCTATTTCTTCTAATAGCCTTAGAAACTGCTACTATAGCATCATCTTGAGAAATAACATGTTTATGAAGGTTTTTCTCTAGATTTAGTAATTTTTCTGTTTCAGCTTCAGTAATTTTTGTAACTGGAATCTTTGTCCATCTTTCAATTACTTCTGCTATATCTTGAACAGTAAGCACACAAGGTTTTAAGTCTTTTTCTATAGAATCCATTCTTTCTAACAATGAACATTCTTTAGATTTTAATTCTGCAGCTTTTTGATAGTCTTCTGTTGAATCAGAAGATACAGCATCTTCTTTTTCTTCAGCAACTTTTTTTAGTTCATTTTTTATTAATTCTAGTTCAAATAGAGCTTTATTTTTAAGATTCAATTTTGAACAAGCTTCGTCTATTAAATCTATAGCTTTGTCTGGTAAAAATCTATCATGAATGTATTTTTCTGACATTTTAACCGCTTTTTCAATAATATCTGGTGTGATTGAAACTTTGTGATAATCTTCGTAATATTTTTTTATTCCTTTGATTATTTCTATTGTTTCATTAATAGTAGGTTCTTCAACAATAATAGGTTGAAATCTTCTTTCTAAAGCAGAATCTTTTTCTATATATTTTCTATATTCTTTTAAAGTAGTAGTTCCAATTAATTGAATTTCTCCATTAGATAGAGAAGGTTTTAAAATATTAGCAGCATTCATAGAATGTTCTGCATCACCAGCTCCTATTATGTTGTGAATTTCATCAATTACTAAAATAATGTTTCCATAAGTTTTACATTCATCAACAAGAGATTTCATTCTAGCTTCAAACTGACCTCTAAACTGAGTACCTGCTATAACAGCAGTCATATCTATTAAATAAACTTCTTTATTTAATAGTTTTGCGGGAACTTGTTCACGAGCAATCTTAAGAGCTAATCCTTGTGCTATTGCTGTTTTACCAACACCGGGTTCACCTATTAGACAAGGATTATTCTTAGAACGTCTATTTAGAATTTGAATCATTCTTTCAATTTCTTGGTCTCTACCAATGATTTCATCTAATTGACCATTTTTAGCTTTATCAGTAAGATTAGTTCCATATGTGTCTAAGAATTTCTTCTTATTATTTTTAGTTTTTTTCTGTACTTTTACAGTTTTATTAGAATTTGATTCTTCTTCAGAAGCAGAAGCTTCTTCTTTTTTATCATCACTATTATTAGCTTGAGCTTTAAAAATACCAAAGAAATTCTTAATAGGATTTTCTTCATCATCGATATTTTCTAAATCTTCTGAGTTAATCCCAAGAGCCTCTAAATTCATGTTTTCAGAAAAATCTTTTAATATATTTTCTAGTTGATTAGACATATCTTCAATTTCATCGTTAGAAATATTTGCATTTTTGGCTAAAACTTCTAAGGGATTTATTCCTTTTTCCTTAGCACAATTATAGCAAAGACCTTCAACTGTTTTTTTGCCATTTTCAACTTTATTTAAAAACACAACTGCTGTGTTCTTATTACAAACTGAACATATCATTATATGAATCTCCTTAGTTTAAATTTATAATATAAGATATCATACAATATTTTTCAAATATAGTCAATGGATTTTGCTTGAAAAAACTGAAAGAAAAACAAAAAAATAGCAAACTTATAACTAGAGTGCTATTTCCGAAACTAAAAAATTTTTAGTGTTTTTACATATTAAAAAATAATTGATATTTTTATAGATAAATGCTATAATAGAATCGATTTGATATAACTAAAGATTAAGAGGAGAATAGAATGATAAGACAAATTAGAAAATTTGTTGCCAACTTAACAGGTGCAAATAGATATTTATTTTTTGCTGTTTTATTTGTAATTTGCGTTGTGGCACTATGTTTAGGAATTTATATTCAGTTTTTTTACAAATATGCTGACACAGACCCTTTGATGATAGGAATAAATATTGGAAGTAAAAAAACTGCGGAAGAAATATATATTTTAAAATCTAATTTTAATAATTTGTTTACGGATTCTCTAGTAATTAATAGCGAAAATGTAAGAGTTGATAAAATTGAAACTTCAAAAACTTTGGTATATACAGCATATGATTTGGTTGATAAAGATGAAAATTATTATGATGTAAATGCGCAAATACCAATTATTAACATTGATACTGAAGAAGCAAAAAAAATTAATTCTGAAATAATAGATGAATTTTGGAATACAGCTAGTAATGTTATGCGTAAAAAAGATGGAAGTTCAGTTTACACAGTAACATATGCAGCATTTATAAATGACGAAATTCTATCATTAGTAGTAAAATCATCATTAAAGGGTGAAGGAAAAGCTGAAAAAGTTGTTATAAAAACATTTAATTATAGTTTACGAGAAGAAAGAAGAGTTAGTCTGCAAGAATTAATAGAAGCTAAGGGAGTAACAAATGCTGAAGTTCAAAATATTATTAATCAAGACATAAAAACAGCTTACAATAATGCAAAAATTATTGCAGAAGAATATGGTGTTTTGTATGAAAGAGATTTACAAAATGAAATATATAAAATTGAAAATACAGAAAACTTCTTTTTAACACAAGATGGGTATGTATATATTGTTTATGCATACGGAAATAATGATTATACTAATGAGATGGATATTATAATATTCTAATAGTAGAAGGGAGCATATAACTTGAGAAAAGTTAGTTTAATTTTATTAATAATTGTACTAATAATACATTCTTTAACATTTTTTTCATTTGCTACTGAAGAAATAACTTCAGAAGCAGAAACAACTCAAAGCGAGGAACCTCCGGAAGAAAAGAATGAAGAGTTCAAAGAGAATGTAGTAAATACAATAGGAAAAATAGTAGAAACAAACGGAATTAAAGAAGTAGTAACAGGTTCTGTTGTTGATCAAGTACAAGAGGTTGTAGTAGAAATTATTAAAGGTGACTATATAGGAGAAGAATTTACTACAGAATATGTTTTGTCATATGATTTAGAAGGAAAAATGCTAGTTTATGAATTAGACATAGGTGACAAAGTAGAAGTACAAATAACAGAAGACCAAAATGGAAATACAACGGCTACAGTAATGGAAGTGTATAGAGCAAATAATATTATTTGGATTGTTGTTTTATTCTTTTTAAGCATAGTAATTATTGGTGGAAAAAATGGAATTAGAACAGTAATAGGACTTATATTTGCAATAGCATTTATTTACTTATTCATGATTAGAAGAGTATTTTATGGAGCAAATGCAATTTCAAATTCTATTTTTACAATAATTGTTGTAATAGCAGGAACATTTATTATTATAAGTGGATTAAATAGAAGAACAGTAAGTGCTGCAATTGGTACTTTTGGCGGAGTTATTTCTGCAGGTATTATTGGATTAATATTTAATCATTTGTCAAAATTAACAGGTGCATATGAAGATGCAATATCATTAAGTGCTAACTTATCAATTGTTCAATTTAATTTTAGAGACTTATTATTTGCGAGTTTATTAATATCAGCACTAGGTGCTTGTATGGATATTGGAATATCAATAGCAACAGCATTAGATGAAATCAAGAAAACTGAACCAGATGTTACATGGCAAGAATTATTTAAAAAGGGAATGGAAGTAGGAAGAAATAATATTGGAACAATGACTAATACTTTAGTATTAGCATATGTAGGAGCATCTTTAAGTATATTAATGTTATACATGGCATCTGATATGAGCTTATTAGAAATTGTTAACAAAGAAAAAATAGCAGAACAAATAGTATTAGCAATAGTAGGAAGTATGGGTGTTGTTTATACAGTTCCAATTACTTCAATAATATATGCATTAATAAACAGACACAAAATAATATATAAAAGGGTAGCTGAAAATAAAGTAGACGGAAAAAGAAGTTTAAAATTATAAAAGATTATATATTAATTTTTGATAAAATAATTTCATAGAAATTTTAAAAGAGCAATGTGAGCCTTTCTCATTAAAAGATGAGTACTTCTCACATTGCTCTTTACAATTTCTAAATTCAATTAAATATTTTATCTAAAGAAGTAATCAAATAATGAATATCCATCATCATATTGTTGTGAATTAAAGTTTTGACTTTGATTATTTTGTTCTTCTTCCTCTTGTTCAGGTGTTTCTGCGAGTTTGACATCAATTTCTGTTTCAGCACCATCTCTATATACTGTTAGAGTAACAGTATCTCCAATATTGTAAGTATATTTTACTTTATTTAATTCATTAACAGATTTTACTTCTTGACCTGCAATTTTTGTTATTATGTCTGATTTCTTCAAACCAGCTTTCTCGGCTGGAGAATCTTTTTCAACTTCTTCAACATATACTCCTTCAGGAATATTATATCTTTCTGCCACTTGACTTCCAACTGATGAACCACTGATTCCTATATAAGGTCTTTTAACTGTTTGGAATTCGATTAGCTGTTGAACAATATTTGTTGTAGATGAAATTGGAATAGCAAATCCAATACCTTCAACTCCATTTCCAGCTAATTTTAATGTATTAATACCAATTACTTCTCCATTAGCATTTACCAAAGCACCGCCACTATTTCCATTATTTATGGCTGCATCTGTTTGAATTGCTGTGTATGTTGTTCCATCGCTTTCAACTTCTCTATCTATAGCACTTACAATTCCACTTGTAACGGAATAATCCATTCCTAAAGGATTTCCAATAGCCATAACGAATTCTCCAACTTTTAGATCGTTAGAATTTCCTAAAGTTGCAGGTGTTAAACCTTCTTTTTCAACTTTTAATACAGCTAAATCCGTATATGGATCAGTTCCTATAATTGTTGCATCATATTCTTTATCATCATTATAGAATTTTACTACTATACCTGTAGCTTGTTCTATGGCATAATAGCTAGAAGTGCCTTCGGATGAAACAACATGGTTATTTGTTAAAATATAACCATCTTCTGAAATTACTATTCCAGATCCTGTAGCACTAGAAGTAGTAGAACCAAATATTGAACTAATTTGGTAATTTACTTTTATACCAACAACAGATGGTAATACTTTTTCAGCAACAGAACTTGCAGTTTCTGAATATTCTGCAATATTTATGAAACTTGCTGTTGATGAAGATGGAACAGAAATATTTGAACTAGTTCCTTTAATTAATTTATCTTTTATTGAGGGTACTCCAAAACAAGTACCAACAACTAAAGTTGCTCCAACTATTCCAGAAACGAATGGGACAAAAACACTTTTTCCAAAGCCACCATTTGAATAGTGAGTAGATTTGCTCTTCTTGAAAGAGTTTTCATTACTGAAGTTAAATTCATTTTCGTCATTCATAATAATACCTCCATATATCATTTCTCTAATGTATATAATACCTCAAAAAAATCTAAGATACAATAGAAAAAATTAAATTAAATTATTGAAATATTTTCCTTATATAGATATAATATCGATATAATATTAAAATAAAATTAAAAATAGAAAAAAAAGTAAAAAAATGAAAGAAAAAGAATTAGAAAGATTAACACTTTTAAAAGAAGAAGAGAATAAATTATACAAAAAAAATATAGAATATATATGTGGCATAGATGAAGCTGGAAGAGGGCCTTTGGCAGGACCTGTTGTTGTGGGAGCCGTAGTGCTTCCAAAAGATTCATTTATAGAAGGTGTGAATGATTCAAAAAAAGTTTCAGAGAAAAAAAGAGAATTACTTTATGAACAAATTACAAAAGAAACAATAAGCTATAGTGTTGGAATTGTTGATCAAAAGACTATTGATGAAATAAATATACTAAATGCAACTAAATTAGGAGTAAAACTTGCTTTAGAAGGATTAAAGATAAAACCAGAAATTATTATGGTAGATGCTTTAAGCAATATGGATACATTGGGCATTCCTTATATTTCTGTAATCAAAGGTGATGCAAAAAACTATTGTATTGCTGCAGCTTCAATAATTGCTAAAGTTACAAGAGATAGAATTATGAGAGAATGGGACGAAATATATCCGGTTTACGGTTTTGCTAAACACAAAGGATATGGTACGGCTGAGCATATTAAAGCAATTAAAGATAATGGACCATGTATTTTACATAGAGAAACATTTATTAAAAATTTTATAAAATAGTAGTTTACAAAAGAAAGGAAGAAAAAGAATGGATATAAAAAGTATCATTCGCAAAAAAAGAAACAAAGAGGAACTAACAAGAGATGAAATTAAATATTTCGTTGGAAAGTTAGGAAGAGGAGAAATTACAGAAGCACAAGCAGCAGCTGTAATAAGTTACATCTATACTAATGGATTAACAGAAGATGAAATTCTTTATTTAAGTATTGCTATGGCAGAGTCAGGAGATATGATTGATTTATCTGATATTTCTGATAAGATAGTAGACAAACACTCTACAGGTGGTCTTGGTGATAAAGCTACTATTTTATTAATGCCTATTTTAGCTTCTTTAGATATCCCAGTTGCAAAATTATCAAGTAGAGGTTATGGAATTACAGGTGGCACTATTGATAAATTAGAGTCAATTCCAGGTTTTAAAACAGATTTCACAATGGAAGAATTTAGATCAAAGCTTAGAAACGTTGGTGTTTGTTTAATGAACCAAGGTATGAATTTTGCGCCTGTTGAATCTAAAATGTATAAATTGAGAAATGAACTTGCTTGTCAAGATAGTTTACCAATAATTGCTGCTAGTTTAATGAGCTTAAAAATTGCAACAGGAAGCAATAAACTAGTATTTGATATTACATGTGGTAAAGGAACATATATTACTAATTTAGATCAAGCAAAAAGACTTGCGAAACTATTAGTTAAATTAGGTAAGAGAATTGATAAAGAAGTTGTATGTGTTATTACAAATATGAATCAACCAATAGGAATGTCTATAGGACATAACCTAGAAATAAAAGAAACAATTATGGCTTTAAGAGGAATAATTGCTGATGATTTAGCGAATGTTGTTGAAGTAATAGGAAGTATCATGATAGCATTAGCTACAGATAACAAGAACTTAGTAGAAAATTCAAAGACTATTAAAGAAACAATAAAATCTGGAAAAGCTTTTAATAAATTTAAAGAGATGGTTGCTGCACAATATGGAGACACAGACTATATTGATGATCCTGAATTATTTGAAAAATCAAAATTTATTATGCCAGTTTTAGCAACAGAAGCTGGAACAGTAGCATCAATAGATTCAGATATTGTAGGAAGTATTGCTTCATATTTAGGCGCTGGAAGAATGAAAGAAGAAGGAAAAATTAATAGAACAGCTGGAATAACACTAAATAAAAAAGTTGGCGATACTGTAATGGTAGGTGAGACATTAGCATATATTCATACAAATGATGAATCAAAGGTAAATAATACAACACAACACTTAAAAGATGCATTTGAAATAACAACTAAAAAATTAAGCGATCATAATAAAATCTTATCCATTATTGAGGATGTAAAGTAATATATGAATATATTAGAAGTTATTGAAAAGAAAAAGATAGGACAAGAACTATCAAAAGAGGAAATTGAATATTTTGTTAAAGGTTATACAAATGAAGAAATAACAGATTATCAAGCAGCGGCATTAATCATGGCAATATGCATTAATGGAATGACTCAAGATGAAATTGTTTCACTAACAATTGCAATGGCAAATTCGGGTGATATTTTAGACTTGTCTGAAATATCAGATCATATTGTTGATAAGCATTCTACAGGAGGAGTGGGAGATAAAGTAACATTAATTTTATTACCAGTAATTGCTTCATTTGGAATACCTGTTGGAAAAATGAGTGGTAGAGGATTAGGAATTACAGGTGGAACTATTGATAAGTTAGAATCAATTCCAGGATATAAAACAAATATTTCAATTGATGAATTTAAGAGAAATATTAAAGAAGTTGGAATAAGTTTAATTTCACAAACACTAAATTTAGCACCAGCAGATAAGAAAATTTATGCTTTACGAGATACTATTTCTTGTACAAATAGCATGCCATTAATTGCTTCAAGTATAATGAGTAAAAAAATTGCTGCAGGAGCAAATGCTATTGTATTAGATGTAACATGTGGTAAAGGTGCTTTTATGCAAGAGAAAGATTCAGCCAAAAAATTAGCTAAATTAATGTCTTTAATAGGAAAACTTGCAAAAAGAGAAACAGTTTGTGTATTAACAAATATGGATGAACCATTAGGAAAAGCGGTTGGAAACTCTCTAGAAGTAATAGAAGCAGTTGATGCTTTAAATGGTAAGATTGAGAAAGATGTTGAAGAAGTAGTAGTTACACTTGCTTCTCAAATGATGAAATTATCTGGTAAATATCCAAATGTTATAGATAATAAAAAATTAGTTTCAGAATCTCTTCGCAATGGTAAAGCATTCGAAAAATTTAAGGAGTTAGTAAAAAGACAAGGTGGAGATGTTACTTATATAGAAAATACAAACAAGTTTGAAAAAGCACCAATTATTATGCCTGTTTTGTCAGAAAAAGAAGGATTTGTAGAAGAATTAGATGCTGGGAAAGTTGGAAAAGCAGGTGTATTGTTAGGAATAGGAAGAATTAATAAAGAAGACTCAATTGATTCAAAAGTTGGATTAATATTTGAGAAGAAAATTGGAGATAATGTAAAAAAAGATGAAGTTTTAGCATATGTGCATGCAAGTTCAAAAGAAAAAGCAATAGAATGTGTAGAAAATATAAGAAATGCATATAGAATAGGAAATAAAAAAATAGTAAAGAAAAACATTATAGAAATAATGTAATATTAATAATGTACATAAGAAAGGCGGTAAAGTAAGTTGGGAAGAATTGAAGGAAAAGAACTAAAGGAAAGATTATTTAATGATAAGCCAAATGGCTGGGAAGGATTAAATGATGAGGAGAGAAATGACATATTTAATTTTGCAAGAGATTATATGTTTTATTTAAACTCTTCTAAAACAGAAAAAGAAATTGTTCAAAACTCAAAAGATATTTTATTAAAAAATGGTTTTGTCGATATTTCTGAAAAAGAAATATTAGAACCTGGAGACAAAGTATTCTATGTAAATAGAGGAAGATGTTTATATGCAGCTATCATTGGTTCAGCAGACATAGAAGAAGGAATGAAAATAGTTGCTGCTCATTGCGATTCTCCTAGATTAGATTTAAAACAAAACCCATTATATGAAGATAATGAATTAGGAATGCTAAAAACACATTATTATGGTGGAATAAAAAAATATCAATGGACAAATATACCACTTAGTATTCATGGAACAATAGTTAAAGTTAATGGCGAAAGAGTAAATATCTGCATTGGTGAAAAAGAGGATGATCCGATTTTTACAATTTCAGATTTATTACCACATTTAGCTACTGAGCAAATGGATAGAAAATTAAGAGATGGTGTACAAGGTGAAGAGTTAAATGTTTTGGCGGGAAGTATACCATATGATTGTGAAGATGTAAAAGAAAAAGTTAAATTAAATCTTTTAAAAATGTTAAATGATTTTTATGGCATAAGAGAAGTAGATTTTACAAGTTCTGAAATTGAAATGGTACCAGCTTATAAAGCAAAAAGCTTAGGGTTTGATTTTAGTTTAATAGCAGGATATGGACAAGATGATAAAGTTTGTTGTTATACAGCATTAAGAGGTTTATTAGAAGTAATGAATCCAACTAAAACAGCAGTTGTTGTAATGACAGACAAGGAAGAGATTGGTTTTGAAGGCGTTACAGGAATGTATTCAAGAATATTTGAAACATTTATTATGGAATTAATAGAAAAAACCGGAAGTGCAAGAGTATCTAGTTTAGACAGAGCATTTTCAAATTCAAAAGCGCTTTCATCTGATGTTGATGCAGCATATAATCCAAATTTTCCGTCAGCATTTGAGAAAAATAATACTTCATATTTAAATAGAGGAGTTACAGTAGTAAAGTATACAGGTTCTAGAGGAAAATCAGGTTCTTCAGAAGCACCTTGTGAATTTGTTGCAGAAGTTAGAGGCACATTTGAACAAGCTGGAGTAAAATATCAAGCTTGTGAACTAGGAAAAGTTGATAAAGGCGGTGGGGGAACAATAGCTCTTACACTTGCAAATAGAGGTATGGATGTGTTGGATGTTGGTGTTCCAGTAATGGGAATGCATTCACCTTATGAAATAACAAGTAAATTTGATGTTTATCAAGCATATAAAGCATATAGAGCTTTCTTAAATGATTAAAATAAAATCTGCTAGATTATTCTAGCAGATTTTTTGGCTTTTACTTGCTAAATTAAAACAAACGTGCTATAATACTTTGCGTGTGCTCAAACTATCATATGAAAGAGAGGGATTGCAATGATTGAGCGCCAGAGAGAGACTATTGCAAAACGACTGAAGGTAGGAGAGGAACCCTGGATTGCTTTGGTTTACCCCAAAGGAGTCAAGAAGGAGGATGTTGCAGAGGCAGAAGATTATGCTCGTGAAAATGGCATCCACACATTCACTCATAAGAACATTGCGATTGTGTTTTATGCCAATGAAGCGAACTTGGCTTCTATCATCCTGAACGTTGCCTACGCTGTTCGCAGTTAACCCTTTCAGACCGGCCACTTGCAAATGCTTGTGGCCATAATTATTAAAATTGAAAAATGATGTGATATATGATATAATTAACGTAAATTAAAAAAGGAGAAATATATGTATTATTTAATTCCATTACCAATAATTGTTGTTGCTGTTATTATAAAAATTATTGCTAATTTTATGGATTTTAAGACTTTAAACAGCATATGCAATATTGTTATTATTTTATGTATTTTATTTTTTGTTTATTTTTATTTAGACTATAGAGGATTTAATTTATTAGAAAAAGTAAAATCATTTTTAAAAATTTAGTAATAATTTTATTTTCGTAGTAAATACAATGCAGGGAGTAATTTTAGTTACTCTCTTTTTTATTTCTATGAAAACCATCAAAATCTTATTTCCCTAAAATTACCACGAATTTTTTTGAAAAAACTATAGATTTTTATTTTTAATATGTTATAATAACTTTGTGTGTTATGCATAGAAAATAATTAATTTTAATTTCTAATTTGTTTATATTTATAATAATAGGAGGTAAAAATGGATAATACTAAATGTAGTGGTTGCACAGGAACAGATCCAAAGATGCAAGAAATTTTAAATACTTATGTACAAGACAAAAGTAATTTAATTCAAATATTAAATGAAGTACAAGAGTATTATGGATATGTACCAGAAAAAGCAATGCTTGCAATTTCTGATTACTTATCAATACCTATGGCAGAAATCTATGGTGTAGTTACTTTCTACGCAAGATTTACTTTAAAGCCAAAAGGAAAATATCATATAGCGGTATGTTTAGGAACAGCTTGCTTTGTTAAAGGTTCAGAAAAAATATTAGATAGAGTTAAAGAAAGATTAGGAATAGATGTTGGTGAAACAACAGCTGATGGTAATTTCTCTATAGAGGCTACAAGATGCATAGGCGCTTGCGGTTTAGCTCCTGTTTTTACAGTAAATGGTGAAGTTTATGGAAAAGCTACTGTAAAAATGATGGATGAAGTTTTAGACAAAATAATGGAAGAAATCAAATAGTCAGGAGGTAAATATGAAATCTTTAGAAGAAATTAGAAAAATAAGAGAAGAAAAAAGAAAAGAGTTAGATTTAAGAGTTAATACAGCTGCAAGTACAGGCGAAAAACATATATTAGTTTGTCATGGTACAGGTTGTACTTCTTCTAAATCACCAAAAATATTAGAAAATTTAAGAAATATTATAGAAGAAAAAGGTGTAAAAAACTGCAAAGTAATTCAAACAGGATGTTTTGGTTTATGCGCAAAAGGTCCAATAGTAATAGTAAGACCAGAAGATGTTTTCTATTCACTAGTTAAACCAGAAGATGCTGAAGAAATTATAGAAAAGCATATCATTGGTGGAGAAATAGTTGAAAGACTTCTTTGTAAAGATGTAGATAATTCTGTTGTTAAAAAATTAGATGAATTAGGCTTTTACAAAAAACAAAAAAGAATTGCACTTAAAAATTGTGGTGTAATAGATCCAGAAAACATAGATGAATATATAGCATTTGATGGATATAAAGCTTTAGAAAAAGTTTTATTTGAAATGACACCAGATAGTGTTATAGATGAAATAACAAAATCAGGATTAAGAGGACGTGGTGGAGCAGGATTCCCTACAGGTAAAAAATGGTCATTTACAAAAATGGCTCAAAATGAACAAAAATATGTTGTATGCAATGCTGACGAAGGTGACCCTGGAGCATTCATGGACAGAAGTATACTAGAAGGTGATCCACACTGCGTTGTAGAAGCTATGATGATAGCTGGTTTTGCAATAGGAGCAAACAAAGGTTATATATATGTAAGAGCTGAATATCCAATAGCTGTTAAACGTTTCCAAAAAGCTATTGATCAAGCAAGAGAATATGGAATATTGGGAAAAAATATATGGGGAACAGATTTTAGTTTTGACCTAGAAGTTAGACTTGGAGCAGGAGCATTTGTTTGTGGTGAAGAAACAGCACTTCTAGAATCAATAGAAGGAAGACGTGGACAACCAAGATTAAAACCACCATTTCCAGCAAATGCAGGTTTATTCCAAAAACCAACATTAATAAACAATGTTGAAACATATGCAAATGTTACTAAAATAATATTAAATGGTGCAGATTGGTATGCAGGTATTGGAACAGAAACATCTAAAGGAACAAAAGTATTTGCTTTAGGTGGTAATGTTGTAAATACAGGACTTGTTGAAGTACCAATGGGAACAACTTTAAGAGAGATTGTATTTGATATTGGTGGTGGAATTCCAAATGGTAGAAAATTCAAAGCTGCTCAAACAGGTGGACCTTCAGGAGGATGCATCACAGAAGAAAACTTAGATACACCAATTGATTATGAATCATTAAAAGCTATAGGATCTATGATGGGTTCTGGTGGTTTAATAGTAATGGATGATTCAAAATGTATGGTTAACTTAGCAAAATTCTACTTAGGATTTACATATGATGAATCATGTGGAAAATGTACACCATGTAGAGTTGGAACAAAGAGATTACTAGAAATATTAGAAAGAATTACAGAAGGTAAAGGAGAAGAAGGAGATATTGAGAAACTAGAAAAACTAAGCAGAAATATTAAAAATGCTTCAGTTTGTGGTTTAGGTCAAACAGCTCCAAACCCTGTAGAAAGTACAATTAAATATTTCAGAAAAGAATATGAAGAGCATATAAGAGATAAAAAATGTTCAGCTGGAGAATGTAAAGCATTAATGAAATTACATATCGATCCAGAGCTTTGCAAAGGATGTGGATTATGTAAGAGAAATTGCCCAGTTGGATGTATTACTGGCGAGCCAGGAAAAACACATGTTATTGATACTGATAAATGTATTAAGTGTGGAACTTGTATTTCTAAATGTCCATTCCATGCTATAAAGAGTTAGGAGGTAAAAATGATAAGTTTAACTATTAACGGTAGAAAAGTTGAAGTAGAAGAAGGTTCTACAATACTAGAGGCTGCCAGAAAATTAAATATAGAAATTCCTACACTTTGTTTCTTAAAAGGAATTAATGAAGTTGGAGATTGTAGGATGTGTGTTGTAGAAGTTGAAGGAATGAGAGGAATGACTCCAGCTTGTATAACTAAAGTAACAGAAGGCATGGTTGTTCAAACAGCTACACCTAAAATATTAGAAGCAAGAAGTGTTGTGTTAGACTTAATTCTTTCAAATCATGATAGAAAATGTTTAACATGTACAAGAAATCAAAATTGTGAGCTTCAAAGATTAGCAGAACAGTTTAATGTTGATGAAATTGAATTTGATGGAGAAAGAATAGAAAAATCAATAGATGATTTATCACCATCAATAGTAAGAGATAACAATAAATGTATTTTATGTAGAAGATGCGTTGCTGCATGTAAAAATGTACAAGGAATAGGTGCTATTGATTGTGCAGGAAGAGGATTTACATCTAGCGTATCAACATATAAAGAATTAAGTTTAAATGATGTTAACTGTACATTTTGTGGACAATGTATAGAAGCTTGTCCAGTAGGAGCTTTAAAAGAAAAAGATTCTACTAAAGATGTATGGAAAGCTTTAAGAGATGAAGAAAAATATGTTGTAGTTCAAACTGCTCCAGCTGTAAGAGTTGCACTTGGCGAAGAATTTGGAATGGAAATTGGAACAAATGTAACTGGAAAAATGGTTACAGCATTAAGATTACTAGGATTTGATAAAGTATTTGATACAAATACTGGTGCAGATTTTACAATTATGGAAGAAGGAACAGAGTTTATTGAAAGATTAACAAAAGGCGGAACACTTCCAATGATTACATCTTGTAGCCCAGGATGGGTAAGATATATGGAATTAAATTATCCAGAATTAACAGGTAATTTATCATCATGTAAATCACCACATCAAATGTTTGGAGCACTTTTAAAATCATATTATGCAGAAAAAATGGGAATTGACCCTAGCAAAATGTATGTTGTATCTGTAATGCCATGTATAGCTAAAAAGTTCGAAAGGACAAGAGATAATATGCAAGGTGCAGGATATGATGATGTTGACGCAGTTATTACTACAAGAGAGCTTGCTAGAATGATTAAACAAGCTCATATCGAATTTACAGGACTAGAAGATACTGTATTTGATGATCCAATGGGAGAAGCAACAGGTGCTGCTGCAATATTTGGTACAACCGGTGGCGTTATGGAAGCTGCATTAAGAACAGTGGCTGAAAAAGTTACTGGAAAATCATTAGACAAAATAGATTATGAAGTTGTTCGTGGAGAACAAGGAATAAAGAGAGCAACACTTGATATTGGTGGAAAAGAAGTTAAAATAGTTGTAGCTTCTGGACTAAAAAATGCTCAAACAATATTAGAAGAAATTAAATCAGGAAAAGCAGATTATCAATTTGTTGAAATAATGGCTTGTCCTGGTGGATGTGTAATGGGTGGTGGACAACCTATTAGATCATCTAAAGAAAGAGCAACAATAGATATAAGAGCTAAAAGAGCTGGAGCTTTATATACAATAGATGAGAAGAGCAAAATAAGAAAATCTCATGAGAACCCAGTAATCCAAAAAATTTATAAAGATTATTTAGGAGAACCAGGAAGTCATAAAGCTCATGAATTGCTTCATACAACATATGTTGCAAGAGAAAAATATAAATTAGAAGATTAATAAAAAAATTCCGGATTTTTCCGGAATTTTTTATATACATTGACCACACGGATTAACACGTGCTAAGATTAATTCAAAAGGGAAAATATGCGAGCAAAAGATTTGATAAAACTTTTAACCTATTGGAACAGTGAATCCAATTTTAAAGAGAACTGGATTAAACTAGGAATTATATAAGAGTAAAAGTAATTAAGCAAGCCAATATTCCATGTAGAATTTTACCATAAAGGTAAGGTTTTATAGAAATATTTTCTTTTGCTATAATACTATAAACTTGAAATAGCACAGACAATCCACCAAATCCAAGTAAAAATGAAGTAATTACGATGCTAGTTAATGGAGTAGAGGATGCTAGAGAAGCAGATATATTTACTCCATTAGTCATTTCAATAATTCCATAAAAAAGTGTGTTTAATTCTGGTATTTGAAAGTAAATACCAGAATTTTTTAATATTGAAATAATTATAGAAAAAAGTACAACAAATCCTCCTATTTGTAAACATGAATTTATAGAGTTTTTTATTGCAGTGTTTAAAATAGTTCCAAATGCAGAAATTTTTATAGGAGAATTTTTGTAGTTAAAATTTTTTTCTATATATGTTGAATCTATATTATTTTTTTTCCAGAATCTAAAACAAAATCCTACTAAAAGAGAAGATACAATATGAGAAATAAATAGTATATATCCAAGGCGTTTGTTATTATATAAAGATATTCCAACAGTTCCCAAAACAAATAAAGGACTAGTATTATTGCAAAATGCTATTAATCTTTCAGCTTCTATTTTTGAGATTATTCTATCTTTTTTTAAATTACATATTGTTTTTGCTCCTATAGGATTTCCACTAATAATTCCTAAAATAAGAGCAATAGAGCCATTGCCGGAAATATTAAAAAAAGGCTTCATTATACTATTTAATGATTTTCCAAGAATATATGGTAAATTTGTTTGATATATTAATTCACTAGCAATAAAAAAAGGAAATAGTGAAGGTAGTACAGAATTTGCCCAAAGTACAAGACCATTTCTTGCAGCTTCTAAATTAGTTTTTGAAAAAATAATTAAACAAATTAGAAAAGCTAAAAAAATAGTGGTGAAAAAAAATCTTTTTATATTTATAACAAAAAAATTCATAAAAACTCTCCATAAATACTAATAATATTTATTCACTAAATAAAAAAATATGATTTGATTTTTGAAACAGAAATGTAATTTCAATTTTATAGTATTAGGGAAATCCATATGATAAAATATTTTATGTAATAGTAGAACCAAAATAAAAAATATAAAGTCTAATAAATACAAGGAGGATCAGATGGGGGATAAAACAATGTCTGGATGCAGCAATCCGGAAGCTTTTGAAAGACTTGTTAGTTCTGTAAAAACTAAATTGTACAAGACAGGTATGGCAATTCTTAAGAATGATGATGATGCTTGTGATGCAATACAAGAAACACTAATTAGTGCATATAAGTATTTTGATACTTTGAAAGAAGAAAAGTATTTTGCTACATGGATAACAAGAATTCTAATTAATAAGTGTTATGACATCATAAAAAAGAATCAAAAAGTAAGCTACTTAAATAAACAAGTAGAAATTAATGAAAATACTGCTTATTATGATGAATATAAAATTGATTCGAGATTAGAAAATGCATTAAATAAAATTGATTCTGATTTAAGAACAGTAACTGTCTTATATTATTATGATGATTTCTCTGTTGAAGAAATATCCGATATACTTAATATTCCAGCAGGAACAGTTAAGTCCAGATTATCAAGAGCTAGAGAAAAATTATACAATTTATTAAAGGAAGTAGGTGAGAATATTGGATGATAAAGAAAAAGACTTGTTTATAAAACAAGAATTACAAAAAGATAATTTAATATCAAAGAAAGCAGATGATCTATTTAATGATTTTTTTAAGGAAGGTGTAAATATGGAAGAACAAGAAAAGATTGTTAGATTGAATCAAAAGAAAAAACAGCCATTACCTTTTAGAAAAAGGATACTATCACTGGTTGCTAGTTTAATGATTATATTTTTGGCTGCAAATGGATATGCAGCAACTAAAGGATACAACAATATCTTTTTTGCAATAAAAAAGATTTTCACAGAAGAGGATGTTACTGCAACAAAAGAAGAAATTTTGTCAGATAAAGACATAACTATTTCTTTTAAAGATATTGAAATTGCAGATGGTTTATCAATACAAATTAATAGTTTAGTTGTTGAGAATAATAATGCCAAATTATATTTATCAGTTACAGAAAACGGAAATTTTATATTTCCACAAAAATATGTTGTAAAAGATAAAACTAATGAAAAACTAGTTTTAGCCTCTCAAAAAACTAGTAGAAAAAATAATTCAGAACTTTATGGAACAACATATCAAGAGATAATAGTTCTTAAAGGAATGAAAGAAAATACAAATGTGCTTTCATTAGAAATATTTGATAACAATGATTCTAGTATTGTATTAATGGAAATCGATATAGAAAACAAAGAAATAAATGTATTAACAGGTAAGAGTAAGGGCGAAGTTCAAAAATTATCTGAAACAGAATTAAAAGAAGCATTAGGAGATTATGCAACATTGGGAATAATAGGTGAGCCTGAAGATAAAGAGAATTTAATAAAATTCAAAAAATTGATGCTTGCCACAGAACTTATTTATATGAAAGAAAATTACAGTGATTCCAAATTTACTAAAGAAAAAATGTTAAAGGTTTATCAAGAATTAACAGGAGAAACATTTAGTAATTCAGAAGATATTTTAGGTGAAAATTCTTTCTTATATTATGATAAAAAAGATGAAGAATACAAATATAGTGTAGATGGAATGGATGGTTACACACCTTATAAAGTTTTAACAATCATGGATTTGAATTATTCAAATGGAATTTATATAGCAGATATTATTTTTATAACACCAAGTGAAGGAGATTATATTGATAATAATCTAGAAAATCTTGATCAATATGAAATGGAAATTAAATTTAAATTGAATTCTTCATATGAATATACAAGATATCAAATAGTAAATAGTGATGAACTAAAAGCAAAATTGTATGAAAAGAGAGAGACAGCAACTATAAACGAAATGACTAATACTGTACAAAACGTAATTTCAGAAGAAGTTACTAATACTACAGAAAAAATTAAAAAAACAAAAATAAATATTGCTAAAAAAGTAGATTTATTAAATGGCATGAGCTTTGAAATTGAAAAAATTGAATATAAAGAAAACAATAAAGCAACTTTATATACAAGGATTATAGAAGCAGAAAGTGTTACTCAAGATAAAAGAATAAAAAATGTTGATGTATCATATGAAGATCCAAATTTAGGAGCGACAAGTGTAGGCAACTCAATAAATGGTAGTGCAAAAGAGTTTAATTATGAAATAATGTTGCATGAAATAACAGATGATACATCAAAGATAAATATCTCATTGAAGTGTGAAAAAGGATTAATTGCAAATTTAGCGTTAGACTTAGAAAAAATAGTTTTGAATATAACATATTTTAATGATTCTTTAAATATAAGTGAAGAAATAAAAATTGAACAAGATTTAAAAGATACAATAGCTAGATTTATATTAATGAATTACTATAAAGATGTAGATGGAAATAATAGCATAGAGCACAAAAATGAAATGATGATTTATACAGCATTTTTATTAGATGAAGATGGAATGTATAGAAATTTTGGATCTGAATCAAGATATACAAATATAGGAGAAAGCATTGTTTATAGTATAATAAAAGGATATACAGGAATAAATTTTGATGCAAATACAAAGTGTTCACATAATATAATGACTAGAGAAGAAAATGATGGAGGAATGGAAGCGTCAATTAAATATATTTCTGGAACAAGATATAATCTTGATGCCAATATTAAAGAAATAGAAAAGGTTGAAAACAATGGTAGTGAATATACAGTAACATTTACATATTCGTATAACTTGAAACCAAACAATACATATAGAGCAACAATGAGATTAAGAGAATATTCATTTGATCCATCAAATCCAATTGCAAAACAATATGTATTATATCAACTAGTAGACACTAATATACAAAGTGAAAAAATATAAGGAGAAAAATATATGAGAGATAATAAAAAAAGTAGTTTAATTAGTTTTATTATACGTATATTTATAATATTACTATTGATAGTAATTTGTTGTGTTGGAATTGAAGTTTATCATAATCATATTACTAAAAATAAAACAGCTGACAATACTTTAGATAATATTAAAGAAAACATAGTTGAAACTGAAGGGTCAAAACAGAAAGAAAAATTGTTAATTACTGAAAAAATTGCTGGAACTGGTGGTGGAGAATCACTATGGTATGAAGATGCTTTAACATATAATGAAAATGGTAAATATGGTTTAGCAGGATTAGATGGTACAAAATATACAGAAGCAGAGTATGATGATATTAAAGCTTTAAACTATGAAAAAGGATATTTAATTTTTACAAAAGATAATAAATCCAAAGTAGTAAAATTAGTTGAAAATGGATATGAAGATTTTACAGATTACTATGATGAAGTAGGAGTTCTTGGTGCTGATTATGATATAAAAGATGATGAAGAAAAATATTTGTATACAAATTCAATCTATGTAATCGGTGTAAATAATGGTAAAAGAGAAAAATATTATGAAATAAAATATGAAGAAGATAACATAGAAGATACTACTGAAACTGATGAAGTACAAACTGAAAAAACATATATTGAGAATTTTGAAGTAATTGGGAATATTGAGATTCCAAAAACAAATTGTAATTATCCAATATTAGATGTTGTTAATAAAAGAACATTAGATATTGCTATAGCCAAAGCATATGGTCCAGGACTAAATGAAGTAGGAAATAATGTTTTATATGGAATGAATTATCGTAATGGACTTTTCTTTTCTAATAATAAAGATTTAGAAGAAGGAGATTTAATATATATTACAGATTCTACTGGAAGAAAAGTTACATATGAAATATATAATAAATATGCAACAGACGCAAATGATGCAAGTTATTTTACTAGGGATACAGAAGGTAGAAGAGAAATTTCATTACAAACAGCAACAGATGATGGAATGTATAGAATAATTATTTTGGCTAAAGAAAAAAAATAATAAAAATAATAGAATTAGTTTACAAAAAAAGTTTCAGAAAATTCTGAAACTTTTTTATTTGTGTAAAAATATTGAAAAAAAGCTTAAAATGTGGTAAAATGGTGAAGTCCAGTAATGGATTTTATAAATATAGGCTATGGAGATGAGAGGAGGATAGCAAACGTCGAAGGTACCCCTGTAACTTATTACTACTAAGAATGTCAAGCAAAGGAGGGTTCACTGTGATAGGTCTTATACCTGTGCTTGGCGTTTCAGGATTAGGCGTTGTTTATGCGGCGTACAATTTCTGGAAAGTCAAGAGGCTCAATGAAGGAACGGAGGAAATGGCTGATATTGCAAACTCAATACGGATTGGCGCACTCGCTTTTTTGTACAGCGAATATAAAGTGCTGATAAAAGTTGTCGCTGTGTTGACTGTGTTATTTGGAGCTTTTCTGTCAATATCGAGCGCGATATCGTTCCTCCTGGGAATCGTTTTTAGTGGAGCTGCTGGATATGTTGGAATGCGCATGTCTACTTATGCTAATGTGCGCGTCACAAATACGGCATTAAAAACTAATAGCATTGGAAAAACCTTAAAAGTTGCACTACGTGGTGGATCAGTAATGGGGTTGTGCGTGAGTTCATTTGCTCTTCTTGGCCTTATAATTGTGTTTGCACTGTTTAAAGACCAAATACGCATCCTCAGTGCTGAGAAAAACTGGTGCGGAATCTCGTTTGTTCCGTTTGGAATGACATTGTCTTCTTATTCTTTGGGATGCTCTGTTATTGCATTGTTTAACCGTGTCGGTGGTGGAATTTATACAAAAGCTGCAGACATGGGAGCTGATCTTGTTGGTAAAGGTGAGGAAGGTATTGGTGAAGACGACTACAGAAATGCTGCGGCTATTGCTGATAGCACAGGCGATAATGTTGGCGATACCGCTGGACTGGGTAGTGACCTGCTTGAAAGCTATATGGGAGCTATCGTATCAGGAATTATTCTTGCGATGCATCTATTTATTACCTATAAGGCTAAAGGGATGCCATTTAGCGAGAGCCTGTTCGAAAAAATGTATTTATTCCCAATTTTAGTTTGTGGTGCAGGCTTGCTTTCCTGTATTATTGGATTGGCATATGCATTTCTTAAAGCTGACGGAGACAATCCTCATAGGGAGCTTAATGTAGCCACATGGCTTTCGGCTGGGCTAACAGGCGTTTCTGCTGTGGTTTTGAGCATAGTTCTGTTTTCAGGCGAAAACTTTGGAGAACTTCCATTCAGATTAGGTGTATTTTCTCCATGTGTAGCTATCATAATCGGTGTGGTAAGTGGCGTAGCCATTGGGCGAGCTGCTGAATATTATACTAGTTACGATTACAGACCTACAAAGAAACTGGCAGAATCAGCTGAGGAAGGTGCAGCAGTTACTATTGTACAAGGTCTTGCAGTTGGTATGAAGTCTAATCTCATGCCAGTGGTAATCCTGGGTGCAGGAATGTTATTGTCATATGCAGTTTTGGAATTCTACGGTGTTGCAATGGCTGCAGTCGGTATGTTGTCATTTGTATCTGCCACAGTATCAGTGGATACTTATGGACCTATTAGCGATAATGCAGGTGGCATTGCTGAAATGGCTCACTTAAATTCTTTTGTAAGAGCTATTACTGATAGGCTTGATGCTGAAGGAAATACCACAGCTGCTATGGGTAAAGGCTTTGCCATCGGCTCTGCTGCTTATGCGACAGTATCGCTGATGATCAGCTTTATGTATACGTTTACACCTGTCACAGAAGATATCGTTTTCAACCTTATGAATCCGCTGTGCTTAGTGGGAGCGTTAGTCGGTGGAGCCATTACTTTCTACTTCTCTGGACTCCTTATGGAAGCTGTCAGCAAGGCTGCCCAAAAGATGGTAGATGAAGTTAGAAGACAGTTTAGGGAGATAGTAGGGTTAAGAGAAGGAGTAAAAGGCGTAAAACCTGATTACAAGAGATGCATTGAAATATCATCTCAGGGTGCATTAAGCGAAATGAAATTGCCTGTGCTTATTGCAATTTTGGTTCCGACAATAAGTGGTTTTATTATGGGCCCACTGTTTGTTGCTGGCATCCTCATTGGTGAAACACTTGTCGCAATTTTCCTTGCAATTTTCTGTGGAAATGCTGGCGGTGCATGGGATAATTCCAAGAAGGCGATTGAAGCCAAGGGACTAAAAGGACTGCCGATTCACTTTGCTGCAATAGTTGGTGATACGGTTGGTGATCCGCTGAAGGACACTGTTGGTCCGTCCCTGGATATTCTCATCAAGATCATGGCAACAGTTTCGTTGATCATGGTTTCAATATACAGTCAGTATAATCTCCTGGACCTAATCTCAAGCCTGCTGTAACAAAGGTTTGAGATTGGAAGGCGTTTCCTCAACTGGGGAAACGTCTTCAACTTTTTACTCATAAAATAGCTATAAAATAATATATTTTTGACTTTTTATTCATGAAACTGTTGAAAATCTCATAAAAATATTATATAATGGAAACCATATTTTTAAAAAAATTAAAGAGAGGGAATGAGTACATGAATTCACTAGTCAAAACATTACCAAATATAAAAAAGTTTAATGACTATATTTTCAATGTAAAAAAAGGCACAAGTCCTATAATGCTTTCTGGTCTTACTGATAGCGGTAAAATACACTTGGCATATAGCACAGCATTTTATTCAGAAAAACCTATTTGCATTATTACTTATAATGAAATGCAGGCTAGAAAGATAATTAAAGACTTAGCGTACTTTAAAGATACAGTAAAACTATTTCCTAAAAGAGATGTATTAAGCTTTGATTATATTGCAGAAAGTAAAGATACAATTTATGATAGAATTTCTGTGTTAAACAGATTAGTAAAAAATGATAATCAAATAATAGTAACAACAATAGAAGCAGCTATGCAAAAAATGATTACAAAAGAAAGCTTATATAAGAATGTTATGAATCTTAAAGTAGGAGATACTTTTGATTTAGAAGTTCTTAAAGAAAAACTTGTTTTACTTGGTTATGAAAGATATGATTTAATTGAAGGAAAAGGCCAGTTTAGTGTAAGAGGTGGAATTGTTGATATTGCAACATCAAAAACAAGCGGTGTAAGAATTGAGTTCTGGGGAGATGAAATAGATTCTATTAGAAAGTTTAGCGTTGCTACACAAAGGACAACAGAAATGCTTCAAGAAATCGAAATTTTTCCATCATATGAGTTTTTATTAGAAACAGATGTAGACACAGTTTGTGAAAAAATTAGTGATAAAATATATCCAAAATCTGTCAGAGAAAAAGTACAAGATGATATATATCAAATAAAAAATGGCGATTTTATCACAAAAATAGATAAATATTTTGATTGCTTTTATGAAAAGTCTGATACACTTTTAGATTATTTGCAAGAAGATTGCATAGTATTTATAGATGAAATAGCAAAGGTAAAGGCAAGAGCTGAAAATATTAGTAAAGATAACAGTAATTTAATAAAAGATTTACTAGAGAAGAATAAAATTGTTCCTAGTAATTTAACTAAAATGGATGATTACATTAAATTTTCTGAGAGTTTACAGAAAAAACAAACAATATATCTTGAAAAACAAGATATTGGCTTCGTGGATAAACAAAGTATGCATGCAAAAAGAAACGGATATAGCTTTAGCTATAGGGAGGTCAACTTTTTTCGTAGTTCAATGGATTTATTGTTTGAGGAATTACAAGAAGCAATTAAGCGAGGAAAACAAACAGTAATCCTTGGCGGAAGCCCTGAAAATTGTAGAAAATTGTCCACATTACTTTTAGAAAAAAATATACCAAATAGATATTTTGAAATATTAGAAGATGATATTAACCTGGGGGTAGTAAATATAACTCCCGGGGCTTTATCATGTGGTTTTGAAGCTTTTGACTTTAATTTAATTGTATTTTCAACAGAAGAATTATTTGAAAATAAAATAAAAAAGAAATTAAAAACTCCTTCAGTATTTAGAGAAGGAGAAAAAGTAATATTTGAAGACTTAAAAGAAGGTGATTACATTGTTCATAAGACACATGGAATTGGAAAATTTATTGGTGTAAACACAATCAAAGCTGATGGAATTACTAAAGACTATATTAAGCTTGAGTATAAAGATCAAGATGTGTTATATATTCCAACAAATTCATTAGATAATATTAGAAAATATATCGGTCCGGAGAAAATAGGACCAAGATTAAATAGGTTAGATTCTAAAGATTGGGACAGAACAAAAGAAAAAGTAAAAAATAATTTAAGAGAAGTTGCAGAAAATTTAATTAGATTATATGCTCAAAGACAAAAGATTGAGGGATTTGCTTTTTCAAAAGATACACCTTGGCAACAAGAATTTGAGGATAGTTTTAAATATGTTGAAACAGATGATCAATTAAGATGTATAGAAGAAGTAAAAAAAGACATGGAAAAACCTAGACCAATGGATAGGCTTCTTTGTGGAGATGTTGGATATGGTAAAACTGAAGTAGCAATTCGTGCATCTTTTAAAGCAGTAATGGATCAAAAACAAGTTGCTTATCTAGTTCCAACAACTATTTTAGCACAGCAACAATATGAAGAGTTTAAAAACAGAATGTCAGAATATCCTATAAGAATAGAATTATTAAATAGGTTTAAAACAAAAAAAGAGCAAAGTGAAATACTAAAAAAAGTTGAACTTGGTGAAATTGACGTATTGGTTGGAACACACAGAATTTTAAGTAAAGATGTCAAATTTAAAAACTTAGGATTCTTAATTATTGATGAAGAGCATAGATTTGGCGTAAAAGATAAAGAGAAGATAAAAGAGCTAAAAAGCAATATAGATGTTTTAACAATGACAGCAACGCCTATCCCAAGAACACTACATATGTCTATTGTAGGAATGAGAGATATGTCTGTTATTTATGAGCCACCACAAAACAGAAAACCTGTTCAAACATATGTATTAGAATATGACAAAGAGGTGATAGGAGAAGCAATTACTAGAGAAATAGAAAAAGGTGGTCAGGTATTTTATTTATATAATAATGTTGAAGGAATAGAAAGAAAGGCGAATGAAATATCAGAACTTGTAGAAGGAGCCAAGGTTACTTTTGCACATGGAAAAATGAACGGAACTGATCTTGAAAACATTATGCAAGACTTTATAAATGGTGAGTATAATGTCTTAGTTTGTACTACAATTTTAGAATCTGGTATTGATATTCCAAATGCAAATACAATCATTGTTGAAAATGCGGATAGACTAGGATTAGCACAGCTTTATCAAATAAGAGGTAGAGTTGGAAGATCTGACAAACAAGCATATGCATATATAACTTATAAAAGAGATAAAATGATTACAGAAGTGGCTGATAAACGTTTAAAAGCAATCAAAGAATTTACTGAATTTGGTTCTGGATTTAAAATTGCTATGAGGGATTTAGAAATTCGTGGTGCAGGAAGTTTAATGGGTGAAATTCAACACGGCCATATGGAGCAAGTAGGATATGATATGTATTGTCAGTTATTAGATGAAGTTGTACACGAAATTCGAGGAGAAAATATCGTAGAAGAAGTAGATGTACAAATAGATTTGGATGTTACAAGTTATATACCAGATGATTACATTGAAAACTCAAGTCAAAAAATTGAAGTTTATCAAAATATAGCACTTTGCAAAAATGAAGAAGATATACAAAATGTTACAGATGAAGTATTAGATAGATATGGCCAGATGCCATATGAGATTGAAAATCTTTTGGATATAGCAAGGATAAAGAATTTATGTAGAGAAAAACATATATTAAAAATAGCACAGAGAAATGAGAATGTAGTATTTTATTTTGAAAGTGATACATTTAATTTTGACGTGGTTGATAAATTAATGAAAACATTTAGAAATAGAATAAAGTTTTCTCCTGCAAAAGATCCATATATAACATATAAATTATTAGATAGAAAAAATATATTGGAAGAGTGTAAAGAATTTTTAGTCAAATTATAAAAAAATTCCCCAGCAATGCACTTGCGATTACTGGGGAGTGGGAACCCAATCTGTACTATATCAGCGCTTGGCACAATTGATGTACATGTTGCGTACGGACCTTCCTCCGAAGACACGAATACTGTCATGATTTACAAGGTGGATACCAAGTTCCTCATTAACAATATTTTGGAGATTATCCAATTGACTAGCGCAAAGATAGTTAGAGATCACAAACGCAATTTCACAGCCACCGATGATGTTGATTTCAGCAATACTTGCTATTATGCCAATACTCTGAAGGTAGAGATATGCTCTGTAAAAAACCCCCCAGTTTTTCAAATTGACATGAAGCGTACCGTTTTCAACATTGATCAGTTTTTTTGAATTTGAGACTAATTTTCCCTTGAAAAAAAGAATCTCTTCAATTTTGCTGATCTTTTCGGTGGAGATATGCGTGCTGGTGAACCTAATGAGAAGTTCTTCATCATTAAGATTCACTTGTGCTTCTGGGAAGAGTTCCCGAAGCTGTTCCATGATGCTTTCGATTGCATTCATGGGAGTGTTCCCTCCTTTAGTATTATTTGGAATTTCTTCCATAAACACTATTATACCACAAATTGGTACTAGAATCAATGATTTTAGGTACACATAAGAAACCAAGTTGATAATTTGAATAATTTATAATAAAATTAAAATAATAATAAAGAAAAGGTGATTTATATGGTAATTACAAGTAAAGACAATGAAATTGTAAAACACATTAAAAAATTAAAGGAAAAGAAGTACAGAGAAGAATACAATGAATTTATAGTTGAAGGAATAAAAATGATTCAAGAAGCTATAGATGAAAAAATGAAAATAAAACAAGTTATTATTTGTGATGATTGTAAAAACGAAGGTGTGCTTCCTAGTGAATTAATGTATGAAATTGCAAAATTAGATTGCATTTATGTATCTGAGAAGGTTTTTAATACTATTACTGATGTTATAAATCCACAGGGAATTATGGCAATTTTAGAAAAACCAGTAAACTCAGAAAGCAAAATTGATTTTAATGCTTCTAATTTCTTAATTTTAGATAATGTGCAAGATCCTGGAAATATGGGAACTATTTTAAGAACTGCTGATAGCTTAAATTTAAAACAAATCATAGTTTCAAAAGGAAGTGCAGATATTTATAACCTTAAAGTAGTAAGATCAACAATGGGAGCAATTTATAGAGTTAGAGTGATTGAAACAGACAATTTAGTAAAAACAATAAAGGAATTAAAAAAACATAGAATTAAAGTATATGCAACTGATTTAAAAACAGATAAAAGTATTTATGATATTAATTATGAGAAATCAGCAATTATAATTGGAAATGAAGCAAATGGAGTATCTGAAGAAGTTTTACAAGAAGCATCAGAAAAAATAAAAATTCCAATGATTGGAAAAACAGAAAGCCTGAATGCAGCAGTTGCAACAAGTATAATAATGTACGAAGTTTTTAGAAGCCAGAATAAATTATAAATATTTTTTGATTTAATAATTTATTGAATTTGCATTACACTTTTTAATCAAAATATTTTCATAGAAATAATAAAAAATAAGATGAGTCCCTTTCAGCATAGCTGAATATCTCTCATCTTATTTTTTTATTATTTCTAAATTCAATATTTTTCAATAAAAAGTTTCATTTAAAATTTAATAAATAAAAAAACTATTTATTATCTATTAATAATTCTAAAATCTTTGGATATATTTCTGCTGCATTGTTGTTCCAATTTTCAACTATTTTTTTAGCTTGCTCTCCAGACCCTGCATCAGCTTCTAAATCAAAAATAATGGAATTATTTTCAATAATTTTACATCTAATTGAAAATGATTTTTCTGAAATTGGAGAATACTCTGCAGAGATGGAATATTTATCCTTGATAGTGTCTAAGTTTTCTTTAAATTTGCTATCAACTTCTAATTTTAATATACCTGGGACAATGTCTATTGTTAGATTTATTGCATTTTTACCATCAGGAGTAATCTCATATATTTGCATGCTGTCCTGTTCATATTTAATAATATAGTTATCTTCTATTAAATCTAATAAAAATTGTTCAAAATAGAAATAATTCATATCTACAATAGAAGTAACTAATTCTAATAACTCGTTATGAGAAATTGGTTTTCCGACTTTATCTATTATGTATAAAAGAAGAATTTTGCTTTCTGCTAAAGTCTGGTCGTCTGAATTTAATTTCATAAAACACACCTCTTTGTCAAATTGTATCTACATTATATCACAGAAATCTAGAAAGTAAAGATTTTAAAAAGACATTTGCTAAAAGCCAAGCTGATTTTGGAACGTGTCTGCAAAAGTCATTGATTAAAAAATAAAAGTTTGGTAGAATATAACGTATAAACAAAGGAGGGAAAATGGAAGAGAAAAATACATGGAATCTAAAAGAGATTTTTGAAGATGAAAGCAAACTTGAGTGGGCAATAGGTGAATTATATAGTTATATAGAGAATGTAAAAAGCTATAGAGGAAAATTAGCTAGTGGAGTAGATGAGGTTTATAATTGCTATAAAACACTTGAAAAAGCACTTGAGTGGCATGAAAGAATATATGTTTATTCTATGATGAAATATCATCAAGACATGGCTAACCAAGAAAGCATAAAATTATACAAAAGAGTTGAAAAAATTACTGCTGAATTTTCAGAAGCGGAAAGTTTTATTTCACCAGAAATGAGTAAAATAGAAGATTCAGTTTTAGAGTCATATCTAGAAGATCCTAGAATGAAAGAATATGAAAAAATAATAAAAGATCTTATCAAAAGTAAAAAGCATATTTTAACTGAGGAAGTAGAAGAAATACTTGCAAAATATTCAGAAGTGTTTGGAGCGGCAGAGAATACTTATGATATTTTTACAAATACAGAATTAGAGTTTAAAGATGTTATAGATGGAAATGGTGAGCATTTAAAAATGAATGCTGCATTGTTTTCAAACTATTTAATGAACAAAGATGAAAATATTAGAAAACAAGCATTTGAATCAATGTATGAAATATATAAAAAACATATTAATACAATTACAGAATTATATTTAACTAGAGTAAAACAGAGAACAATATCTAGCAAATTAAGAAATTATGAGTCTTCGTTAGATGCGGCCACAGATAATGATGATTCTAATGTTGGAGTATATAAAACTTTAGTGTCTCAAATGAACAAATATTTATATTTGAATCATGAATATATGGATTTGAAAGCTAAGTTACTAGGAAAAGAAAAATTAAATATGTATGATGTGTATGTTAATACATTAGATGTTGAAGATAGAAAGATTTCTTATGAAGAAGGAAAACAAATGGTACTTGATGGATTAAATCCATTAGGTGAAAAATATATTAGTATGTTAAAAACAGCTTTTGAAAATAGATGGTTAGATGTTTATGAAAAAGAAAACAAAAGAGGTGGAGCATATAGTGTTTCAATCTATGGATTACATCCATTCGTTTTGCTAAATTATATTAATTCATCAAGAGACGTATCTACTATTGCTCACGAATTAGGACATTCAATGCATAGTTATTATTCTGGAAAAAATCAAAATGTAATTAATGCAAATTATACAATTATGGTTGCAGAAGTTGCTTCAACTGTAAATGAAATTTTGCTTGCTAATTATTTAATTAATAAAGAACAAGACTCAAAAAGAAAAGCTGCATTAATTAATGAACAATTAGATACAATTAGAGCAACATTAATAAGACAGACTATGTTTGCAGAATTTGAAGAAATTGTTCATAGTAAAGTGGAAGATGGTGAAAGTTTAAATGCAGAAAGTTTAAACTCTATTTATTATGATTTAGTAAAAAAATATTTTGGAGAAAAATGTGCTATTAATGAAGAAATAAAATATGAATGGGCAAGAATCCCTCACTTTTATAGTTGCTTTTATGTATATAAATATGCTACTGGTATTACTTCTGCTATTGTTATTGCAAGTAAAATATTATCAGGAGAAGAAGGGTATGTAGATAGGTATATAAATATGTTAAGTCAAGGAGGATCTAAAGATTCTTTAACACTATTAAAAATGGTTGATGTTGACTTAGAAAAAGAAGAAACATATGAAAAAGCTTTTGAATACTTCAGAAAAAATTTAGAAGAACTTAAAAATTTGCTATAATTCACACAAAAAACATAAAAATAGTATATAAATATATGTAGTATTATTGGAGGTATATTTCATATGAGTGATAAAACAATTTTAGTAGTAGATGATGAAGCAAGAATGAGAAAACTTATAAGAGACTTTTTAGTACAAAAGAATTTTAGTATTTTAGAAGCAGAAGATGGAGAAAAGGCACTAAGTGTTTATAATGAAAACAAAAACAAAATTGATTTAATATTACTAGATGTTATGATGCCAAAATTAGATGGTTGGTCAGTTTTACGTCATATTCGTCAAGAAGATAAAAAACTTCCAATAGTAATGCTTACAGCAAGAGCAGAAGAACAAGATGAACTATTTGGATTTGAACTTGGAGTAGATGAATATATTACTAAACCATTTAGTCCAAAGATATTAGTTGCAAGAGTTGAAGCAATTTTAAGAAGAGCAAAACCTGAAGAAAAAGAACTAAAAGATTATGATGGAATTGTAATAGATAACGAAGGAAGAACAGTTACAGTAGATGGTAAACTTATTGAATTAAGTTTTAGGGAATATGAATTACTAAAGTATTTATTAGATAATGAGAATATTGCATTATCAAGAGATAAAATACTAAATACAGTTTGGAATTATGATTATTATGGAGATTCAAGAACTATTGATAGTCATATAAAAAAGATTAGACATAAGTTGGGTAAAAAGGGAAAACATATACAAACTATTAGAGGAATAGGATATAAATTTGAGATAAAATAGAGGAATTTATGGTAAATAAAATATTAAAATCAGTTCGTGCGAAATTGTTTCTTACTTTAGCTGCTGTTATTCTAATTATTATTTTGTTCTTTATTGTAATTAATAGTGTAGTACTAGAAACATACTATTATTATTCAACTAATAATATGTTTTTAGAAACTTATGAGGAGATTAATCAAAATGTTTCAAGACTAAATGATGAAAACGATAAATACAAATTAGAATTAGAAAAGAAATCTACTAATCACAATATTGAAATAGTAATTGAAAATGGCGAAGCAGAAATGTTCTTAAGTAATAAAAATTATGTTTCTGAATTTGGAACAATTAATGATATTCAATATGATATAGATTACAGCATATTCAATAAATCTGACTATATGTATTCCAAAAATGGATTAACTATTAGAAGAATAGTGGACAAAAAAGATGGAATAGACTATATATTATTAAAATCAAAATTAGACTCAGGAGAGATGTTATATATAAGAACTCCAATTACTCATATTCAAAATAATGTTAATATTTCAAATAGAGTTATTCTTATAATGGGTTTTGCGGTTGTTATTTTAGGTGGATTTACAATAATGATAATTGCTGAAAAATTTACGAAACCAATAGAAGAGCTAAATGAAATAGCAAATGAAATGAGTAACTTAAATTTTAAGAGAAAATATAGAATTAATGATAATGAAGATGAAATAAATGAACTTGGAAAGAGTATTAATACATTATCAGATAAGCTAGAAGAAACAATAGAACAATTGAAGGTTAGTAATTCAGAACTAGAAAGAGATATTGAAGAAAAATCAAAAATTGATGAAATGAGAAAACAGTTTATTTCAGATGTCTCTCATGAACTTAAAACTCCAATTGCATTAATTCAGGGATATGCAGAAGGATTGGTTGAAAACGTAAATACAGATGAAGAAAATAGAAAATTTTACTCAGAAGTAATATTAGATGAATCTAACAAAATGGATAAACTTGTTAAAAGACTTTTGGAGTTGATGAAATTAGAATATGAAGATAGAAAATTTAATGATACAAATTTTGATATAGTAGAATTAATTAATTCAGTAATAAAAAATTCACAAGTGGTTTTAAATGAGCAAAATATAGAAATCGAATTCAAAACTGATGGACCAGTAATGGTATATGCTGATGATTTTTATATTAATCAAGTAGTAACAAATTATTTTACAAATGCTATAAAAAATGCTGAAAAAGTAGAAGATAAAAAGTTAATAAAAATTAGTATTAAAAAAGGAAAGGAAGATAAGAAAGTAAGAGTTTCAGTTTTTAATACAGGTAAAAATATTTCTCAAGAAAATCTAAGTAGAATATGGACAAGGTTTTATAAAGTTGATGAGTCAAGAGATAGATCAAAAGGCGGAACAGGTATAGGATTAGCATTAGTAAAAGCGATTATGACAAAATATAATAGCAAATATGGTGTTACAAATAAAAAAGATGGTGTAGAGTTTTATTTTGAAGTAAAAGAAGGAAATTAAAACTTAATGTAAAAAGGATTTATAAAATAAATCCTTTTTTTATTTTAGTACTTTACAAACTCAAAAAAACGTAGTATTATATTTAAAATTTATTTCAAATAAATTTAATTTCTATTGGTCACTTTTCTTGACCAAATTTCAAAAAACAAAAAACTGAATATAGGAGGTGAAAGATTGTTTTAGTTATACCAAAAACAATATTAATTTACTGTCTTTCATTTTTAGTATTGTAATGACATTATTTTTTCATGCAGTTTTCTTTAGGACTGCAAATATTTCTTTAAATGCTAATATGGAAGTAAGTAATAATATTGAAGTAAAAGTAGTCCAGCAGGAAACATATGAAAATCTTTGGCAATTAGAAATTCCTAAAATAGGATTAGTTGCCAATATAGCTGAAGGGACAACAGATGCAATATTAAATAAATATGTTGGACATTTTGAAGAAAGTCAATTAGAAGATGGAAATGTTTGCCTTGCAGCGCATAACAGAGGCTATGATGTAAATTATTTTTCAAGATTAAAAGAATTAAATCTTAATGATGAAATTATTTATATAGTACATGGAAAAAAGAAAATTTATAAAGTCTCATTAATTACAATTATAAATGATACTGACTGGACTCTTTTAGAAAATACAAATGAGAATAAAATAACATTAATTACATGTGTAGAAAATGTACCAGAAAAAAGAAGGTGCATTCAAGCAATAGAAAAGGAGAAAGAATGAATAGAATAAAAACAAAAATATTTATAATAACTTTATTATTTTTAATTAGTATTAGTACATTTTACAATAGCTTTGCATTTGAGATAGGAGAAAAGAGTTTAGTTTCACTTGGTGAATGTGAAAGATATTTAACTTACAATGGTAATCCTGTAAAAACTACATATATTGCACTTGAAAAAGATGGTAGACATTATCCTGCGTATTGTTTAGATGTAACAAAACCTGGAATTGAGACTACAAGCTATACAGTTAATGGTGGAAGCAAAATACAAGATGTAAATGTATGGAGAGCAATTATTAATGGATTCCCATATAAATCTGTTGCGGAATTAGGAGCAGCAAATGAGCAAGAGGCTTTTACAGCTACAAAACATGCTGTATATACAATGCTTTATAATAGAGATACTTCAAGTTATGGTGCTGTAAATACAGATAGTGGAAGACGTACTTATCAGATTTATTTAAATATAGTAAATAATGCTCGAAATTCTTCTGAAAATATGGTTCAAAACCCTGAAGTTGGAATAGAAAGTGAAAGTCAAAATTGGACTATTGATTCAAAAGATGCTAATTGTGTAAGCAAAATATATCATTTAATATCAAATGTTCCATCAGGTAATTATGAAATAAAATTAAGTGGGTCTATTCCAGAAGAAACCAAAATTACAAATATGAACAATAAAGAAAAAAGCAACTTTGGAGTAGGAGAGAAGTTTAAAATAATAATTCCTATACAAAATATGCTAAAGGAAGATAAGTTCGAAATTGAGGCTAAAGCTAATTTAGAAACAAAACCAGTTGTTTATGGATCAACAAGTGTACCAGGCACACAAGATTATGCTCTAACTGGATATACGTTTGAAACGCTTGAAACTAAACTAACCGAAAAATATTTTAAGAACATTACTAAATTAACAGTAGTTAAAAAAGAATATGGTACAGAAAATAGGTTAGCTGGTGTAAAATTTCAACTTTTAAATTCTAATAAAGAAGTAGTTAAAGATGAATTAATCACAGATGACAATGGAGAAATAGTGTTAGAAAATATGTTACCTGGAAAATACTATTTAAAAGAAACTGAAACATTGGAAAACTACAATTTATATACTGATTTAGCAGAAATAGATTTAGATTTAAATGAAGAATATGAATTTACTTTAAATAATGTTGTAAAAGAAGTACAGGAATATGAGAAAACATTTGAGGTTGTAGAAGTAAGCCCAAGCTATGAAGTTGAAAAATACGAAGTTAAAAATATAAAAAAATTGCCTGTAACAGGTTATTAAAACAAAAGCTCTCTTACTAGATGTAGGGGAGTTTTTAATTGATTAAGTTGTAGAAGTATGATATAATATAAGTTATGAAGTATTTTATAATAGTTAGCGTGTCTGTAATAATTATATATTTAATATATGATTTTAGATATTATCTAAAATATTTTTTCTCATTGCTTAGTGTTACTAACAAAAATAATAGAAGTATTAATAATTTAAAAAAGCAAGGGCTTAATAAAAGAAAAGTTAGTAATGAAGATATTAACAAATATATAGAATTTGCGAAAGAAAAATTGATAGAAAAGTCTATTGGAAGTTTTGGTGAATTTAAAGTTGACCAAGAACTTGAAAGACATTTGAAGTATTCAAGATTTTCTGAGAAGTATTTGGAAGAATTGTTTTGTAAAATATTAAATCACTTAAATATAAAAAGGGAAGAACTAGATTTTGAAATAGAGTATCTGTCTAGCAAAAAGAGTTATGGTTATGCTGGAATGTATTATGAAAAAGGAAATAAACCGAAGGCAAAGGTGTATATTTGTGTGAGAAATGATATGATTTATGAAACTGTTATTTCAACATTAGCACACGAATGCTGTCACCATTTATTATTATCAAATGACATTAGACTAAAAGAAAGAGTAGAAAATGAGTGTTTAACAGATATTACAGCAATACTTACAGGATTTGGAAAATTCATGGTAAAAGGGTACGAAATTTCTAATAGGGTTATTTATGCAGAAGAGTTTTTAAGATTAGTTGATAAAGATAGAGTAGGATATTTAAGTTCAAAAGATATAAAATACACAATGAAAAAGTATATAAAATATTAAATTAGCTAATACGAAATTTCGTATTAGCTAATTTATATTTAAAATATCTTTTGCTTTTTGTATATCATCATCTGTTGGAATTCTAATATCGTTTAACTCGTAATCAACACCAAGCTTTTCCCATTTTGATTTACCTAAATCATGATATGGTAAGATTTCAACTCTTTGTACATTAGATAATGTATCAATAAAAGCTTTTAATTTTTTTAAATCATTTGGATCATCTGTATATCCTGGAACTAATACTTGTCTAATCCAAACAGGAATATTTTGCTTACTTAAATATTTTGCAAAATCTAAATTGTTTTTATTTGAAAGTCCTGTTAATTTCAAGGCTTTTTCGTTATCAATATGTTTAATGTCTAGTAAAACAGTATCTGTGTATTTTAATAATTCTTTTATCTTATCTGATATAGGTAAACATCCAGATGTATCTAAACATGTATTATAACCTAATTCTTTTAGCTTTTTAAATAGTTCAGTTATAAATTCTGCTTGTAAAAGGGGTTCTCCACCAGAAACTGTGACACCACCTCCAGAACTGTCCATATAAGCTTTATAATTTTTTATGTTTTTTATTAGTTCAGAAGTTGTTTTTTCTATTCCACATGTTTGATCCCAAGTGTCTCTATTATGGCAATATTTACATTTTGAAATACATCCCTGCATAAATATAATGTATCTTATCCCTGGACCATCAACAGTTCCAAATGTTTCAATTGAATGAATTTTTCCAATCATATAATCTCCATTTATATTTTTTCATGAATAGTTCTATTAATAACATCTAATTGTTGTTCACGAGTTAATTTTGTGAAATTGACAGCATATCCAGAAACACGAATTGTAAGTTGAGGATATTTTTCGGGATGCTCCATAGCATCTTCTAGAAGTTTTCTATCAAATACATTTACATTAATGTGGTGACTAAATTTACTAAAGTAACCATCTAGCATTGCTGTTAATGTAGTTACTCTTGAACGCTCATCTTTTCCTAGAGTATTTGGTGTGATAGCAAATGTATATGAAATACCATCTTGAGCATATTTATATGGAAGTTTTGCAATTGTATTTAATACTGCTAAAGCACCATGAGTATCTCTTCCATGAATTGGGTTTGCTCCTGGCCCAAAAGGAGTTCCATCTCTTCTTCCATCAGGAGTATTACCAGTTTTCTTTCCATAAACAACATTTGATGTGATTGTTAGAATTGACATAGTAGGAGAAGAATGTCTATAAGTTGGTTGCTTCTTTATTTTTTTAATAAACATTTTTATAATATCTACAGCTATTTTATCAACTCTATCATCATCATTCCCATATTTAGGGTAGTCACCTTCAATTTCATAATCAACAGCAAGTCCAGTTTCATCTCTTATTACTTTTACTTTGGCATATTTCATAGCAGAAAATGAATCGGCAACAATTGATAATCCGGCTATTCCAGTTGCCATTGTTCTATAAACCTCTTTATCATGTAAAGCCATTTCTAATTTTTCATATGCATATTTGTCATGCATGTAATGAATAATATTAAGTGCATTTACATATACTCTTGCAACCCAGTCACACATTTTATCAAATTTTTCCCATACTTCATCAAAATCTAAATATTCAGAAGTAACAGGTACTAATTTATCTGTAACTTGTGTTCCAGTTTTTTCATCTCTACCACCATTAATAGCATAAAGTAGTGTTTTAGCAAGATTTGCTCTAGCCCCAAAAAATTGCATTTGTTTACCAATTCTCATTGCACTAACACAACATGCTATTCCATAATCATCTCCCCAGTAGTCTCTCATTAAATCATCATTTTCGTATTGTATAGAACTTGTTGTTATAGATAATTTTGAACAATAATCTTTAAAACCTTTAGGAAGACGTGTAGACCAAAGCACTGTTAGATTTGGCTCTGGAGCTGGTCCTAATGTTTCTAGAGTGTGAAGGATTCTAAATGAGTTTTTTGTAACTAAAGGTCTACCATCAGTTCCCATACCACCAATACTTTCGGTTACCCAAACTGGATCACCACTGAATAATTCATTGTATTCAGGAGTTCTTAAAAATCTAACCATTCTAAGTTTCATTACAAAATGGTCCATAATTTCTTGAGCATCTTCTTCAGTAATTAATCCATGTTTTAAATCTCTTTCAAAATAAATATCTAAGAAAGTAGATGTTCTTCCTAAACTCATTGCAGCACCATTTTGTTCTTTAATTGAACCTAAATAACCAAAATAAGTCCATTGAACTGCTTCTTTTGCATTTGAAGCAGGTTTTGAAATATCAAAACCATATTTATTTGCCATTATTTTTAATTCTTCTAAAGCAGATATTTGATCATAGTGTTCTTCACGACATCTGATAGATTCTTCAGTGATAGAAGACAATTCTAAGCTTTTTAAGTCTTCTTTTTTCTTTTCTATAAGAAAATCGACACCATAAAGAGCAATTCTTCTATAATCACCAATTATTCTACCACGACCATAACCGTCTGGAAGGCCAGTTATAAGATGAGAAGATCTTGCTGCTCTAATTTCTGGAGTATACACAGCAAAAACCCCATCATTATGAGTTCTTCTGTAGTTATGAAAAATGTCCTCAATTTTATCAGATACTTTTGAATTATAGCTTTCACATGATTTTTCAACAATTCTAATTCCACCATTTGGCATGATTGCTCTTTTTAATGGTTTATCTGTTTGAAGACCAACAATTTGTTCTAAACTTTTATCTATATATCCAGCATCATGGCTTGAAATTGTAGAACTAATATCATTAGATATTTCAAGCACTCCACCAGCTTTTTTTTCTTTTTTATATAAATCCAATACTTGATTCCATAGTTTTTCTGTTCTTTTTGTAGGCATGGCTAAAAATGTTGCAGCTCCTTCATAAGGGGTATAATTTTTTTGTATAAAATCCCTTACATCAATTTCGTCTTGCCAAGTACCCAAATTAAAATCTTGCCATTGTTCAACTTCCATTTTTTTACCTCCGGGTCAAAAAAATTTTTATTTAATAAAAATTTATCATTTGTTGACTGAATCAAATTCTAACATATGAAAAAAATCATTGCAATAGAAAAAACAAATTTAACAAAAATGTAATATTTCAAAAAGTCGATTACAAGACAAATCGATAATAATTCCTATTTTTAAACATAAGATTTATTATAATTGACACTTAAGTTTTTAGTATATATAATATAAGAAGATTTTGAAAAAAAGAGGGATAAATATGAAAGTTATTTTAGCATCACAATCACCTAGAAGAGCAGCATTAATGGATTTAATAAAAATAGATTTTGAAGTATTACCAAGTGAAAAAGAAAAAAAGATACAAAGTGGTTCTAATGTTGAAGAACAAGCAATTGAAGTTGCTTATGAAAAAGCTTTGGATGTATACAATAATACACAAGGCGATAGGGCAATTATTGGAGCAGACACGATAGTTGTAAAAGACAACAAGGTTTATGGCAAACCAAAAGATAGAGATGATGCAATTAGAATGCTTAAAGAATTAGAAGGTGAATATCACACTGTTTATACTAGCCTAGCTATATTGATAGAAGATCATGACAAAACAGAAGAATATAAAGACATTGTAAAAACAACTATTAAAGTAAAAGATATGACAGATGAAGAAATATTTGAATATGTAGATAACGAAAGACCTTATGACAAAGCAGGAGCATATGCTATTCAAAGTTGTTTTTGTAAATACATAGAAAAAATAGAAGGTAATTATATGAGTGTTATTGGATTACCTGTTGACAAAGTATATGAAGTATTGAAAGAATATGAGGTAATATAAAGTGAAACTTAATATTGTTTTAGTTGAACCAGAGATTCCTCAAAATACTGGAAATATAGCCAGAACGTGTGCAGCGCTTGGCGCGAAACTTCATTTAGTTCATCCATTAGGCTTTTCTATTTCTGAAAAAGCTGTAAGAAGAGCAGGATTAGATTATTGGGATAAACTTGAAATAGAAGAACATTCTAGTTTTAAAGAATTTTTAGAAAAATATAAACCAGAAGAAACTAATATGTTTTTTGTAACTACTAAAGGGAAAAATGTATATTCAGATATTGATTATTCTGAAATGGATGAGGTTTTTGCATTATTCGGAAAAGAAACAAAAGGCCTTCCAGAAGATGTATTAAAATCATATTTGAGTAAAACAATTAGAATTCCAATGCGTGAAACTTTAAGATCATTAAATTTATCTAATGCAGTTGCAATTGTAGCATATGATATTTTTAGACAGTGTAATTTTAATAATTTAGAAGAGATTAGTTCATATTTTGATAAGAAATAGAGGAGGGAAAATGAAGAAATTGATTTATTTAGTATTAATAGTAGTATTACTAATCGTAACATGCATTATTTTAACAGGATGTACAAAAAAAGCAGAAGAGAATACAGAAGTAGTAATTAGAAGTAGCAATACTACATCAAAAACAAACACAACATCAAAAGATACCAACACAGTAAAAGAGGAGGAAGAAAAAGTGGAAGTAAATTATGCAGAAGCTGCAGAAAAGCAAATGTCTAAACCTAAAAAGGGAGAGACAATTGCTGTAATAAAAGTTAAAGGATATGGAGAAATGAAATTTAAATTCTTTAATGATATTGCACCAAAAGCAGTTGAGAATTTTGTAACACATGCTAAAGAAGGATATTATGATGGATTAAAATTTCATAGAGTAATTGAAGGCTTTATGATTCAAGGAGGAGATCCAGAAGGAACAGGATATGGTGGAGAAAGTATTTGGGGAACTGGATTTGGAACAGAATTAGATAGATCTCTAGTACCATATAAAGGATCACTTTGCATGGCAATGTCTAGTTTACCAAATAGTATCGGTAGTCAATATTTTATTACACAAGCAAACTATGATGTTACAGAAGCAAGCTATTTAAAACAAGGTGGATATTCAAACGATCTTATTGAACAATATAAAAAATATGGAGGATCTATTTATTCATTATATATGAAATATACAGTATTTGGACAATTATATGAAGGATTCAATGTTCTAGATAAAATAGCTAATGTAGAAAAAACATATTCTTCAAATGGAGAACTAAGCGTTCCAGTAGAAGATGTTATAGTAGAAAAGGTAACAGTTTCAGAATATAAGTAAACCAAAAAGTGGACACCTTATGGTATCCACTTTTTGGTGTAGAAATGGAGAAAAAATGTATAAAGAATTTGGAATAAGAGAAGAAATTATTAATACTGCTGAAGAAGTTGAAAAGGAATTAAAACCGATATTTGAAAATCTAGAAAAAAATTGCTTTAAAGCAAGTAGTAAAGTTTTAAAAGCATTTCAAGATAATAAAGTATCAACATCAGATTTTATTGAAGTAACAGGTTATGGATATTATGATGGCGGAAGAGAAAAATTGGAGAGGGTTTATGCACAAATATTTGGAGCAGAAGATGCTATAGTTAGACCACAAATTATGTCTGGTACACATGCATTAACAATTACTCTTTTTGGATTATTAAAATATGGAGATACAATGATTAGTATTTCAGGAGAGCCATATGATACTTTAAGAAGTGTTATCGGAACGAGTGGAGATAGCGAAAACTCATTAATAAAACATGGAATAAAATATGAAGAAATTAGCTTAGTGGAAAATGATTTTGATTATGAAAAAATAAAAGAAAGATTATCAAGAAAAGATGTTAAATTAGTTGAAATCCAACGTTCAAGAGGCTATTCACAAAGAAAAAGTTTGAATATAGACAAAATAGAAAAAGTAATTAATGTTATTAGACAAGTGAATGAAGATGTAATTATTATGGTGGATAATTGCTATGGAGAATTTGTAGAAGATAAAGAACCTACAGAAGTTGGTGCTGATATTTTTGTAAGTTCATTAATGAAAAATTTAGGAGCAGGAATAGCAACAAGTGGAGGATATGTTGTAGGTAAAAAGCAATATATAAATTCAATAGCTGAAAGATTGACAGCACCTTGTGTAGGTAAAGATATGGGAGCAAACTTTAATCAATTACTTTCATACTATAAAGGAATTTTTATGGCTCCAGAAGTTGTTAAATCAGTTTTAAAATCAATGATTTTTGCAAGTAGAATGCTAGAAAAATTCGGTTTTGAAGGAATTAGCCCAAGGTTTGATGAAAAAAGAGCAGATATTATTCAAACAATAGAGCTAAAAACAGAAGAAAATTTAATTAAATTCTGCCAAGGCGTACAAAAGGGAGCACCTGTTGAGTCTTATGTAGTACCTGTTCCAGATAATATGCCAGGATATCCACATAAAGAAATAATGGCAGGTGGAAGTTTTACACCTGGTGCGACAATTGAACTAAGTTGCGATGGACCATTAGTAGAACCATATACTGCATATATGCAAGGAAGTTTAACATACGATTATGGAAAGCTAGGCGTAATGGTAGCAATAGAAAATATGTTAGGAGAATAATTAATATGTGGTTTGTATGTGCGCTTTTAACAGCTTTAGGATGGGGAATTGCAGATATATTTTATAAAAAAGCTTCAATAACTGAAGAAAAATATAGCCATTTAAAAATATGTATTTTTGTTGGAATAGTTATGGGAATTCATGCTGTTTTTGTTTTGATATTCCAAAACATTAATTATAATCCAATTAATATTATTTATTATTTCCCAGTATCATTTATGTATTTTTTTGCTATGGTACTTACATTTTTTGGACTTAAATTCGTAGAAGATTCTATAGCGTCACCAGTAGAGAATTCTTCTGGTGCAATTACAGCAATTCTTTGCTTTTTAATATTAGGACAAACAATGAGCAAATTGTCATTAATAGGAGTTATTTTTGTTACAATAGGAATTATTTCACTTGGAATTTTACAAACTAAAACAGATTCTGAAAGCAGAAAAAATATTAGTAAAAAGATGTTGATGATAGGATTTCTTATGACAGTTTGTTATTCAATATTTAATGCGACAGGTGGATTATTAGATGCCTATTTTTTAGATATGGAAAATACACCATTAAAAAATGTTACTGAAGATACAATAGAATTAGTTGCAAATACTTCTTATGAGTTAACATATGTAATTATTGCTATTGTTTTTACAATATACATAAAATTAAGAGGAGAACATATTAATTGGTTAAAACAAAAAGATAAAACATGTGCTGCTGTTTTTGAAACATTTGGACAACTAATGTATGTATACGCTATGAGTGGAAATGCAATTATTGCGGCTCCAATCGTTTCATCTGTTTGTGTGGTATCAGTTATTTTAGCAAGAATATTTTTAAAAGAAAAGATGACTGTAAAGCAATATGCCGCAATTTTTAGTACAATTATTGGAATTTTAATCTTGGCAATTTCAGAGACTTAATTACACTGAAAAAATAAAAAGTTATAATCATTAAATTAGTTTGACAAAAAAATATATTAAGATTAAAATTATTATGGAAAAAAATTTTTTATCAAATGTAAAAAATATATTAAATTTTTAACAAAATTTAGTAATTTTGTTGATATTTTCGATTGAATATTGTATTATATTATATGTAGAATATTATATGAAACGAGTAAAATACCCAAAGGAGGATTATAATAAATATGATAAAGAAAATACCAATAGTTTTAACAATTCTTATATTATTTATAGGAAGTATTTCTTTATTCTCAAATTCATATGCTATTACGGGAGAAGCAGTTTTAGAGTCTGAACAAGCAACTGAATTAGTAGAAATTAAAGAGTCTGCAAAAGATAAATTAGATGTATACATTGAGAATTATGGCTCTCCAACTTTTGGAGTTGCTGCTTACATACTTAACATAGTAAGAATATATAGTATACCATTTTGCTTTATAGGAATTGCAGTAGGATCTATATTCCAATATGTTTTAGGTATTAGAAAATTAGATGTTAGAGATAAAGGCTTAATGTTGATAATGACGTTTGTTACAATATTATTAATTTGTCAAGTTTTACCATTGGTATTTGCTATTGTAGTAAACGGTTGGAGGGGTTAAACAAATGAAGGTTTTATTTGCGGTTAGTAGTGAGAGTATTTCAGATGCTATTGTAAAAAGATATCAAAAAGAATATAAAGAAATTCTTTCTTACAAAAATGTATATTACTTTAACGCAATATTAAAAGAAATACAAAAAGATAAAACATATGACAGAATAGTTATTAGCGAAGATTTAGAGTCATTTTCGAATAATAACTATGAAGCTATAGATAAGTTTGTTTTTGAAAAATTAGACAATATTAGTGATGAAGCTCAAGATATAAATGGAAACGAGACTTCAATTATTTTGATTTGTTCAGATAGACATGCTAAAGGAAGTTCTTTCTTGGTAAAATTGTTCGGAATAGGTGTTTATAATGCTTTACTTGGAAACGAAAGAAGCATGGAACAAGTATGTAAATTAATTAATAAGCCTAGAGCAAAAAAAGAAGCGAAAACTTATTACAGCATAGATGCAGATGATGTTAATTACAGCAATAAGAGTGAGAGTGAAGTTAGTGAAGCTGAAATAAGAAATATATTAACACATTTTAAAGGTTTAGGTAGAAATACAGAAAAATATGCTGATAGCTTTAATAATATAGCATCTCAGTATACAGAAGAACAATTAAAGATCGTTATAAATTGTTTACCAATTAGTGTAAAAGCTGTATTAGAAGCTAGTTGTCCTAAATATCAAGAAATAATGTCTGCTGCTGGAATGGAAAGTGTTCAAAGAGAAATTAGTAAAAACAATATGAATGAGGCTCAAAAAGCTACAGGCATTAAGTTAGACATTATTGAAAATAAAATAGGTCAATCAAAAGTTTCAGGACCAATTGTTATTCCATCTTCTGTTAAGACATCGAAAAATCAAGGCCCAAAGCCAATGTCAAAGAGGGTTGATATTCCAATAGATCAAAATAGTGGAAAAGAAAATAGAAAAAAATTAGAAAAAACTAGTTCATTAGAAGCTAATCATAGCCTAAAAGCAGATGGTAATAAAGGAAAAAATATACTACAGAAAAATCCTTTACTAGCAAAGAAAAAGCCTGCTTCAGTTGATGAAGTAATATCAGGAATTTCTTTAGATAATGAGGAAAGTGAAGAAGATATGGAAGAAAAAAAAGGAAGAGGTAGACCTAGAAAATATCCAATTAATAGTGAACCAAAAGAAAAAGGAAAACGTGGTAGACCTAAAAAATCAAATGAAGAAGAATATGAGGAAGATGTAATGCTACCTGGAATGGATTCAGATTTTGATGATAATTATGAGAATGAAATGCTACCAGGTATTAATGATGGTGCAGACGATATTCTTCCAGGATTTGATGATGACTTTGAAGATGAGGCTTTCCCAGGAGTAGATGATTTTGATGATGAATTACCAGGAGTAGATGACTTTGACGAAGAAATATCAGAAGAAAATAATGAGGTATCTGAAAAAGAACCAGAAGTTGAAACAATAGAAGAATTAGATGATGATTCAGAATTCGAAGAAATAGAAGAAGATGATGCATATGAAGAGGCAGAATTAGAAGACGAAGAATTCGAAGAAGTAGATGAAGATTCAGAATTTGAGGAAATAGAAGAGGACGATGCATATGAAGAAGCAGAGTCAGAAGATGAAGAATTCGAAGAAGTAGAAGAATCAGATGATGATTCAGAATACGAAGAAGTAGAAGAAGTAGATGACGATTCAGAATATGAAGAAGTAGAAGAATCAGATGATGATTCAGAATATGAAGAAGTAGAAGAATTAGATGACGATTCAGAATACGAAGAAGTAGAAGAATTAGATGACGATTCAGAATATGAAGAAGTAGAAGAATCAGATGATGATTCGGAATACGAAGAAGTA
>JAEESU010000028.1 GCA_016290095.1 Clostridia bacterium
TAACATTCTTCTTTAGATATATGAGACCATTAATAGAAAATGGAAATGTTTATTTAGCTCAACCACCATTGTATAAATTATCTAAAAAAGGTATAGAAGATATATATTGTTATACAGATGATGACTTAGATAAAAGTTTTAAAGATTTGGCTGAAAAAGGTATACCAAGAGATCAATTATCAATACAAAGATATAAAGGTTTAGGAGAAATGAACCCTGAACAATTATGGGAAACAACAATGGATCCAGCTAAAAGAGTTTTAATTAAAGTAACAATGGATGATGCGATAGCTGCAGATAAAATATTTAGTCTTCTTATGGGAGATGAAGTTGAGCCAAGAAGAGAATTTATAGAACAAAATGCTAAATATGTTAAAAACTTAGATATATAAAACAAAAGAAAAGAGGGTTCCCAATATGTGGAAACCCTCTTTTAATATTAATAAAACTTATATTAACTTTCAGCTAAAACTAATAAACATCATTTTTTAACATGTCAAGCATTACTACCGGAGGCATGCTATAAACAACATATATTAATCAGTTACTAGAATACAAATTTACTTTAAATAGCCAGATTCGTCCCCAAAATAAAGGGATTAAAACCAGCCACTTTCAAATAAAAGAGTATTCATGACTTCAAATATATATTATGCCTTTCAAATTCTTTATAAAAACAAAAAAGAACTATTAGACAAAAAATATACTCTTTGCTTCCGACATTAATATTTTTAATAATTAATATCTTGGCTCGAAAACAATACTGCTACAAGTAAGCAATGTTGTTCTCTAAGTTAGGCTAATATAAATTTTATAATAATATTATATGAAATAAAAAAAGATATATACTGGAAAAAAATAGAAATTAATTAAATCTTAATAAAATCTCTATTTTATCTTAAGAATTTTTTGTTATAATAAAATCGAAAATTACAAAAAGGGGAATATATATGTATAATATTTTAGTTTGTGATGATGATAAAGAAATAGTAAAAGCTATTGGTATTTATTTAGAAAAAGAAGGATATAAAGTATTAAAAGCTTTTAATGGTGAAGAAGCAATAAAAATAGTTAAAGAAAATATAGTTCATTTAATAATATTAGATATTATGATGCCTAAAAAAGATGGAATAGCAACATTAAAAGAAATAAGAATGGAAAAAAGCATTCCTGTTATTATGCTATCCGCAAAATCAGAAGATGAAGACAAAATAAACGGATTAAATATTGGAGCAGATGATTATGTAACAAAACCATTCAATCCATTAGAATTAATAGCAAGAGTAAATTCTGGAATAAGAAGATATACAAAGCTGGGCAATATTGAAACAGAAGAAAAACAAAACAAATATCAAACAGGAGAACTTCTTATAGATGATGAAAAAAAGATTGTTTACGTAGAAGGAAATGAAGTAAAACTAACTCCAACAGAATATAACATATTAAAATTTTTGACAAAAAATAAAGGTAATGTTTATTCAATAGAACAAATTTATGAAAATGTATGGGAAGATGAAGCATTTGGTGCAGAAAACATCATAGCAGTTCATATAAGACATATAAGAGAAAAAATAGAAATAAATCCAAAAGAACCTAAATATTTAAAAGTTATATGGGGAATAGGATATAAAATAGAAAATTTATAAAGAGGAAAATATGAGAAGAAGTAGAATTTTAAAAATTATATGTTATATATTGATTCCAATACTTGTTTTAATTCTTGGAATATCAATATTTTATGAAGCTTGCAAAGAGAATTATTTGAATAGTACAATGGATGACAAAATGTATTTTCAAAGTGATGATTTTGTATATTCGTATATGTCAGCATTATCAAAAGAAACATACAATTTAATTTATAACAATGCAAATTATAAAAATGTAGAAGATAATAATTATATTATTTATTATAATGAATCTTTAGATCAATACGGATTACAAATAGAAGATTATTTTTATTTAATAATATATAGAAATAAAGCGTATACAAATGTTGAATTAACAGCAAATACAAATACATTAGAAAGTATAAAAGAATTTATTAAAAATAATAGCAAATATGCAACAATTATAAATGGTAATGTTTCTTCAAATTCAGAAATTATATCAAATAAAGCTATAAAGTATTTTAATCTTTTCGAAAACACATATTATACAAAAGAAAAATATGTAGATGATGATAGTGTTTATGATATTTTAAATTATGATGAAGAAACTTCAAGAATATATAATATATATACGGAGAAAATAGATGATTTGCAAATATATTCTTCTTATAATGAAAAAGTTATAGAATCTGATTATTCTATTTTTTATAAAGAAATTCTGACATACTTAAACAAATATGAAAACATATTTGTAGTAGCAATACCTGTTACTGCGACACTGCTAGTATTAATTGCTGTATTTTTAGTTATTTCCATAGGATATACAAAAGAAAGTAATGGAATAGAATTAAACGATTTAGATAAAATACCTTTTGAAATTGTTACAGCAGTTGCTTTTGGAATAGTTATTGCACTTATCTTCTTAGCTGGTTCATTATCTAATATAATCAATCCAGAAAATATGTTAGGTTTTATAAGCTTATATATAGCAATGTATTGTATGGGATATGTTTTATGTGCTACATGGGGAATTACATTTGTAAAAAGAATAAAATCTAAAACTCTTTTAAAAACAAGTATTATAGTTATTATGATAAAATTTATACTAAAACAAATTTCAAGATTCTTTAAATGGATAAAAAAAGTAATAAAAAATGCTTATAGTAAAATAAAAGGGAAAATACCACTATATTTAAAAGTAATAGGTGGAATGATAGGATATTGTTTTATAGTTGTTATTTTAACAATGCTTTTTGGACCAGTAGGATTAATATTTGCAGGAATAATTGCATTTGTTTTGATTTATCCTCTTATTGTAAATATTAATTGTTTTAGTAAAGTAGAAAAGCATTTAGAAAAAATGTATAAAGGTGAATATGCAGAAAAACTTAAATCTGAAGAATTTACATCTGATTTTCAGAACACAGTAACATATATAAATGATATATCAAGCGGATTCGAAAAAGCAATTGATGAAAATGTTAAATCAGAAAGATTAAAAACAGAATTAATAACAAATGTATCACATGATATTAAAACACCACTTACTTCAATTATAAACTATGTAGATTTATTGAAAAAAGAAGACATAGAAAACGAAAAGGTAAAAGAATATTTAGATATTTTAGAAAACAAATCACAAAGATTAAAAAAACTAACAGAAGATTTAGTTGAAGCTTCAAAAGCATCTAGCGGAAACGTAAAATTAAATCTTGAAAAAATTAACATATGTGAATTAATAAGACAAGCAACAGGAGAATTTGAAGATAAGTTTGGAGAGAAAAAATTAGAAATAATTTCAAGTTTTCCAGATCAAGACTTATATATTAATGCTGATAACAGGTACCTTTATAGAGTAATAGAAAATTTGTATAGCAATATATCAAAATATACATTAGAAAGTTCAAGAGTTTATATTGATATAAAAAGAATTGAAAACAATGTAAATGTTACAATGAAAAATATATCTAAAGAAAAATTAAATATTTCAGCAGAGGAATTAGCGCAAAGATTTGTAAGAGGAGATAAGTCTAGAAGTACTGAAGGAAGTGGATTAGGAATATCAATTTCAAAAAGTTTAACAGAACTTCAAAATGGTAAATTTAGTTTGCAAATAGATGGAGATTTATTTAAAGTAGAATTAGAATTTGCAATAATTTAAATAATATTTTAAAAGCACTAATAAAATTAGTGCTTTTTCTATTGACAAAATAGTATAAGGGGTGTATTATAAGCAAAATCTTAAGAAAGGAGTATAAAAAATAAAAAAAGAAAAGTCAACAAAAGAATGGTTGCCTTTTGAGAAAATCTTAGATAACGGAATAATTATTACAAAAAACTCGTACGTTAAAATAATTAAAATTATACCAATCAATTATCATTTGAAGTCTAATTTAGAAAAAGAATCAATATTAAATTCATATAAATTATTTCTTAAAACATGTGATTTTAATCTTCAAATACTCATTCAGAGTAAAAAAGAAAATCTTTCAAAAATGTTTTTAAATCTTAAAGAAAAATCCCAAAAAGAAAATGAAAAAATAAAAGAATTAATAGATAAATATAAGGAGTTTATTTTGTCTAGAAATGACATAGATAAATCTACATCAAGAAATTTTTATATTGTAATAAAAAAAGAAATAAATGATTCTCAAAAGGTAGAAGAAAAGCAAATAAATGAAAAAATAGCAATAAGCCAGTTAAACGAAAACTTCTTTAAAATAAAAGAATCTTTGTCAAGATGTGGAAATATTATTTATGATGTTAATAATAAAGAAGATGTAGTTGAGATATTAAGTTCATTTATAATTGCTAAAAATAATGGTAAAGGAGAGTGATAAAATAGAAAATTTTTATGAAGGAACAATTTCATCAAAAGATAAAATTGCTCCAAGTTATATTAATACAAAAAACCCAAGATATGTAGAAATAGATGGAGTATATTATACTGGAATATTAGTAATTGATTACTATAGAGAAATAACAGATTTACTCTTAAAAAACATTATAGATACAAATGTAAATATGAACATTTCTATTTTTTATGAAAAACAAGATACATATAAAACAATAAAAGATCTAACATATTTTATAGGAAATGTAGGTGTTGATTTGAAAAGCGGAAATCAAAATAGAGAAGATATTGATATTGCTGCTTTTTCGTATAATGATGCAAAATATATTAGAAAAGAGATGCAAGTAAATAATGAAGACTTATATTTTCTTTATTTATATGTAGAAATTATATCTGAAAATGAAAAAGAAATGGATAGAAATTTAAATAAAGTAGAAGGCATTTTACAAGCTTCTGGAATGATGACGAGAAAAGCAAATTTTAGACAAGAACAAGTGTTAAAATCATGTTTACCACTAATGATAAATGATTCAGATATAAAGAAAATATCTAGAAGAAATATATTAGGAAACAGTTTAGTTTCTACATATTCATTTATATCTTCAAGTATATATGATGAGAATGGTATTTATATAGGAACAAATATGAATAATGATTCATTAATATTTGTTGATAGATTTAACAAAGATAAATATAAAAATGCAAATATGTGTATTTTTGGTACAAGTGGAGCGGGAAAATCATTTTATACAAAGCTCTTAGTGTTAAGGTATAGATTGTTTGGATTAGAACAATATATTATTGATCCTGAAAGAGAATATACAAAAATGTGTGACAATCTAAATGGTGTATGTATCAAAATAGGACCTACCTCTAAAAGTTTTGTTAATATTCTAGATATTAGAGAAGATTCTATAGAAGAAGAAAATGGATATCTTGCTACAAAAGTAGGAAAGTTAAGAGGCTTTTTTTCAATGGTTTTTGGAAATCTTGATGAAGAAAATGTAGCGTTTCTAGAAGAAGCATTAATTAAAACATATAAAGAAAAAGGTATTACGTTTGATGACAATACACTTTTTGTTGAAGAAAAGGGGATAAAAAGATTCAAAAATAGTTCGGAAATGCCAATTTTAGAAGATCTGTATAAAGTAATAGAGAGTGATAAAAATACTAAGTTTTTTGCACGTAAATTATATCCTTTTATTTATGGTTCTTTAAAGTTTTTGAATTGCTATACAAATGTTGAATTAAACAATAAATTAATTGTAGCAGATATATATGATTTAGGAGAAGATAATTTAAAATACGGAATGTATATATTTACAGAACTTTTTTGGGACAAAATAAAAAAAGATAGGAATAAAAATAAAGCAATATATTTGGATGAAATATGGAGGCTAATAGGTGTTACATCAAATAATATTGTTGCATCATTTATTTATAAGATATTTAAAACAATTAGAAAATATGGCGGAAGTGCTGTTGCGATAACTCAAGATGTATCAGATTTGTTTAGTTTGGAAAATGGAACTTATGGAAAAAGCATATTAAATAATTCAAGTATTAAAAACTTTTTTTCTTTAGAAGAAGAAAATATATTAGTATTAGAAAAATACGCAAATATAACAGAAAAAGAAAAGATAGAAATGAAATCATTAAAAAGAGGAGAAGCTCTAATATTTATTGGCGAAAATCATATATTAGCTAAGATAGAAGCTTCGGATGATGAAAAGGAGATGATAATATGAAAATAATAACTGCAATAGGCAATATAGAATTAAATGAATCATTAAAAGAAATAGAAAATATAGAAGTTATAGGAAAAGATATACAATACCAAGAGGGAATATTGGAAGTGTTAGAAAAAAATGAAAATGTTGATATGCTAGCAGTAAGTAATTTATTACCTGAAGAAATGAATTTTTTGTATTTGATAGATAGAATAAGAAAAACAAAAGAAGATTTAGAGATAGTTGTGTTTTTAGATAAAGAAAATATAAGTATAGAGAATTTTTTAAATAGTAAAAAAATATATAAAATATATTATTTAGATGAGAATGGTATAGAAGTGTTTTTAAATTCTTTAAAGAATTCAAATAATGTATCATTAGGGATTTCAAGAGAAATAGAAGAAATAAAAAACATGATAATTGCTCCGAGATTTAAAAAAAATTACAAAAATAAAGAAATATACGTAGAATCAAATTTAATTGTTATTACAGGAAATCCTGGAAGTGGGAAAAGCATTATTTCATGTATTTTAGCAAAACAATTGGAAAAGAAGAAAAAGAAAGTAGCATTAATTAGTTTTGATAAAACCAAGAGTCTAAAGATAATTTTAGGAATTAATAATGTTAAAGACTATACAAATAGAAATGATATTAGTAATTATCTTTCTGTTTTTACATATGATTTTAATTTTAAGGATAATTTAAATGAAAGATATGAAATAAATGAATTAATTGAAAGACTAAAAGGCGAGTTTGATTATATTGTTTTTGATATATCTACAGAATATCAATATATAAATTTAATATTAAGAAATAGTAAAAAAATAGTGTTCTTATTAGAACCTAATTTGCTTGAAGTAATGAAAGCTAAACAAAATATTGATAAAATTATTTATGATTTAGATATTAATGCAGATAATATCAAAATTGTATTTAATAAAACAAACAAATATCAAATAGCAGACAGTATTTTAGAGGAAGTATTTGAAGAATTTGAAAAAATTGGAAGTATTTCATATGACGAAAAATACAATTTATTTATAAATCAACATTTAAGCCTTTTAGATGATATTAATTTATATGAAATAATTTATGAAAATTAGGAGGGATAATATGAACGGATTAGAATTAGATACAATAAGTTTAAATAATAATATAATTCAAGATCAAAATATCGAATTAAAACAAAATAATTTTTTGGAATCTATATTAGGAAAAACAATAAATTCGGCAGTAGATATAGGGATTAAAGCTATTTTACCAGACATAATAGAAGATGAAGTTATTAATATAAAAGATGCAATAATGACAAACGGATTTAAAGATGGATTAAATGAAATAATTGATTCTACAATAAATACAGGTAAAAGCGCAATAGGTATTGTTACAGGAGAATTTGAAAATGTCTCTCAAATAGAAATGGCCGTAAGAAAGGGAGGATTACTAGATAAAACATCAAAATTATTAGATATTGCTATAAATTTTGCGAGAGAAAAGCAATTATTAAGTAAGGAAGTATCAGGACTTATAATGACTGGAAAAAACACTATTATAAATTCTGTAAGTGATAAAATAGAGAAAACTCTTACAAATCAAATAAGATGTATAGAAAGAATAGAAAAATATTGTGAAAAATGGCAGGAATCTTTTAATAATAAAGATATAAACCAAATGGATAATTCATTGAGAAATATAAAAACAAATTTGGAAAAAATAGTTCCTTTGGAAAATATAATTAATAGAGCTAGAACAATAGAGACATTACATAGCATAATAAAGAATACAGGTAGTTTTGATATTTCTACTGAGACTATGGAGCTTGCAACGAAATTAAATTGACAACTAAAATAATTATATTTATAATTATTTTACAAAGGAGTTTTTATGGAAGATATAGAGCTTTTTGATGTAAAAAAAGAATATGAAATTATAATAAAAAGAGTTGTAGAAAAATATGGATATAATAAGGATTTAGAACAAACATTAAGAAGAATATTGCCAGCAATGTTAAAAGGAAGAAGTTATCAAGACAGAAGAGTGTTCTATGAAATGTTAGAAGAAACACAAATAGTCATTGTTACGAGTCAAGAAGAACTAAAAAGAAGAGAAGAAGAAGAATTTGGTGGATTAAATCCTCATATTGTAGAAGAAGATTCAGAAAAATCAGTATATAATCAACTTAAACCTGCAGGATTTTATAGAAGAGATCCTATATTAGATGAAAGTGGAAAACTTGTTGGAAAAAAGCAAGCTGTATTTGTTCAAGCTATAGACACAAAAGGGAGATTAAGTTCTAGTGAAGAAGAGCGTGTTAAAATATTTGGAACAGCTATTCAAGTTTCACATTTAATCCACGAATTAGGTCATGCCTGGGCAGCTCAGCATAATGGATTAATACAAGAGGAAGATGGTTCAGTCATTTCAAGAGTGGGAACAGCAGAGGTTAAGTATGAGTATTCTCCTATAGGAGATGGCAAATATTCGTGTAAAGAATCTTATCCTAAAAATATGATGATTGAAGAAGCTATGAATACAGAGCAAGAAGAAGACTCATTAAAAAGATTTTTACAAGTAGATAGTGATAAACTAAATGAATTATATAATTCTGGAATTTTAGATAGATCTAATTACCAAAAACTAGTTTTAATGATAATGAGATCAGCGCTTAATTGCGGATTAAGAAAAGACTTTGAAACATATAGAATGTATAACGACAGAGCTTCAGAGAGTAAAATAAATAATGCATTAACTCAAACAGAATGGCATCAAAAAAGGGGAGAAAATTCCGAATTTACAAATAGAAAAATTCAACTTATAAAAATACTTTCACAAGGGCAAGAAATTTGTGATGATGGCATAATTAGACCTATTGATGACACTCAAAAAGAAAAAATTAATAAAAGGAAACAATTTGTAGAACTTTGTAGAGAAGATTTTTTAAAAGACAAATCGGAAATGAGTCCAATGGAATGTTATGATAATTTACTTACACAATTTTTTGATATAAATGCTAAAAACTCTTGCTTTGACAGTAAAGAATTTGTAAAGGTTGTAAAGATGTTAGCACCTGAAGCAAACGAATTATTAGATCAAATAGAAGCTGTTTGTTTAGGAAGAAATTTAAGTGAAAAATCAGAAGAAAAATAAGGCTATATAAAGGCAAATTTTAGTATAAAAATTTGCCTTTTTTTCTTGATTTTTTTGGGTAAGTTTTATATAATGCAAGAGTAAATAAGTATAAAGAAAAGAGGTTTTTTAATGGATAGGCAAGATGAAAAAATAATCGAGAGAAATATTGAAACTGAAATGAGAACAGCATATATCGATTATGCAATGAGCGTAATTGTTTCAAGGGCTTTACCAGATGTTAGAGACGGTTTAAAGCCTGTTCATAGAAGAATATTATATTCTATGCATGAAGATGGAATTACATCAGATAAGCCTTATAGAAAATGTGCAAATACAGTTGGATCTGTTTTAGGAAGATATCATCCACATGGTGACTCTTCTGTATATGATGCAATGGTGCGTTTAGCTCAAGATTTCTCTATGAGATATACTTTAATAGATGGACATGGTAACTTTGGATCTATAGATGGTGATGGTGCAGCAGCAATGAGGTACACAGAATCTAGAATGTCAAAAATTGCAGAACAAATGCTAGTTGACATCGAAAAAAATACAGTTGATTTTATGCCTAACTATGATGATAGACTTCAAGAACCAACAGTTTTACCATCAAAAATACCTGCATTATTAATAAATGGTTCTTCTGGAATTGCTGTTGGTATGGCAACAAACATTCCACCACACAATTTAACAGAGGTTATAAATGGAGCAATTAGATTAATAGACAATCCTGAGTGTACAATTGAAGAATTAATGCAAGATGTTAAAGGACCAGATTTTCCTACAGGAGCAATGATATTAGGTAGAGACGGAATAAAAGAAGCATACACAACAGGAAAAGGAAAAATAACAGTTAGAGCAGAAACAGAAATTGAAGAAATGGGCAATGGAAAACAAAGAATTATTGTTAGATCTCTTCCATATCAAGTAAACAAAGCTAATTTAATTATTAAAATAGATGAAATGATTAAAGATAAAAGAGTAGAAGGTATTTCAGAAGTTAGAGATGAATCAGACAGAGAAGAAAAAGTTAGAATTGTAATTGAACTTAAAAGAGATGCTAGACCTCAAGTAATCTTAAATCAATTATTTAAACATACACAAATGCAAGATACATTTGGTGTAATAATGCTTGCATTAGTTGATGGAGAACCAAAAATTCTTACATTAAAACAATGTTTAGAAGAATATATTAAACATAGAAAAATAGTAATTTTAAGAAGGACAAAATTTGAACTTGATAAAGCAGAAGCAAGAGCTCATATCTTACAAGGTTTAATGATAGCTATTGACAACATTGATGAAGTAATTAAGATTATTAGAGAATCTTATGATGATGCTAAAGAAAGATTAATGGCAAGATTTGAACTTTCTGATATTCAAGCACAAGCTATCTTAGATATGCAATTAAAGAGATTATCTGGATTACAAAGAGAAAAACTTGAAGAAGAATATGCAGAATTATTAAAATTAATTGCGTATTATAAAGAGATTTTATCAAGCGAAACATTAGTATATGATATTATTAAAACAGAACTTCTTGAAATTAAAGAAAAATTTGGAGATGAAAGACTTACAAAAATTGCTGCTGCAGAAGGTGAATTCGAAGAAGAAGATTTAATAAAAGAAGAACAAGTAATTATAACTTTATCACACTTTGGATATATTAAGAGACTTCCAGTAGATACTTATAAGAGCCAAAGAAGAGGTGGCAAAGGAATTACAGGAATGACAACAAGAGAAGAAGATTTTGTAAAAGAAATATTTACAGCTTCAACTCATGACACATTATTATTCTTTAGTAATAAAGGAAAAATGTATAGACTTCGTGGATTTGAAATTCCAGAAGCAGGAAGAACAGCAAAAGGAACTGCAATTGTCAACTTACTAAACCTAGAAGCTGGAGAAAAGATTTCTGCAATTATTCCAATTCAAAATTTTGCTGAAGGAAAATATTTATTAATGGCTACAAAGAGTGGTTTAATAAAGAAAACTCCGTTAGTAGAATATGATTCAAACAGAAGAACAGGATTGATGGGAATAACATTAAAAGATGATGATGAATTAATAGATGTTAGAATGACAGATGGAGAAGATAATGTAGTATTAGTAACTCGTAAAGGTATGAGTATTACATTTGATGAAAAAGATGTAAGACCTGTTGGAAGAACAGCACAAGGTGTTATTGGAATGAGACTTGACGATGGAGACAGAGTAATAGGAATGGAACCAATAATAGTTGGAAGTAAGGCAACGCTTCTTGCAATTACTGAAAATGGATTTGGAAAGAGAACAGAACTTGAAGAATATAGAGTACAAAACAGAGGTGGAAAAGGAGTTATAACATATAAAATTACACCGAAAACAGGAGAGATTGTAGGAATTAAGATTGTAAGTGGTGTTGAAGATATTATGCTTGTAACAGACACAGGTACAATTATTAGATTAAATTCTGGAGAAGTTTCAGTACTTGGAAGATCAACACAAGGTGTTACATTAATGAGAACAAATGAAGGCAAAGTAGTAAGTATTGAAAAGATCTTAGATGAAGATGAAAACTATATAATTTAACAAAAATAAGATAAGGAGATGCAAAAGCATTTCCTTTTTTTATTAAATAAAGTATAATAATAGCATAAATTCATAAACAGAAAGAGAGGAAAATGTGGATATCTTAACACTGAAATCAAAAGTAAAGTTAGGTTGTAATATGTGTGACAAGTGTTGCATATATAGGGGAGATATAAAATTAACACCGATAAATGTATGTAATATTAGTAAATACTTAAACATATCTAATGAAGAATTTATAGATAAATATACATATAGAATAGAAGAAAGACCGTTAGAACTATTTTTAAAAACAACAGGAGAAAAAAGAGAGTGTATATTATATGATAAAAAAATACATGGATGTGGTATTCATAAGGTAAAACCAATGCAATGCACAATGTTTCCTCTTGTTCCAGAGAATTTAAAAAGAGATTATTTTTATGATTCTGAACAATGCAAATTAGAGAATGCAAAAGAAATAACAGTAAATGATTGGCTAAACGGAAACAATAACAACTATAAGAAAAACAAAGAAATCTGTTTAAAATGGATTGAGTTTCTAGAAGAGATTCAGCCAAGGATATTTAACTTTGATAAAGATAAAATAGATAAATATTATACAATAATGTTTGATGATTATAATTTAAAAAACTCTAATTATAAAAAGCAAATGATAAAAAAAATGGAAATTATTAGAAAAAATCTTGTATGATTTGATTTAAATATTAAAACTTGGTGTTATACCCTTGGAATTACAATTACGAAAGTATGATTGTGATGTCAACAAATTTCATGATTTTTCTCAAGCACAAGATACAACAGACTGTAAATAAACCAGCACCCAAGGCTTATTTTGCCTTGGGTGCCATTTTTAAAATATTATAATTATTTTTATAAACAATTTTTAAGTGATTATCTCAAAGCTATATTTCTTTTTTTGCTTTTTTAAATCTTAAATCATCACCAAAAAATCTAAGGAATCGATAGTTTCCCGCTAGTCTAGAGCCAATTCTTGTTGTATATGTTTGGAACAATTCATCAACATTTAAATTTGTTGAAATGATTGTTTTTGTAATCTTATGGTTTTGATTTAATAATCTCGTGTTAATAATTGTAAATAATTCTGTAATTTTTGTATCAGTAATTTTTTCTGTACCAAGATCATCAATTATTAATAAATCAACATTTAGAATGTTTTCGTACAAATCAAATTTTGCATGATCTCTTCCAAATTTTGCATCATTTATTTCATCAAACATAACAGGAGCTGTCTGATATAAAACAGTTTTACCCATTTTAAGTAATTCGTTTGCAATACAATTTGTTAAAAATGTTTTTCCAACTCCTGTATTTCCAGTGAAAATCAAGTTCTTTTCTTCGGGATCATCAAAATTGTCAATAAAATTTTTTGCTTTTTCTCTGATGATATTTATATTTTCTCTAGGAGAAATATCTGATTTATATTTGTCTTTATCAGGTTTATCAGAAAAGATTCTAACATTAAAACTACCAAAGTTTTCTCTTTCTAAATTTCCCATATTTGATTTGTTATACGCAATATCAAAAATTCTTTGTTTTAAACATGAACACATTGATGATGTTCCATCTTTTTGAATATAGCCTGTATCTTTACACAATTTGCAATCAAATTGTGGATTAAGGTACGAATTATCTTTTAGTAAATCTTTTAAAAATGAATTTTTTTCTTTAATCAAACTATTATTTTTTTTCTTTAATTCACTTAAAAGAGACTCTTTTTCCTTGCTATCTGACGACATCATTGTTTTTAAAGTTTGAATAGAATTTGAAGAAAGTTCATTTTCGATTTCCACTAAACGAGGATTAACTGTTAATAATTCTTGTTTTCTTTCTTCAGCTTCTTTTATTTTAGTACTACGCTTATTTTCATATTCTCTTAAAACTTGTTTTAATAAAGAATTGTCCATCTATTTTCCCTTCTAATTATCATATAATGAGTCTAAATTATCAAAAGTACTTTGTGTATATTCAAAAACTGTTTTTTCAACTTGAGATTTTTTCTTATCTTTTTCTTTTATAGAATTTAAATAAGTTTCTATTTCATCAGTAGAATGAAGGTCCTTACTATGCCAATCTGTAAGTAAAGTATCTATGTAATCAAATCTAACTTTATTATTTGAAGAAGCTTTTTTTAGTGCTATTTCAATTATTTCCATTGGATATCCATAATTTTCAGTCCATTTAACAATATCTTCTTCTTCATAAGAAGTTAAACTTCTGCGTAAATTAAGCTTTTTGGCAATTTCACTATTTATACTTGTCCTTTTTTCTTGTTTCTCAAAATAGCTATCTAATTCATTAAATGTTTTAATATTGTTTTTGCTCCATGCATCTGCGGTTGCTTGAATATAGTTTCTATGTAATGCTCTTTTATCATATGCATAATTAAATAAAGCAAGCATAACTTGTTCATCAAATCCATATTTATTAAACCATAGATCAATGTCATTATACCAAGATGGAGACATTACTCCTGAAAAGAATTGAGCATTAATACTCTCTATAACTCTAGCACGAGCTTGACTTTGAGAATTCTTAATAGCATCTTCAGGAGAAGATGTTACTTTAGGAGTATACAATTTTAACAATTCTATTTCTTGGATATCAGCTAGAGTATAGCCATCAGTTTTCTTTACTAAAATACCTTTATCTTCCCAAAATTTAATTGCATCTTGAACATCAGGAAAATCTAAAGATAGAGTTTTTGATAAATCATTTATCTTTATTTCTTTATTGTACTTTGATAAGAAAAGCATATAAAAATATACTTTAATAGAATTACCAGAGGCTTCTGGTAAATATTCTGTAAAAAACACGTCTGGAATTTCTGTACTAGAAAAAAGAAGAGACTTATCATTTTGAGATAGCTTCATTAAAATCAAACCCCTTTACTACACTTCACAAATTATCTTCTTTAGTACAATGTGTAAGGATTATATCATTTAAAAACAATAAATACAATAATAAAATTATTTTTTATAAAGATAAACTTTTTGACTCATTAAATACTTAGTTATAAATCTAAAAACGGTTATAAAACTTTCTTTATTTAAACCTATAATGCTAATTAAAAATATAGGAAAAAATAAAGAAACAAAAAAGAATATTTTAAAATTAATACTAGAAAATATTACATTTACAATAAAATATAAAATGATTGCTACAACAATATCAATAATAGCTGTAGAATAGTCTATAAAACCAAAAAGCTTAGATTTAAAATTGTAATTTTTAGGATAAATAAAATGCATTTAAAACCTCCTAATTATTAAAAATGGAAGTAAGATTTGAGTTAATAGTAGTTGATATTCCACCAAAAAGCTCTTTCATATAACCATTTGCTTTTGTGAGAGCATAAATTATTCCTATAAAAAGAATAGAATCAAAATTAGATGAATTAGCCAGTGGAATACTAAAAGAAAGAAGTAATATAAGAGCAATAAGTATTTGAACAAATAGAAGTGATAAAAATGTTTTAATCCATACTTTAAAAAACCAGTCTGTGGAATTAGATACTAAACTTAAAAATGCAAATGGACTAATAAGAATAAATATTTGAACCATTATATATCTTAAAGAATATGTAAGAATTAAATTGATTAATCCAAAACTAGTAAAAGTTTTAATTATTCCGTTAAAGGAGAATAAATTTAATTCTCCGGAAAAATAGATTGTTTTATTAATATTATTAATAAAATTTGAAAAGCTTATATCAGTACTAAAAAGAGATTGCCCTATAGATAGAATTACTTTTGTGATTATAGAAATTATAAAAATGACTTGTTCACAAATCCATAAAGATGAGTTCATTATAATAATAAAAATAATGGCTTTAAATACAAATTGTTTAGGGGTATCTATTTTAGAATAAGTTAGATGAGAAATAAGAAAAGCGATAGCATAATATATAATAAAGCCCAAAATTAAACTGTTACATATTAGTAAAATACCATCAGCACTATTTGAACCAAAAATTTTCTCAAAGTATTTATTTGATAAAATTGAGGTATCAATAAATGCTAAGTCATCAAGGAAAGAATAGATAGAATTATCAATTGAAGATAGTAAAGAACTTAATAATTCATTAATAGACTTAAAAATAATTTCTGATAATTTTATTGAGTTTTCCATACATTAAGTCCTTTATGAAAGTAAGGTTTGGAATAAGGATAATATTAGATCTATAGAAAGAATAAATCCATAAGAAAACAAAGTTCCTCTAATAAGTTTATTTGCAGTTCTGATTTTTTCTTCATCACCAAAACTAAATTTTTTCATGAGTACACCTGTTCCAACAGATACAGCGGCAGCTGGTGTCGATATTTTGACTATATAGCTTTCAATTTTTTGAAAAGCACTATTTAGAGTAGATACAAGCTTTGGATCTGCAGCAAATACATTTGTGTGATAACAACAAATGAATAGTACAGAAATCATTGCTGAATATATAATTTGTAATTTTTTATTTTTCATTTACATTTTTCCTTTCACATATTTTTCTTTTTCATAATATGGTATCATTTGCAATTTAATTGGTTCTAAGATTTTGAAACCATTTGATATAAAACCCAAACATTGAAAAGTTTCTAAATCTTGAGAGAAATAATTTGTATCATATCTGTAATCATTTTGAGTGTACCTATTATAGCTTTCAGATACACTAGAGTTTTGTGAAACTAGTTTATCGATTATAAAATTTCTTTTTGTTTCTTTTGCGTTTTCAGAAATAGTTGTTGAAATTTTTTCTTTTTCTTCTTTTCCTAGTAGTTTTTGAGCCTCTTCTATAGTATAAATGTCATCAGTTCTGAACCATAATTTATTAATCATATTTTGAATAATTACTTTACAACTATTCTCATCTTTTATAGCATTTTTAATAGAAGAATAGCTTTGAGTAGCGATAATGTTAATACATTTTGCTTCTCTTGCTTGAGAGAAAAAGTCAGCATCTGTTGATGTAACATATTCTTGAAATTCATCACAAATAAAAGCATTTTTTCTAAAATTTTTTTGTTTATTTAATGTAGATAATACCTCGGTTTGAAAATCTAATTTTAAATATGCAGCAATTATTTTAGATAGATTCTTATATTCTGCTAAATTCATATTTAGGACAACAATTTTTCCTTTTTCAAGAATTTCTTTAAATCCATCAAACCTAATTTTTTCTTTTTGAGGACAAAAGACTTTTGATGCTTGATAATCAGAGACAAAGACATTTGTTATTCTGCTAATTTCAGACTTTAAAATTGAAATGGTTCTACTATCTAGAGAAAAAAACTCCTTTTCAAAAAAGTCAATGCATGAAAGAAGATTATAAGCATCTTCATTAGAAAACTTGCCAGATTTAAATAAATTCTTAACAATAGATAATTTTTGAAAATAATATTCAGGAAACATTATTAATTTGTGTAGTTCTGCAAAAGTAACATAGTTATTGTTGTATAATCTACAAAATTTAATTGCTTCGGCAAGAATTTGTTCAGCCTTATCTAACCAATATGATTCTGAATTATTAGGACTAAATAAACTTAAAATAGTTTTTAATCTATTAGCCAGTACAATAGGTGACAAGTGAGGTTTATCTAAAGGATTATAGGTATAATTTCCAGATAAATCTATTGCAATAATATCAGATAATCTTCCTGAGTTGTTAGCAAAATCAAGTACTTTTTGGAAATAGTTGCCTTTTACATCTAAAATTAACATTGCTAGTTTTTCATTATAATTATTTGCTTGGTAATTAATAAGCTGTTCTGTAAAAGGATACATAGCAGAAGATGTTTTTCCTGTACCAATTGTTCCGGTAATTAGTATGTTTTGATATAATCCTGACTCTTCAATATAAACAGGTAAATCATCATTTATGCCTATAGTTAATTTCAAACTTGAAGATGGATGATGATGCCTCTTTTTTGACTTTTTAATAGGAAAATATATCTTGCTTGAAATGTTTATAAAAACTATAAAGTAAGAAGCTGTAAAAGACATAAGATAATACTTTTTGATTTTAGCCCATGTTTCTGGATATGTTTCTACAATATCAAATTTGTGTATAGCATATGGAAAAATAAGATGTTTTGCTTTAAGTATAGGTTTAAACCAATAATATATACAAGAAAAAAGCATAGAGAAAGATATTAAAAAGAAAAAGATTTTGATAATTAAAATTTTTAATTTCATAATTGAGTTTTCTTGAATTTTAATTTAGATCCTTGCAAATTTTGCAAAAAGAATATTTCTATAAGAGAGTACAAAAAATAAATGATTATAAATAGATAGATACCAAAAGTTATAAAAAAGAGATTAAATAAAATTTCCAAAGAAATCACCTCTTTTTTTATAAGTTTGTGATATCATACAACAGTTTTTTAGGTTTGTCTAGAGCTTTTTTAAAAAAAGTAAAAATATTACTCTAATTGTACCAACCTAAAAGTGATGTACCGCTGATGGAAATGCACATGGAATAACAGTAACATGCACAGAAGCAGATGCAACAATAAAATACGGAGAAACAGAAGGAACATATAATTTAAGTGCAAGTCCAACATTAACAAATGTGGGAACAAAAACAGTATATTATCAAGTAACAAAAGAACCGGATAAAACAGATTATATAGAAGAACAAGATTTTGATATAACAGGAATGGAAATAACAGCAACATATAGTGACAATAGCATAAGTCTGATAACAAATTATATAATTGAAAATGGAAATAACTTAGAAGAAGGGCAAACAAGTATAATAATAAGTTACACAGAAGATGGAGTAACTAAGAAAGTAGCACAATCAATTACTGTAACAAAGAATAACAACGGCAATGAAGATGATATAGTTGATGAGCAATATGGATATAATATAAAAGGTACAAAAATTACCAATATAAAGAATAAAACACCAATTTCGGATTTTATAAATAATCTAATAAAAGAAGAAGGTTATGAAGTAGAAATTACAAAAGATGGAGAGAAAGTAACAGAGAATTACATATCAACAGGAATGGTAGTAAAAATAACAAATGGTAGAGGAAAAACAGTAGAATATATAGCAATTGTAAAGGGTGACATAAATGGAGACGGAGTTTCTAATGTAAGAGATTCATTGTTAATAAAAGCATTTAGAGCAGAAATAGTAAATCCTACAGATGCAGAATTTGAAGCAGCAGATATTGATGATGATGATAAAATAACAAACATGGATACAAAAAGAATATTATTCCATAGAGCAGAAGTAATTGGATACGATTTGAATTACTAATACTAAAAGAGATACATTAAAATGTATCTCTTTTTTTAAAACATTTTTAAATTATATGTGAATATTAGGTTTAATAGAAATGTTATTACAACAAACACATATTGATTAGATAAAAATAAAAAAGTAATTATTGAGAGTACTTAATCCTTAGGTAATAGTAAAAAAAGAATTGTTTTAGTAATAAAAATGATATAAAAATAGTATTAAAATGAAATAAATCCATTAAAATATAGTTCCGTAAATAGGTACAAGGCGTTTTTCATCTCTGGCAAAAAAGGCATATTGAAAAGAACCTTCTTTATATATATTAATATCTTAAGTATTTAATTAAGAAGTTTTTTAAAGGAGAAAACTATGAACGAAAGAGTCTTTAAAAGAACAATAGCGATTTTATTGCTATTAGTTTTACTAGGTGGATACATGTTTCCAATACCAGCTCATGCTGAAACAGGCTGGGTAGAAAAGTATGGCAATTGGTATTATTACGATGAAAACGGAAATAAGGTAATAGGTTGGCTGGAACTTAATGGATATAAGTATTATCTAAAACCAGAGAGTTCAGGGAATATAGCCGGAACCCGGTGTAATGGCACAAGGTTGGGAACAAATAGGTGATTATTGGTATTATTTTAGAGTTTCAAATGATACTGAACTAGAACCATTTGGATTTCCAGTGGGAGCTATGATAAAAGGAAGACTGGCTGTTAATGCTGTTACTTATCAACCTCCTAAAGAGTACTTTTATTTTTGTGAGACACAGAATGCAGTAAGTGGATACCCAGAAGGAGCCATGGTAAAAAACACTACATATAAAGGCTGGAATTATGGTAGTGATGGTAAATGTACTAACAATGGTAATATAATAATAAACATTGAATACTATATGGATACGAATGGAACAGTAAAATATGTGGTTACAGCAAATGAACCACTTAGTTTTAATTATAATCCTGTTAGTCCTTATACTGATCGATATGAAGGAACAACTTTTAGAGATTGTGAACTTTCTTATACTGATATGATTGGTAATATTGGTTCTACTGTTACTATAGATGTATCTAGTATTGGACCTTATGAATATTCAGTAAATAGTGATGGAAATAGTGTTACATTAATAAAATACAAGGGCGATAAAACAAGAGTTAATATTCCATCAAAAATTAATAGTTATACAAAAAACAATTTAACAGTAACAGGAATAAGTAACAATGCTTTTACGGTGATACCAGGGATTACAAATTTAACAATACCAAGTACAGTAACCAATATAGAGGGATCCTTAATAGGCACTGGATATAGAGATGAACTATTAAATGTAACTGTTGACAGTAATAATCCAAATTATTTAAGCGAAAACGGAATCTTATTTAACAAGGATAAAACCAAATTATTATTATATCCGGCTGCTAAAACGGAAACATCATATACTATTCCAAACACAGTTACCGATATTGGTAGTGCATTTTATCAATGTAAAAATTTAACAAGCATTAACTTATCAGAAAATATATCAGAAATAGGGCAATCAGCTTTTAGATATTGTACAGGGTTAACATCTATAACAATACCAGAAGGAGTAACACGTGTATGGGGATCGGCATTTGCAGGATGTTCTAATTTAAAAAACGTTTCACTACCAAGTACAGCGTATATAGAGGGTTATACTACTTTTTCTGACTGTACTAGTTTACAAAATATAACAGTTTCTGATAATAGTTCGGAGTATACAAGCCAAAATGGCGTGTTATATAGCAAAAGTATGAGCACCTTAGTATTGTATCCTCAGGGAAGAACAGAAACATCATATATAGTTCCAGCTGAAGTAAGGATAATAAAAAATTCATCTTTTAAAAACTGTGTTAATTTAAGAACTGTGACAATTCCAAGTACAGTAACTACAATGGGCGGGGTAAATATATTTGATGGATGTGAAAATATTACAATAAGATGCCAATCAGGTTCTGCAGCAGAACAATATGCAATAGAAAACAATATTAATTATGAATTATATACAGAACCAGCTTTAAATGTAACAGCAAGTGGATATACAGGAACATATGACGGACAACCACATGGAATAACAGTAACATGCACAGAAGCAGATGCAACAATAAAATATGGAGAAACAGAAGGAACATATAATTTAAGTTCAAGTCCAAAATTAACAAATGCAGGAACAAAAACAGTATATTATCAAGTAACAAAAGAAGGATATAAAACAACAACAGGATCAGCAGTAATAAAAATAAATAAAGCAAGTGGAGAAATAACATTATCAGCAACGAGCGGACAAGTAACAAAAGGCTTAACAAGTACATTCACAGTAAACAATGTAATAGGTAGTGGA
>JAEESU010000029.1 GCA_016290095.1 Clostridia bacterium
ATTATTTGGATAAAAATACTAATAGATCTATTCATGAATCAAAATTAGTAGAAAATCAAACATTTAAAGATGTTATTAATAGTAGTGATGAAGTAATTGAAATTACAGGATATAATTATGATTCAGTAGATAAGGAAACATTAGAAATCACAACAGGAACAAATGTAATAAACATCTACTATACAAAAGGAAAATTCAATTACACAGTTGAATACTATTATGATAATGTAAGAGATGATGAAAAAACAGATATAATAGAAGCAACATTCTTAGATGTTATTTCTTCTTATAATGATAAAAATAAATATGGTTATAAGTATGATGATGTAGAAGGTGCACCATTGACAATATCAGCAAATGAGGAAGAAAACATTATCAAAGTATACTACATAGTAGATCCTGAGCAAACTAAGTATTTAACTTACACAGTAGAGTATTATAAAGATAATACAATTGTAAGTGAAGATACAGAACTTGAAGGAATAACTGTACAGGTATTACAACCAAATACAATTCCAGTACTTAAAGATAAAATTAATCTAACAGATAAATATGATGGATATAAGTTAGATGTAACTGATCCGGATGAGATACCAGAAATAATTAATGCTGGAGGGGTAATAAAAGTATACTTCATAAAACGTACAGACTTATCATATACAGTACATTATAAGGAGCAAGGAACAAACGAAACAATTGCAACTGATAAAGTAGTAGAAAATCAAACATTTGCAGATGTAATAACAGAAAATGCAATAGATATTGACGGATATAATAAGGTAGATCCAACATCAGCTGATATTGAAATAACAACAGGAGTAAATGAACACACATTCTACTATACAAAACGTAATGATTTAAAATATACTGTAAACTATATAGATAAAGATACTAATGAAGTAATACATGATCAAAAATTAGTAGAAAATCAAACATTTAAAGATGTTATTAATAGTAGTGATGAAGTAATTGAAATTACAGGATATACTTATGATTCAGTAGATAAGGAAACATTAGAAATCACAACAGGAACAAATGTATTAAATATCTACTATACAAAAGGAAAAATTAATTACAGAGTTGAATACTATTATGAAAATGTAATAGATGATGAAAAGACAGAAGTTGTAGAAGCTACATATTTAGATGTAATTACAAATTATACAGATAAAAATATTAGAGGATATAAATTTGATAAAAAAGAAAATGTTCCTTTAACGATATCTGCAGATGAGAATGAAAATGTAATTAAGATTTACTATATAAAAGATCAATTTGAATATACTGTAGAGTACTATTATGATGGAGTAATTGATAATAGTAAGACAGATACTTTTATCGCTACATTTGAAGATATTATTGATAATGTAGAAGATAAGAATATAACAGGATATAAACTTGACAGAACATATAATTATCCATTAGAAGTAACAGATATTCCGGCAACAAATGTTATTAAATTGTATTACGAGAAAGATCAATTCGAATATACAGTAGAGTATTACTATGATGGAGAAATTGATGATAGTAAAACAGACAAGCTAAAGGCAACATATCAAGATATTGTTACATCAGCGGAAGATAAGGTAATTACAGGATATGAGTTCGAAAAAGATGAAGGATTACCATTAACCATAACAGAAAATCCTGAAAACAATATTATTAGACTTTACTATATAAGAAGTGTATTTGAATATACAGTTGAGTATTACTATGACGGTATATTAGATCCGTTCTTTACAGAAAGATATAGAGCATTATATGGAGAACAAATAGGTACATATACTCCAAAACCAGTTGAAGATTTTGAATTACAAAAAACAGAAAACTTTATTTTAGTAATGTCAGCAAATGAAGATGAAAATGTAATTAGAGTATATTATGTAAGAAAACCAGCAAAAGTAATAGTAAGATATGTTTATGAACAGGATTTAGTGGAGATTGGAGACAGAAAAATAATTAATGGACAAATATATGATGATTATGATGCAACTACTTTAATTGATGAATTTTATGGATATACATATGCTTACTCAACAGGAAATGCTGTTGGAATGATGTTAGATGACGAAACATATGTAGTTCATTATTATAGAAAGAATGGTAGTGCGATTGTAAACCATATTGATAGAGAAACTGGTGAAATATTAGAATCTGAAACAATAAATGGTGTTGAAAATCAAGTTGTTACAACAAGTTCTAAGGATTTTGATGGATATGTATTAGTAGAAGAGCCTCAAAATAAAGATGTTAAATTAAATGCTAATAAACCAGAAGTAAATTACTATTATGCTAAAATATCTGCTGGAGTAATTGAAAAGCATATTGATATTAAAACAGATGATATTTTAGAAGAAACATTACATGAAGGTTTGGAAGGTGATACATATAGTACTTCAAATAAAGAATTTGAAGGATATGATTTAGTACAAGAAGAGTATCCAGAAAATTCTGAAGGCGCATTTAGCTCAGAAGTAATTGAAGTAAGATATTATTATATTAGAAAGTCAAGTGTAAAAACTGAGTATGTTGATAAATATACAAATGAGCCAATTATTGAAAATGGTGAAGATTCTACAGAGATAATAACAGGTCATGAGGGAGACCATTATGAGACAGAAGAAAAAGAATTTGAAGGATATGATTTAGTACAAGAAGAGTATCCAGGCAATGCCAAAGGAGAAATGGAAAGAGAAGAAACTCATGTAATCTATTATTATAAACAAAGAGCTAAGGTTATCGAAAAACATATTGATATTAAAACAAATGAAACAATTGATGAGATTGTTGAAAACGAGAAAGTAGACAGTACAAAAGAATATCAAGGACATGTTGGAGATACATATAGAACTTCATCAAAAGTATTTGAAGGATATGACTTAGTACTAGAAAGATACCCGGAAAATGCAGATGGAACAATGAAAGCAGAGACAATAGAAGTAAATTATTATTATATTAAAAAATCAAGTGTAATAGTTGAATACATTGATATTAAGACAGGTGATATTTTAATAGAAAAAGTTCCAATTGAGGGTGAAGAAAAATTCCTAGAAAAAGAAAGTATAGAATATCTTCAAGGCCATGAAGGAGACTATTATGAAACAAAAGAGAAAGAATTTGATGATTATGATATTGTAATGGAACTTTACCCTGAAAATGCAAAAGGAGAAATGCAAGCAGAAGAAATAACTGTAAGATATTATTATGCTCGTAAATCTGCAGGAGTAATAGCAAAATATATTGATGCATTAACAGGAGAGATTATAAAAGAAAAGATTCCATTAGAGGAAAATGATAATTCATTGCTAGATGAATTAACTCCAAGATATGAAGAAAAAGATAGTACAGAATATTATGAAGGTCATGTAGGTGATCAATATAAGACATCTCCAAAAGAATTTGATGGATATGATCTAATTGAAGAAAAATATCCAGAAAATGAAGAGGGAGAAATGCAAATAGAAGTAATCGAAGTAGATTATTATTACAGAAGAAAAGCTAAAGTAATAGTAGAGTACATAGACAACATATCTGGAGAAAAGATAGTTGAGGAAGAAGGAGATTCAACAGTAATAATAGAAGGACATGTAAAAGACTCATATGATACGGAAGAAAAAGTGTTTGAAAATTATGATATCATAAAAGAAAAGTATCCAGAAAACACAAATGGAGAAATGCAAATAGAAGAAATCGAAGTAAAATACTATTACATTAGAAAAACAAAAGTAATCATTGAATATTATGATGAAGATACAGAAGAGAAATTATGTGAAGATGAAATTATAAAAGGTCATGAAAAAGATTCTTATGAAGCTAAAGCAAAAGAATTTGAAGAATACAAATATAGTAAAGTTGATGGTGAAGAAAAAGGACAAATGACTCCAGAAGATATTACAGTAAAATATTATTATAAGAAAATAACAAAACCTGAAGAAAATAACAAAGATGAAAAAGATAATAATAATAATAACAAATATGATAGCAACAATAAAGAAGAAAAACCATTAAGTGCTAAAGAAGAAACTATTATTAATAGAATAATAGATAATATAAAAGAATCTAAAGCAAATGATGATAAAACATCTTCAACAACTAAGAAACAAGAAGAAAAAACAAGAATCTTCCCAAATACAGGAGATATTATTCCAGTAATAACATATAGTATTATGATTAGTATAATAATTATAAACATTATTATTGCAAAACATAATAGAAAAAGACTAAAAAATATACGTGGAAAATATGATACTGAAAAAGAGTGGAAACAAGATGAATAGTAAAAAAACTCTCTAGCAAATTGCTAGAGAGTTTTTTATGTTCTAAAAGAGTGTCCCATTAGTGCCAAAGTGGAACTAAAAGGAACGTCCCTGTGAAACTATTTTAATATTTCTTCTAGATTTAGTTCTGATGTACAGTGTGGGCATCTTGTTGCTTTGTATGGTATTTCTGTTAAACAATATTTGCAAAGTTTTGTTTCTGGTTCAACTTCAACTTCTTTTCCGTCTTTATCTTTTTTCATTATTTTTGTAGCTGATTTTTCTAATAATTCTTTGCTTTTCTTATCTGCTGTATTAACTGCTTTTACCATTAAGAATAAGATAAATGCTACGATTAAAAAGTTGATTACTGCTGTAAGAAAAGCACCATAATTTAATGCTTGTCCAGAATCTCCTAGTGGAATAGTTCCTTGTACTTCAGCTCCACCAATTAAAGCAAGTAATGGTTGAATGAAAGAAGATGTTAATGCATTAACAATATCAGCAAAGGCGCCTCCTATGATAACACCGACAGCTAAATCCATAACGTTACCTTTTGCAATGAATTCTTTAAATTCCTTAAACATAAATAAAACCTCCTATTAAAACAAGTTTACGTAAAATTATAGATATAATATATAACAAAAGCCAGTATTTGTCAATATTTGCGTAATATATTGATTTTAATCGCTTAAAAGTAATATAATAATTATATGTAAAAGGAGGTAAATGATAATGAAAAAAATAGCAGTTTTTTTAGCAGATGGTTTTGAAGATATAGAAGCATTAGCAACAGTGGATGTTTTAAGAAGAGCTGGTTTTATATGTCATACAGTGAGTATACAAAGCGAACATGTTACTAGTGCACATGGTGTTACGGTAAAGGCAGATAAGTTATTTGATAATACAATAATGGAATATGATATGGTTGTGTGTCCAGGAGGACTTCCAGGAGCTAAATATCTTTCTGAAGATGAAAGAGTACTTAATACAATTCGTAAATTTAATGAAATGGAAGATAAATATATAGCAGCTATTTGTGCTTCACCAGCAATGATTTTGCCATCAGCTGGCATAGAAGAAAATAGATATATCACATCATATCCTGGAGAGGATTTTGAAAATATGCTCGAAAAAGCAAATTACGTAGATGAATTAGTTGTAGTAGATGGTAATTTAATAACTAGTAGAGGACCAGGAACAACATTGTTATTTGCGTATAAATTAGTAGACATTTTAGGTGGAAATAGTGAAGCATTAAAAGATGGAATGCTTTGGAATATGGTTGAAAAAGAAAATTAATAAAAAATGAGTATGCTATTATTAGCATACTCATTTTTTATTTTAAAATAATAAATTCAATAATCCTAATACAAATCCTATAAGTGCTCCCAGATTTACAAGAGCATTCAATTCTTTTTTCATGATTTCTAAAATTATTTTTTCTAATTCTAATGTAGGCATAGAATTAATTTTATCAGAGACAACTTTTGAGATGTTGAGTGTTTCTAACAAATTTGGTAATTTTTCCAATATGATTTTTTCGTATAATTTCATAATGATTGAAGTTAAATTTAAGTCATTTTGCTCAATACTATTAATAGTTCCTGCAACAGTTTTGTTTTCTATTTTCAAAATTTCATTATTAACCATTTTATTAATTGCTTCTTCACCATGCTCATTAATATATTCATCAACTTTTGCAGAGATTTCAGGTTTTAATGATGATAATATTTTATTTCCACCAAATATGCCAAGAATAGAACCTTTTAATTTTTCATTTGCAACAAGTAAAATTTGGTCTGAAACAATATTACCTAAATTAGATTCTTTAACAGAAGAAAAGATGCTTTCAGATAAACTAGTAGATAGTTTTGATTCAATTTTAACTAAGTTTTCTTCTAAAATATTTGAACATAAAAAATTTTTTATTGTAATATCATTTTCTTGCATATATTTTTCAAGAGATTTTTTGATATTTTCTTCAATTTCGGTTTTCTTTTCTTCAGAAAGAAGTGTTAAGCGAAGAGACTCTTCTGTTAGTAAATTCTGACTTATTGCATCTCCAATTGCTTCAGCAATTCTTGGTTTATTTTTGGGTATTATTCCAGGTGTGAATGGCAATGTTAGTTTTCCAATTTTAATAGGGTTTAAAGGCCTAAATAGCATTTTTACTGCAATCCAATTTGTTATATATCCGATTCCTGCTCCAATTACAGGTCTAATTAATAAATAATAATTCATATTTTTCTCCTTTAGAAATTACTACCAAATTATATAATCATTTTGTTCAAAATGCAAATTTGAAGTTATTTTATTTTATAAAAACTTGATAAAAGATATTTTTATTGTTAAAATTTTAAGTAGAGGAGAACAGTATGGCACGTAAGAAAAGAAAGTCCAAATTATTCTTGCAAGTCATTGTTTTAATTATATTGCTACTCTTGTTATTTTTTACAGAACAACCAGAATTATTTGAAATTTTTGATATCGTATCAGCAGAATTTGGAGTTGTGTCTGCATATGAAGATTCATTTGGTGGTGTCAAAAAAGATCAAGAAATTATTTCAAGAGTATCAGAAAATATTACAATTGATAAAGAGAAGTTAAACATATTGTTTTTAGATGTTGGACAAGCTGATTGTGAATTGATTGTGTATAAGAATAAAACAATATTGATTGATGCAGGAAATAGTAAAGATGGACCTAAGATAGTAAATGGATTAAAAGCACTTAACATTAATAAAATAGATTATGTTATAGGAACACATGTACATGAAGATCACATAGGCGGAATGAGTTACATTGTAGATGGATTTGATATTGGAAAATTTTATTTGCCATATAATGCTCAGAATACTACATCATATTATAATAAATTATTAAATTCATTAAATAATAAAAGTATGAGTATTAATGAAGCAAGTATTGGTGACAAATTTTTTGTAGAAGATTTAGTATTTGAAATTATGTCTGTAGACAATTCAGAACCTGATAATGCAAATTTGAGTTCAATAACAATTGAAATGAGATATAAAAACCTTAAATATTTATTTATGGGTGATGCTGAAATAGAAAATGAAAAATCAAGATTATGGAATGATGTTGATGTTCTAAAAGTGGGGCATCATGGATCAAATACAAGTAGTTCAGAAAAGTTTTTAAAACAAGTATTACCTGAAATAGCAATAATATCAGTTGGAAAAGAAAACAGTTATGGACTTCCAAAAGAAAAAGTTTTAAATAGAATAAAAAAATTAGGAACAGAAATTTATAGAACAGATTTAGATGGCACAATACAAATTGTAAGTGATGGTAATCAAAACGAAATTATAAAAATAGAGATTAGTTTCGATGGAAACTAATCTCGCTTAAACAAATTATTAACAAGATTTTTAACTTGATTTTGATTGTTTTTTGTTGATTCATTGTCTAGATAATAATGATTATTATCATATTTAATAATAGAACCTTCTTTACAACCTTTAGGCAAATCTTTTTTTGGAATATTGCAAAATTCATTTGAACTTAAGTTTTCACACACAGCGAACTTACCTTCAAATCTGTCAATAGAATATAAAACCATAATATACCTCCATTAATAAAAATAATATATCATAATTGATTAATAAAAACAATGGAGAGAAAAGAGGAAAAAAATGAGTAGAAATACGGTTATTGTTTTAGTTAGTATTTTTTTAGTTTTTGTATTAGGAGTAACATTTATAGTATGCTCTGTAAAAATGATTCAACTTAGAAATCAAAAAAGCAGTGTTGAACCAATTATAGATTATGCAGTTGAAGAAAAACCTTCCAATACATCTGATATACAAATTACAAAGTATTTAAATTTTACAGTATATAGAGAAGACAATACAGAAGTTAATTTATCAGAATATGAGAATAATCCTGTAATGATTTTATTCTTTAATGATAAAGATAGTGATTCTTTAGAAGTATTAGGTGAAGTAGATTCACTATATGAAACATACAAAGATACAGTAAAATTCTTAATGGTAAATACTAATAGAGAAGTTAATCCTGAACTAAAAGACAAATATAAATTAGAGATTTTCTATGATTTTTATAAAGAGGCTGTAAGGAATTATAATATAACAGAATTTCCTGCGATGATTTATATTACTGAAGAAAATACAATCTTAAATGCAAAGGTTGGAATACCTTCAGTAGATTCTATTGATGCAAATTTAGAAATTATTTCTAACAATTATTAGATTTTGAAAATAGCGCTATTAATATGACGTAATATATAATATCACTAATAGGGAAAGAATATAAAAGACCCACAGTAGAAAATAGTAAATATCCTAAAATTGAAAAGAATATAGTAACAGTAATTTTTGTTGTAATAAGAATTACTGTTTTTTTATTGCTATTATTTGAGAAATAAGTAGGAATAATAATTTTTAATGGATATAAACTGCTGCCCAAAAATACGATACGAGAAATAAAAACAGACATATTGATAGTACCTGTTTTTTTGATAAATAATGAAAATATTTTATTAGAAAAAATGTATAAAATAGAAGAAAGAATAGCTTGGATAAGAATAAGTATAGCCATAGTATATAAAACTTCTTTTTTATTAGAGAATGTTTTCTTAAAAACTATATAAATAATAGATGGCAATAGTAAAACAATATAAGTTATTAAATTAACAATAATAGCGTTTTTCTCTAGCATATTCAACCTCCACTATTATTGTAACATAATAGATATATAAAAAAAATAAAAAATTTACAAAAAATACTTGCAAATTAAAATGTTATATATTAAAATTTAATTGAAGTGGAGAAAAGTGGAACAAAGTGGTAGAAAAAGGAAGGAGATAAGGCAAAGTGTTAATTGGTGAATATGAGCATTCTCTAGATGCCAAAGGCAGATTAATAATGCCATCTAAGCTTAGAGATGATATCGGTGAAAAGTTCATAATTACCAAAGGCCTTGATGGTTGTTTGTTTGCTTTTTCTATGGAAGAATGGAAAAACTTTGAACAAAAATTAAGAACACTTCCAATCTCAAATAAAGATGCAAGAGCTTTTTCTAGATTTTTCTTCGCTGGAGCCATTGATTGCGAAATCGATAAACAAGGTAGATTCCTAATTTCAAGTAATTTAAGAGAATTTGCTGGATTAACAAAAGATGTTGTTATTGTAGGTATGGATTCAAGAATTGAAATTTGGAGCAAAGATAAATGGGAGAAATGTGATGAAGACATTTCAGCTGATGAGATCGCAGAGAAAATGGAGATGCTTGGTATATAACTTGCTAAAGTTTATATAAACATTCTAAAGACAAATTCTAAATATACAAAAGATTTGGAAAAGTACAAAAGATAAAAATTTTTAATTTACGAAAGAAAAAGTATACAAAAGATGTTATACAAAAGACGAATATATATGATTTACTTAAGGTAAAAGGTATATAGTACAAAAGATTAAAAAAATACGAAAGATGAAAAATTAATTTACAAATGAAAAAACAAAAATTAGCATGACAGTTGGTATATTTCTACCAACTGTTTATGCTAATTAAGGAAAAACGTTGTAGGAGTAACAATTTGGAATTTAATCATAAACCAGTTATGCTCCAAGAATGTATTGATGGTTTAAACATTAAGCCAGATGGCATCTATGTGGATGGTACTCTTGGTGGTGCTGGTCATAGTTTAAAAATAGCAAATTTAATATCTAAAAAAGGGCTTCTTATAGGAATTGATAGAGATGAAGAGGCTATTTGTGTTGCTAAAGAAAGGCTAAAAGATTTTGATAATATTAAATTTGTTCATAACAATCATGATAATATAAAAGAAATATTAGAAGAGTGAAATATAAATGGTGTAGATGGAATCCTATTAGATTTAGGAGTATCATCATATCAATTAGATGAGAGAAATAGAGGTTTTAGTTATATTGGAAATGGTGAATTAGACATGAGAATGGACAAGTCACAAACCTTAACAGCTAAAATTGTAGTAAATAAATATAATGAAGAAGAATTAGCAAATTTAATTTATGAATATGGTGAAGAAAAATTTTCTAGAGCAATAGCAAGAAAAATCGTAGAACATAGAAAACAAAAAGAGATTGAAACAACGGATGAATTAGTTAGAATAATTGAAACTGTTGTACCAAGAAATAAAAAAGATGGTCATCCAGCTAAAAGAACATTTCAAGCAATAAGAATAGAAGTGAATGATGAAATTAGACCATTATATAATACAGTAATTAATTCGATAGACAGTTTAAAATCTGGTGGAAGATTATGCATTTTAACATTTCATTCTTTAGAAGATAGAGCTGTTAAAAATGCATTTAATGATTCAGCTGGAAAATGCACTTGTCCACCAGGACTTCCATATTGTGTTTGTGGAGCGGTAACCAAGGGAAAGATAATTACTAAAAAGCCAATGCTTCCTACTGAAGAAGAAACAGAAGAAAATCCAAGAAGCAAAAGTGCTAAATTAAGGATTTTTGAGAAAATATAAATTGGATAAAAATACAAAAGAAAGGAGGAATTAGGAATGCATTCATATTCATATCAATATGAAACAAGTCCAAGAAAGTTAAAACCAGAATATAATAACAAAAGAAAACCAAGTCAATCTGGTACTAAGAAAAAAACAGTTAATAAGAAAGCAAATAACAAGCAATCCACTAAAAAACAAGTTCCTAAAAAAGATAAAAAGCAACAAGAGAATATATCTAAAAATAATCATATTTCAAATATAAGAACTAGAATTTCAATTTTTGCGAAATGCTTTATTATATTCTTAATATTCTTTATAAGCATATATAGGAATTCCCTAATTACTCAATCTTTTGCAAAAATACAAGATTTAAAAGCAGAAATTACTGAATTACAGAAAATTAATAATCAGCTTGAGATTAATATACAAAATAGTATTAATACAAACAATATTGAAAAAGCTGCAAAAGAATTATTAGGAATGCAAAAACTAAGCAACAGACAAATTGTATATATAAGTCTTTCAAAGAAAGATTATGTAGAGCCTAGAACAGAAGAGATTATCATAGAGAAAGAGCAGAATTTACTAGAAAAAATAATTGAAAAAATTCAAAATATGTTTTAAAAATAGATTTTCTAAAAAGAGAGTCTATTTTTTTGTTCTTTTTTCGTTTAAGTAAAATAGTATTAGATAAACGGAGGAAAGAACTTGAATAGAAACTTAGATTCAAAAAAGAAAATAATATTTATTTTGGTGATTGTAAATTTATTATGGATTATTTTGTGTGTGAGGGTTGGTATAATTCAATTTATTGAAGGACAAAAGTGGTCGGAAAAATCAGAGAAACAAAGGAATTCTGGCAGAAGCGTTGTGGCAAATAGAGGAACAATTTATGATGCATCAGGAAGAATAGTTTTAGCACAGAGTAGTAGTGTTGAAAGTGTAACTGTAAGTCCTGTAAATATTTCTAAAGAGAATAAAGAAAAAGTTGCTAAAGTATTAGCTGATATTTTTGAGTTAGATTATGAGAAGATTTTAAAAAGAGTGAATAAAAATACTTCAATAGAAAATATAGCTAAAAGAGTTGATAAAGATAAAACAAATAAACTAAGAAAATGGATGGAAGAAAATGAAATATTTTCAGGAATAAATATCGATGAAGATACTAAAAGATATTATCCATATTCTACACTTGCATCACATGTTATAGGATTTATAGGGAGTGAAAATCAGGGACTAGATGGGATAGAAGCAAAATATAATGATGTATTAATTGGAGAAAATGGAAGTATTAATAGAGTATTAGATGCCAAAGGAAAACAAATTGAAAACACATCAGAGTCTTTTGAAGATTCGGTAAAAGGCAATGACATTATTTTAACAATTGATATGAATATTCAAGCAATTGTAGAAAAGTATTTGGAAGAAGCTTGTATAGACAATGTGTGTACAGATGGTGGAAATGTTATAGTAATGGACCCAAGAAATGGTGATATTTTAGCAATGGCGACATATCCATACTATGATTTAAACCAACCATATCAAATTAATAATGAAGAATTAAGAGATATTTGGGGTGAACTGGAAGGAATACAAAAAAGCACATATTTGCAAGCAATGTGGAGAAATAAAGCAATTCAAGATACATATGAACCTGGTTCAACATTTAAATTAGTAACTGCTTCAGCAGCTTTAGAAGAAGGAATTGCAGAAATAGATAAACCAGGAGCATATAATTGTAGCGGTTCTATTGAAATCGCTGGAAGAAGAATAAAATGTTGGAGATATTATAGACCACATGGCTCGCAGAGTTTAAGAGAGGCACTTATGAATTCTTGTAATCCTGTTTTTATTGGTTTAGGTCAAAAAGTAGGTGCTAGTAAATATTATGAGTATTTAAAAAAATTTGGTTTTTTGGAAAAGACAGGAATAGATTTAGTAGGAGAAGCAGGCTCTATTTTTTTGAAGGAAGAAAAAGTTGGTCCTGTTGAACTTGCTACTATAAGTTTTGGTCAAAGATTTGAAGTTACACCAATTCAAATGATTACAATGATTTCAACTATTGCAAATAAAGGATTATATGTAAAGCCTAGAGTAGTAAAAACTATTATTGATTCTAAAACTGGTGAAAAAAATGAGATAAAACCAGTATATAAGAATCAAGTTATATCAAATAAAACAGCAGAAGAAGTATTAAGTATGATGACATCAGTTGTTTCAGAAGGAACTGGTAAAAATGCTAGAGTAGAGGGATATAATATTGGCGGGAAAACTGGTACGTCTGAAGATGGTGTTAATACTGGAAAATATGTTACATCATTTATAGGAGTTGCCCCAACAGATGAACCAAAACTTACAATTTTAATTACTTTATATAATCCCACAGGCGAAGGAGGGCATCAGGGTGGAGGAGTGGCAGCCCCTGTTGCAGGAAATATATTGAAAGAAATTATAAATTATTTGGAATTATAAATGATAAAACTTGCTATTTGCAAATAAACATTGTATAATGACTTAAATCCAATATAAGGAGGGTAGAAAAGGCTTTACGTTTACTTATACGACCGATAGAAAGGATGATTGTATGGGAAAGAAAAAAGCGGACTTCATTGGAGCACAACATGAACTTCGGAGGCTAATCAAAGCCCTAACAGATGCCAGATTTGATGGCGATGAAGAAGAGACTAGGATCATATTACGCGAGCTGAAAGATGTTCTGCGTGCAATTGAAGGCTTTAATCCGGCAGAACTTTGTATGGATACTTCGAAGCTGGAGAGTATAATTGATCATCTTCTCTATGGAGAGCCTGAAAAGTTACTTTGTGGCAAACTGTGCGACTGGATGAACTTTGATAAAGCGATTAATAAGCTTAACAGCCATGTAGGTGTCCTTGCTAAGAGGGAGAAAAGGGGCAGGTCCAAAGATTCATCTAAAGTACTTGCTGCATTGGCTGAGTTGACCGAAATTCTTCCGAGAGAAGATCGCAAAAAGCTTCGTGGTGAATGCCAACTGCTCATAAGCCATCTTAAAATCACGGAAAAATTGGATGTGAGCAATAGCAATGCCGCTGACCTGAAGAACAGTCTTCTTCTGGTATCGAGGTATATTGAAACTGAGCATGATACCAGTAAAATCTTGATGATTAAAAAGTGGATCGATGGAATTTCAGTTAGGTATGCTTCGATTCGCAAAATCCGTGCAATTGCCAAACAGAACGGATAATGTATGCGATGTAGCTTTACTTACCAACCGGCGCTGGGCAGACAATCTGCCCAGTGCTTTATTATTGTATAGAAAAAAATTATATGATATAATTCGAGAATAGAAAATAATAAGGAGATAAAAATGTCAAAGAATAAGAAAATAATGAAAGTTTTTGAATCAGTTTTTTGCATGGTGTATTTATTATTTGCGCTTGTTGCGGGAATTATATTTTTAATAAATGGTTCAGAAAAATTATTTTTACTATATGGAGTTATGACATTAATGCTTTTTATAGGAGATTCATTTCATTTAATTCCTAGAATTATAAATAATACTAAAGGTGAAACTGAAAGAACAAAATGGTGGATGGATTTAGGTGTGATTGTTACATCAATTACTATGACAGTTTTTTATATTTTACTATTTTATGTTTGGAAAGAATTAAATTCAAAAGTTAATTTTATAAATTTGATTCCTATATCAATATGGATTACAGCACTTGCTAGAATAATAATATGCTTACTTCCACAGAACAACTGGTTTAATGGTGGAAATATAAAAATGTCTGCTATTAGAAATTTAATTTTTTGTGCTACTGGATTTATATCAATGTTATTGTTTTTAATACAGGGATTATGGTTTGGAAAGACGATGGCAATATGTATTATACTTAGTTTTGCTTTTTATATGCCAGTTGCTTTATTTGGAAAAGAAAATCCAAAACTTGGAATGTTAATGATGCCAAAAACAATTACTTATATGGTTATGATAAGTTTAGGATTATATTTATTATGGAGATAATCATTGGAGAAAACTAGAGAATATAAGTATGATAATTTAAAATTTATATTAATATTTTTAGTAGTGTTTGCTCATTTACTTGAGATAATTAAAACTGGAACTTTATATAAAATAATTTATTTATTTCATATGCCAATGTTTGTATATATTTCTGGATATTTTTCGAAATGTAGCAAAGAAAGCATAATTAAGAAAACAGTTATATATATCATATGGCAAACTATTTACTACATGTTTTATAAATTTGTGTTAAATGAAAGTGTAGTTTTTAATTACTTTAAGATGCCAGTATGGATAATGTGGTATTTGTATGCACTAATTGTATGGGAACTAATAATATTATTAATACCTGAAAACTTGAGAAATAATATTAACCCAATTTTTATTATTGTATTATCGTTTGTACTTTCACTAGCAAGTGGATTTTTTGAACAAATAGGATATGATTATTCTATTTCAAGAATAATCACATTCTTTCCATTTTTTCTATTTGGTTTTTTTGAAAAAAATAGAAATATTAATATTATAAAATATGATAAAGAAAACAAATATAAAACTACCTTTTATGTTGCTATTTTAATAATAGCATCAATATATTTTATATTTAATATAAAATATAAAAATGAAAGATGTTTATATGGTACGTTTTCATATATAAACATGAATTATTCAGTTATTTATAAATTAATGTGGATTCTTTTTAGTTTAGGTGTAAGTTTTATTTTATTAAGTTTTATGTCAAATAAGAAAATTATGATTATATCAAAAATTGGTAGTAATACTTTAAGTATTTACTTAGTACATGGAATAATAGTAAAATTATTATCAAAATATAAAAGTTGCTTTTTTGTGGACTCATATATCTTAAATATTTTAATAATAACACTAATTACATTATTAATATTAACGGCTTTTGGAAATGATTTTATAAAGGAAATAATAAATATAGATATAATAAAAAGAAAGAGTGAATAATGTGCTAAAAAAAATAGTAAAATCTGTGCTACATTTTTTCTTATTTATCATTCTAATAATAGTTTGTTGTATTTTATCAGCAATAATATTTAATAACAATTATGAAGATAAAGTAGCTATAGAAAATAATGTAGTGATTGAGGAAAAAGGAAATTCGGATTTGCTTAGTAAGTATTATGATAAAGCTGAAGGAATCATGTACTTCATGACTTTAGAAGAAAAAGTTGGGCAAATGTTTATAGTTAGATATTCTGGAGATGCTTCAAACAAAGAAATAATAGATGAAAATCCAGGTGGATATATTTTATTTGGTGATGATTTTAAAGATGAAACTAAAGAATCGATATTAGAAAAGCTAACAGAAAATCAAAAGAATAGTAAAATACCATTATTCTTAGGAGTTGATGAAGAAGGTGGAACAGTAGTTAGAGTTAGCCAGTTTGAAGAATTTAGAGACGAAAGATTTCAATCTCCACAAGAAATTTTTATAAAATATGGAATTAACAAGATATTATCAGATTCAAACGAAAAAACTACATTATTAAAAAGCATAGGATTAAATATGAATTTAACTCCTGTAGTTGATATCCCGGCTAATGAAGATTCTTTTATATATGATAGATCATTTGGAACAGACATTTCAAAAACAAATGAATATGCTGAGAAAATAATAACACAAATGAATACAGATAAAATTGTTTCAGTAATGAAGCATTTCCCTGGATATGGAGATAATTTAGATACACATAAAGATATGGTTATCGATGATAGAGAGTATGAAGAATTTAAAAATAAAGATTTTATACCATTTATAAAAGGAATAGAAGCTGGTGCTCCAGTTATTTTAGTGAGTCATAATATAGTAAATTGTATGGATGATGAGTTGCCAGCATCACTTTCTCCAAAAGTAAATAAAATATTACGAGAAGATTTGAAATTTTCAGGTTTAATTATGACAGATGATTTAGAAATGGGAGCAATTAAAAACTTTTCTGATAATTCTGCTACGCAAGCAGTTATTGCTGGAAATGATTTGATAATTTCATCAAATTTTAAAGAAGAGAAGAAACAAGTTATTGATGCTGTAAATGCTGGAACTATAAGTGAAGAACAAATAAATACAGCTGTAAAGAGAATATTAGCTTGTAAATTGCTTTATGAAATAATAAAATAAAAACGAATATAATTTATTAGTATAATAATTAGAAAGGAAAAATTATGAACAAAAAATATTTATCAATAAGTATAGTATTACTTATTTTATCAGTTTGCTATACTATTTTAGTTAAAAATATCGATGTTGCACCTATTGGCCCTAATGGTTCAGAGGTTGGCTTTTCTGCAATTAATGAGAGCGTACATAATTTTATTGGAGTAAATATGACTTGGTATAATATAACTAAATATTTAGGAGTACTTCCATTTTTGCTAATTGCTTATTATGGAATTCAAGGAGTAAAACAACTAATTTCAGAGAAGAGTTTAGCAAAAGTTGATAAGAAGCTTATCTTTTTAGGAGTATTTTATTTCGTATTTGTATGTGTATATGTATTTTTTGAAAAAGTGATTATAAATTATAGACCAACAATAATAGATGGAGAATTAGAAGCTTCATATCCATCAAGTCATACTTTACTTGCAATATGTATTTGCGGAAGTTCATTATTAGTAAGCAAATATTTTATTAAAAATGAAAAAATAAGAAAAATATTAAATGTTATAACAATCATAATTATGCTATCAATTGTAATTGGAAGAATTATTTCTGGTGTTCATTGGGCAAGTGATATTTTGGGTGGAATTATTATTTCTTTATTCTTGTTGAGCACTTTAAAAACAGCAGTATCTTATGTAGAAAAATAATATTTTAAGGTAAAAAAAAATGAAGGAAATTTTAGTAGATAATAAGAAAAAATTTTATTCTAAATTGTTTTTGTATAAAACTTTTTTATATAAAAGAGTAATGTTTAAGTCTAGTTTAGATGATGAAGAATTACAAGGTATTATTACAGCATTAAACATTAAAAAGAAATCAAAGCGAATAGAATATATTTATGATTATAGTTGCAATAGAATAGATAAGTTTTATAAAGGCAAGAATATGTGCCAATTTAAAGATGGACAGTGTATAAATCATCAATATCCAGGATGTAATATAAAAAACGGATGTTGTAGAATATGTATTAATCAAAGTGAAACAGGATGTAAAACTTCTAATTTATCTTGTAAATTATTTTATTGCGATAATGTGAAAAAAAACAATGAAACAATAAAGTTTAAAGATATGAAGATATTTAAATTATTAACTTTTAGACAAAGAATAATTATTTTGGATAACTTTTTTGCAAATAGAGAAGAGTTTTTAAAAGAACTAAAATTAGGATTATTAGTGTATCATTCTCTTATGATAGTATATAGACTAATGAGAAGTTCAATTATATTAAGGAAAAGGAGAACATCATGAATAAAAAAGTAACTTATGGAATAATAACAGGAGTTTTAATAATCGCTACTATTCTAATAGGAGTTGGAATATATGCATTTAATCAAGCTGAGAATGTATCAGGAAATAAAAATTCTAATGAGAGTGGATTAGCTTCTAATGCTAGATCAGAAGCTATTGAAAGAAAAACAGAAAACAGTGTCAAAACAGAAAAGACAGATGAAAGTTCTGAAAATAGAATATTAATAGCATTTTTCTCAAGAGCGGATGAAAACTATTCAGTAGGAACTGTTGAAGTTGGTAATACAGAAATTATGGCAGGTTTCATAAAAGATTACTTTGGAGAAAAAGCGGATTTGTTTAAAATAGATCCTGTAAAAGCATATCCAGCAGATTATAAAGCATGTACAGATTTTGCTACATATGAAAAGGAGCAAAATGCTAGACCACAGTTTAAAGGTGATGTGGATTTATCAAAGTATAGCACTATATTTATAGGATATCCAATTTGGTGTGGAGCTGTACCTATGATAATAAATACATTTCTAGAGAAATATGATTTTTCAGGTAAAACTATAATACCATTTAATACTCATGAAGGTTCCGGAAATGCAGGTACATTTAATTATATAAAAAATAAAATGACAGATAGTACTGTAAATACAAAAGGCTTATCTATAAGAGGAAGTATTGCTAGAAATGAAGAATCTAGTAGTACGGTCAGAGATTGGCTAAAAGAATTAGAATATTAAATAAAAGGGAAGTAATGAATGAAAAAAATATATTTTGTCTTAACTGATACGGGAACAATGCTTTCTAGAATTATTAAGTTTTTTATGAAAGACGAATATGCGCATATATCTTTGTCATTAGATAAAGATTTAAATCATATGTATAGCTTTGGAAGACTGAATCCATATAATCCATTTATAGGTGGTTTTATACATGAAAGCACTAGAAGAGGAACATTTAAGAGATTTAAGAATACCAGAGCTAGAATTACGGTTTTAAATGTTACAGATGAGCAGTATGAGAAGTTAAGATTTTTAATTTTAAATATAAAGCATAATAGAAAGTCATTTAGTTTTAATGTTTTAGGATTGTTTGCGATTTATTTTAAAATTAAATTAAGTAAAAAGAGATGTTTTTATTGTGCAGAGTTTATTAAATACATAACAGAAAAATCTGAGATTGATTTAAACTTACCAGAACTAATAAGACCAGAGGATTTTAGAGATATAGCTAATACAAAGGTTGTTTATTTAGGTTTATTACAAGCATATAATAAAAGATTATTAGTAACAAATAAAGAGTGATTTTATGAAAAAAGAAATAAGAGGAAAGTATAAAATAATTAGAAACAATATAAAAAACAAAGAAGAAAAAACACTAGTAATTAAAGAAAAACTTATAAATCTTGAAAAATATAAAAAATCTAAAATAATAGCTATTTTTAAAAGCTTTGGATCAGAGATAAATACTACTGAAATTATAGACTATTCTCTAAATAATGGAAAAGTAGTGATACTTCCTAAAGTAGTTGAAAACAATTTAAAGTTTTATAAAATCTCTAATAATGAAATTTTTGTAAAAAGTAAATTTGGTATTGACGAGCCAATACCAGAAGAAGAAAATCTAGTACAGAATGATTTAATCGATTTAATTATTGTTCCAGGATTAAGTTTTGATAAAGAGAAAAACAGACTTGGTTATGGTGGCGGATATTATGATAGATTTTTATCAAATGTGAATTGTATGAAAATAGGAATTTGTTATGAGGAACAAATTTATGAAGGAGACTTACCAGCTGAAAAAACAGATATAAAAATGGATTTAATAGTTACAGACAAAAATATTTATTAAGAAGGAAATATATGTTTGAAGAATTAATAAAAATAATTAAAGATAGCAATAATATAGTATTCTTTGGTGGAGCTGGAGTTTCAACAGAAAGTGGAATACCAGATTTTAGAAGTAAAGATGGACTTTATAATCAAAAATACAAGTATCCACCTGAAATGATGTTAAGCCACACATTTTTTGTAAATCACACAGAAGAATTTTATAAATTTTATAAAGATAAGTTAAATTCATTAGAATATGAGCCTAACATTACTCATAAAGTTTTGGAAAAACTAGAAAAACAGGGGAAAATAAAAGCAGTTATAACTCAAAATATTGATGGACTTCATCAAAAAGCAGGTTCAAAAGTTGTTTATGAATTACATGGGAGTGTTTATAGAAATTATTGTACAAAATGTAAAGAATTTTATGGGCCAGAATATGTTTTCAATTGTAAAAACATTATTCCTAAATGCGAAAAATGTGGCGGTATAATTAAACCTGATGTTGTTTTATATGAAGAAGGATTAGATGATGAAATAGTAAGTAATTCAATTAAAGTAATTAGTGAAGCAGATGTTTTGATTATTGCAGGTACCTCGCTTACTGTATATCCTGCAAGTGGACTAATAAATTATTTTAAAGGTTCGAAGCTGATTTTAATAAACAAAGATGCTACTCCACTTGATAATATGGCAGATTTAGTAATAAATGATTCATTAGGAAAAGTGTTTACCAAAATAGATAATCAATTTTAAAAATATAGTCAAAAATGACTATATTTTTTTTTCTGAAAAGTAACTAAAATACACATAATTTTAATGGCGTTATTCCAACAATGTTTTCAATTGGAATTAAATCAGGATCATTTGAATTGTTATTATCTCCTTTAGTCTCGAAATATATTTTACCATTTATAAACGGATTGTAATAAAAAACATAAAAAGTGCAAAATTTGAATAAAAAAGAAAGAGTTAGCCTTGACAAACATTTATATCCGTAGTATAATGTTAGCCGTAGTTAACAAAAAGGAGAAAGTTATGATTTCAAAGTCTTTAGAAGAATATTTAAAATGTATGTATATATTAAAACAGCAGAATGATAACATTAGAGTAACAGACATTGCAGAAAAAATGAATTGTACTAAGCCAAGTGTTAATAAAGCAATTAATAATCTAAAAGAAAATGGTTTAGTAAATTATGAATTATATGGAAAAATAGAACTAACAGATTCAGGCGAAAACTTAGCTAAAAAAATTATTGAAACATATGATATAGTTTATTTATTTTTAAAAGATGTGTTAGGTTTAGATGAAGAAGAGGCAAAAAGTGAAGCTGAAAATATAAAATCATCAATAAATGATAATACTATAAATAAGCTTGCAAGATATGTACATAAAACATTGTCATTAAATAATTTAGATTGCAACTATGATGTTAATAAAGAAGTATGCAGAGCTTGTGTAAGAAGAACTGCTAAAAAAATAAATTAGGGGAGATACAAAATGAGTAATAGTTTGTTAGAAATCAAGGATTTATATGTAAATGCAGAAGAGAAGGAAATATTAAAGGGAATAAATTTAAAAATAAACAAGGGTGAAATACATGTTATTATGGGACCAAATGGTTCTGGAAAAACAACAACAGCAAATGCAATTTTTAGTAATCCTGTTTATACAAAACTAAAAGGGAAAATATTATTTGAAAATGAAGATATAACTGAAAGTAGAACAGATGAAATAGCGAGAAAAGGAATATTTATGTCATTCCAATTACCAGAAGAAATACCAGGAGTTTCAGTTACAAATTTCTTGAAATATGCCAAAAATAAAGTTACTGGGCAACCAGTAAAAATATTTGAATTCAAAAAAGAACTTCAAAAATATATGGAAGAATTAAGCATGAATCCAAATAACATGGAAAGAAGCTTAAATGTTGGATTTTCTGGTGGAGAGAAAAAGAAAAACGAAATTCTTCAAATGCTTGTATTAAATCCAAAACTTGCAATATTAGATGAAACAGATTCAGGACTTGATGTTGATGCAATTAGAACTGTTTCAAAAGGTATAGAAATGTTTAAAAATGAAAACAATGCGGTTTTGATTATTACTCATAATACAAAAATCTTACGCAGCTTAAAAGTAGATTATGTTCATATTCTAGTAGATGGAAAAATTGTTAAAACAGGTTCTGGAGAACTTGCTAAAGAAATAGAAGAAAATGGATATGCTAAATATAAGAATTAAGGAGAGATTGCTATAATGGCTAAAACGCAAGTAGAGGAAATTAATAGAAATATTTATGATATTAGAAATAAGGACAATTATGACTATAAAATAAAAAAAGGTTTAACAAAAGAGATTATTGAAGAAATATCCAAACAGAAAAATGACCCAGATTGGATGAGAGATTTTAGATTAAAAGCTTTAGAAGTTTATAATAGCTTAGAACTTCCAACATGGGGACCAGATTTATCTGAATTAGACATGAATGAAATTGCAACATATGTTAGACCAAAAGGAAAAATGGCTTCATCATGGGATGATGTTCCAGAAGATATTAAAGGAACATTTGATAAATTAGGAATTCCAGAAGCCGAAAAAGAAAGTTTAGCTGGAGTTGGAGCACAATATGATTCAGAAGTTGTATATCATAGTATGAAAGAAGACCTAATTAAACAAGGTGTAATCTATACAGATATGGAAACAGCAGTGAGAGAATATCCAGAAATGGTAAAAGAGCATTTTATGAAATGTGTTCCAGTAAATGATCACAAATTTGTTGCACTTCATGGTGCTGTTTGGTCTGGAGGATCATTTGTATATGTACCAAAAGGAGTAAAAGTAGATATACCACTTCAAAGTTATTTTAGATTAAATTCACCAGAATCTGGACAATTTGAGCATACTCTTATAATAGTAGATGAAGGAGCAAGTCTTCATTTTATAGAAGGATGCTCAGCACCAAAATATAATAAAGTAAATTTACATGCTGGTTGTGTTGAATTATTTGTTAAAGATGGAGCATATTTAAGGTATTCAACAATAGAAAATTGGTCAAAGAATATGCTTAATTTAAATACAAAAAAAGCATTAGTTGGTAAAAATGCACAAGTTGATTGGGTATCTGGTTCATTCGGATCAAAGATTTCAATGTTATACCCAATGAGTATATTAAATGGAGAAAATGCTAAAACAGAATTCACAGGAATCTCTTTTGCAGGAAAAGGACAAAATCTAGATAATGGATTTAAAGTAGTTCATAATGCACCAAACACATCAAGTGTTGTAAACGCAAAATCTATTTCTAAAAATGGTGGAAAATGTACTTATAGGAGTTTAGTAAGGATTACTAAAAATGCTCCAAAATCTAAATCATCAGTATCTTGCGAAAGTTTAATGTTAGATGATATTTCTGTATCAGATACAATTCCAACAAATGATATTGAAACAGATGAAGTAGAATTTTCACATGAAGCAAAAATCGGAAAAATTTCAGATAAAACAATTTTCTATTTAATGAGCAGAGGAATGTCTGAAGAAGATGCAAAAGCAATGATAGTAAGAGGATTTGCATATCCTATTTCTAAGGAACTTCCTGTTGAATATGCTGTTGAAATGAATAATTTAATCAATCTTGAATTGGAAGGAGCAATAGGATAATGGCAAGCTACGCAATGCATTTAGCAATTGCTAAAACATATTTGAAAGAACATAATGAAAATGAACAAGAATTTTATGAAGCAACTGTTGATGTTGATAATGTACCAAATAAAAAAATAACGCATTATTCATTAAATACAAATGAAACAAATGCTAAGAAATGGCTAGGAACAAAAGTTGGAATAGAAAAATATGTAGAAAATAATAAAATTGAAACAAGCTATGACAGAGGATTTTTTCTACATTTACTAGTAGATTATTATTTTTATAATTGTTTTTTTAATAATATTATGCTAGAAAATATGTCAAAAGAAGAGTTTTTAAAACAACTATATCAAGACTATGATATATTAAATAGTTATCTTATAAAAAAATATGATATTAAAATACCTGAAAAATTAGATCAAAAATATTTTGAATTTCATGATGGCGAACTACAAATAATGACATATGAATCAGTAGATGAGTACATAGAATTTATTAGTAAAATTGATATTGATCAAGTATATAAAAAAATAAAAAATTCAGAAGATATATTATATTTTTATAAAAGAAAGGAAAAATAAAATGCTAAAATTAAATGAGACTCCTGTTAGAACAGCTAAGAATTTTAGAATAAACAATATTGAGATTAATGAGAAAATTCCTACCAAAATAAAAGAATTTAAATCATTAGAAACTATATGTGAAGATACAAAAGTAAGATTAACAGATAATACTAGTCCAATAGATTTAAGCTATGGATTAGGTAATGATTTAATAGAACAAGTCAAAGAAAATGCTAATGTGAGAATTAAAGCAGAAATCAATAGTAAAACCAATAGAGAACTTCAATTTAATTTCAATTTTGATAATAGCAATAACAACCTTATTGAAGATATTGAAATAGATGCAAACGAAGATACAAAGGAGACAGTAATAATTAAATATGTTTCAAGAGAAGTAGATTCATATCACAACGGAATTATAAGAGTAAATGCTAAGAAAAATTCAAACTTAACTATTGTTGTTGTTAATTTATTAAATGATAATTCAAATAACTTTTTATCAATTCAAAATAACATTGAAGAAGAAGCAAAAGTTAATTATTGCATAGTAGATTTTGGTGGAAAGAATAGTATAACAAATTATTATTCAAATATTATTGGAAAAAATGCTGATAATCAGCTAAATACAATTTATCTAGGAAATAAAAATCAAGTATTTGATTTAAACTATATAGCAGAACTAAGAGGAGAGAAATCTAATGTAAGTATTGAAGTTCAAGGAGCTTTAAAAGACAATGCTAAAAAGAATTTCAAAGGAACAATAGATTTTAAAAGAGGATGCAAAAAAGCAACTGGAAATGAAAATGAAAACTGTATGCTTTTATCAGACACAGCAAAATCAATAGCGCTTCCAATGCTATTATGTTCGGAAGAAGATGTAGAAGGAAACCATAGCAGTTCAGCAGGAAAAGCAGATGGAAAAGAGCTATTCTATATAATGAGTAGAGGATTTGATTATAAAGCTGCTATGAAGTTATTAGTAAGAGCAAGATTTAATAAAATTTTAGAATCAATAAAAAACCAAGCATTGAAAAACGAAATACTATATGAGATTGATAAGAGGTTAGATTAAGTATGAAGAAAATAATTTTAAAATTAGTTTTAATTTTGGTGATTATTGTTGTTGCGATAGAATTAATATTTGTCGGATACAGATGCTATTTTTTCTTAAGAAAGAAAGGATTCGAAAACAAGTGGAATTCTATTAGTCCTGAAGAAGGAGAGTACTTAAAATTTGAAGTTAACTTTATGGATGATTCTAAACTAACAGATTTACAAATAATTATGGGGTATCAACCGGTAAATCAAGTATCTTATAAAGTGTTTAGTAATGGAAAAGTATGTTGTATTACGTATAGAAAACCATGTTTTGATGATGATTATGCAAAAAAAATAACACAATATGAAGACTATACAGAATATATGATAACAAGTGATGAGTTAGAAAAAATGGAACAACTAGCCAATGATATGAATGACGACAATACTGTTACAAATCCAAACTTTAAAATGGAGTACTATGGCAAAAATGGTGAACTAATAAAAAGGCAAAATAGCCATTATCATTTTAATGTCAGTGAAGATTATAAATATAAGGAATTGAATAATCTAATAAAAGATTTTTTGCAAGAATTAAAATGTAATATGATATAAAAAGGATAAAAGGCTACACAAATAAAAAGGAGAAAAAATGGATATAAAACAAGATTTTCCAATATTAAATAATAGAAAAATTACTTATTTAGATAGCGGAGCAACAACTCAAAAACCAAAACAAGTTCTTGATGCTATCAAAAAATATTATGAAAATTATAATGCGAATCCACATAGAGGAGCATATTTTTTAAGCATTGAGGCAACAGAAGAGTATGAAAATACTAGAACCAAGATTGCAAAATTCATAAATGCTAGAAATAGAGAAGAAATAATATTTTCAAAGAATGCTACTGAAAGCTTGAATTTAATTGCATATTCATATGGAATGGATAATCTAAAATCAGGTGATGAAGTTGTTTTATCAATTATGGAACATCATTCAAACTTAGTTCCATGGCAAAAAGTAACAAAAGCTACTGGAAGTACTTTAAGATATATGTATATGAATGATGAATTTGAAATATCAGATGAAGAGATAGAAAGCAAAATTACTGATAAAACAAAAGTAGTTGGAATTACTCATGTATCAAATGTATTAGGGACAATAAATAACATAGAAAAAATAATAAAAATAGCGCACAAAAAAGGTGCTATTGTAATTGTAGATTGTTCACAAAGCATTCCTCATATGAGAATAGATGTACAAAAAATGGATGCAGATTTTATAGTATTTTCTGGTCATAAAATGCTTTCGCCACTTGGAATTGGAATTTTATATGGTAAAAAAGAGATATTAAACAAAATGAATCCATTTTTAATGGGTGGAGATATGATTGAATATGTGTATGAGCAAGATACAACATTTGCACCACTTCCAAACAAATTTGAAGCAGGAACACAAAATGTAGAAGGTGTAATTGGACTTGGGGCAGCAATAGATTATATTGAAAGTATTGGTTATGATAAAATTCAAGAAATAGAAGAAGAGTTAATAGATTATGCAAGACAAGAGCTTTCTAAATTAGATTATTTAACATTATACATGACTCCTAATAGAGAAAATCATAATGGAGTTATCTCATTTAATATCAAAGGAGTACACCCACATGATGTTGCAAGCATCTTAGATTCAGAAGGTGTATGTGTGCGTTCTGGAAACCATTGTGCACAACCACTTATGAGATTTTTAGGAATTGATTCAACATGTAGAGCAAGCTTTTATATTTATAATACAAAAGAAGATGTAGATAATCTTGTTAAGGGACTTAATAAAGCATATAATATGTTTGAAAAATATATAGTAAAATAGGAGAAATAATGGACGATTTAGAACAAGCTTATAATGAACTAATAATGGAACATGGAATGAATTCATATAACAAAAAGAAATTAGATCATGCAGATTTTTGTGAATTAGGACATAATCCAAATTGTGGTGATGAAATAAGCTTAGAGTTAAAATTAAATGGAAATATAATAGAAGATATGGCATTTACAGGACATGGATGTGCTATATCACAAGCTTCAACTTCTATAATGATAGATACACTAAAAGGAAAAACATTAGAAGAAGCAAAAGAAATTATAAAAACATTTATAGAAATGATAAAAAGAGAAACAAAAACAGAAGAAGAACTAGAAAAATTGGAAGATGCAATAGCATTTAAAAATGTTTCTAATATGCCGGCAAGAGTAAAATGTGCACTTTTAGCATGGCATACTTTAGAAGATATGATAAATAAAGGAGAAGAATCTGGTAAAATTAAATCAGATTGCTGTCATTAAAATGGAAAATAAAAAAGTATTATTAGGCATGAGTGGAGGAGTAGATAGCTCGGTATCTGCACTTTTGCTAAAAGAAAGTGGATATGATGTAATTGGGACTACACTTGAACTGTTTGCAGGTAGCAGTTGCTGCAATATTAATACTTATATAGATGCAAAAAATGTGTGTAATCAAATAGGAATACCACACTTCACTTATGAATGTAAAGAAGAATTTAAAAAACATATAATAGATGATTTTATTAATTGCTATGCAAATTGCAAAACACCAAATCCTTGTATTGAATGTAATAGATATATGAAATTTGGAATAATGTGGGAAAAAGCAAAAGAGCTAGGATGCGATTATATTGCTACTGGACATTATGCAAAAACTGAATATAGTGAAAAATATGGAAGATGGGTTTTGAAAAAATCAAAAGCAGGAGCAAAAGATCAAAGCTATGTTTTATGGAGTATTCCAAAAGAATTAATAGAACATGTAGTGTTTCCACTAGCAGATTTTGAAAGTAAAGATAAAATAAGAGAAATTGCAAGAAACAATAATTTAAAAGTAGCTAACAAACCAGATAGTGAAGATATATGTTTTGTACCAGATGGAAATTACAAAAAGTTTTTAGAAACAAATTCTAATATAAAACCTAAAGAAGGAAATATTGTGAATAAAGAAGGCAAAATTTTAGGAAAACATACAGGCCTTTACAATTACACAATAGGTCAAAGAAGAGGACTTGGAATTGCAAATCCGGTTCCACTTTTTGTACTTGGATTTAATAGTGAAAAAAATGAAGTAATAGTTGGAGAAGAAAAAGAACTTTATCAAAAAGAAGTTTTAGTAGGAGATATAAATTTACTATTATTTGATGAAATAAAAGAACCATTAAAGGTAGAAGTAAAAACAAGATATTCAACTAAATCTGCAAGAGCTACTATAATTCAAGAAAATAAATTAATAAAAATAATATTTGATGAGCCACAAAGGGCAATAACACCAGGTCAATCAGCTGTTTTTTACATAGATGATATTGTTGTTGGTGGTGGAAAAATTATATAAATAAAAAAGCTTCCTGTTTTAGGAAGTTTTTTATTTTAACAAATTAATTATTGAGTTAATTACAAGTTCTTTCATTTTGTCATAATTAATATTATCATGTTTATGATAAACAATTTCATGACACAAGTCGTCTATCCAAATAATAATCAAGTGAGCTTTTTCATAAGCATTTTCAAGTTTTAAACCATTCTTTTCGAATAATTCAACAACAACATTTGTTGCTTCAAGTTCGTATTTTTCAAATATTTTTGCGACATCAGAATCTGAATGTTGCATTGCCATAATTTCTTCATGGGCTATTTGAGACATAGTATGCTTTTTAATTGAAACAGTTATTATTTTATCTATTGTACTATACAATGTATCTTTTGTTATTTTTTTATCTTTAAATTCTAAAATAGGGAATAACTTTCCAGAGGCTTCTTTTTGAAGTCCTTGCAAAAAGATATCTCTTTTATCTTTAAAATATTGATAAATTGTCCCAGTTGCAACATCAGATACTTTTGCGATTTCAATACAATCAACATTATGATATCCTTTTTCACACATCAATTTAAAACCACATTCTATAATTCTATTTTTCTTTTCGATTGCTCTTTTTTGAACAGGTTGTCTTAATTCATGATTTTCCATAACATTCCTCCACAAATTGCAAGTATTTTGTGTATAAGATTAGTATAAATAAATAAAAAGAAAAAGTCAAATCGTAATATGAAATGTGTTTCAATTTATATTGACATTATTTAAATTATAAAATATAATATAAACAAAGATGAAAAGATTTTCATGTTTGGAGGTTGATATGAATTTAAGTAAATTAAAAGTAGGAGACAAAGCTAAAGTAGTAGCATTAAATGTCTCTGATAAGGAAGTTCGTAGGCACTTACTAGATATGGGAGTAACAAGAGGTGTTGTAGTAAAAATAATAAGAAAAGCACCTATGGGGGATCCAGTAGATATTGAACTTAGAGATTACGAGCTTTGTATTAGTAAAAAAGAACTAGAGCAAATAGAAGTGGAGGTGATTAAATAATGAAGGTTGGATTAGTTGGAAACCAAAATAGTGGTAAAACAACATTATTTAATTACTTGACAGGGATGAATGCCAAAATAGGAAATTGGCCAGGTGTTACAATAGAAAAAAAGGTTGGAAAAATAAAAGGTACTGAACATGAACTTACAGATTTACCAGGAATTTATTCTTTAAGCCCATATAGTATGGAAGAAGAAATATCTAGAAAATATGTATTTGAAGAAAATCCAGATGTAATAATAAACATTGTAGATAGTACATCACTCGAAAGAAGTTTATATTTAACAACACAACTTATGGAACTTACAAATATTAAAGTAATAGTTGCACTTAATATGGCAGATATTTTGGAGAAAAAAGGAATAGTTATAGATGCTAAAAAGTTAGAAAAAGCACTTGGAACAAGAGTAATTAAGATATCTGCACTAAAGGAAACAGGAATTGATGAATTAATAAAAGAAATAGGTGATAAAAGAGATTTAGATAGAACAAAAATATTTGATGAAAATTTGGAAAAAACTATAACTTATACAGAAAATGCTATAAATTCAAATCATAAGAGATTTGTAGCGGTAAAACTTTTAGAAATGGATAAAAGGTTTGTAGAATTAAATACAAATGAAATTGATAAACAAAGAGAAGAATTATCAAAAATGTATGATACAGATCTAGAAGAAGTAATTGCTACAGAAAGATATAGTTTTATAGAAAAAGTTAAGAAAGAATGTTATACAAAAATGCCTGTACCAGAAAGCGTATCTAGCAAATTAGATAAAGTATTCTTAAACAAATGGCTTGCATTTCCAATATTTGTTGTTATTATGTTCTTAGTTTACTACTTGTCTGTTGGAGTTGTAGGAACTGCTACAGTAGATTGGGTTGGAGAACACATGGATGCATTTGCAGAATGGGCTGGTGAAAGTCTAGAATCTGTTGGAACATCTGAGATTTTAAATAGTTTAGTTGTAGATGGAGTAATTGCTGGTGTTGGTGCAGTACTTGGATTTATCCCACAATTAATAATTCTATTCCTATGTATCTCATTACTAGAAACAACAGGATATATGTCAAGAATTGCATTTTTATTAGACAAGTTATTTAGAAGATTAGGATTAAGTGGAAAAAGTTTAATACCATTTATAGTAGGATCCGGATGTTCAGTACCAGGAATTATGGGAACAAGAATTATAGAAAATGAATGTGAAAGAGAAATGACAACAATGCTTGTACCATTTATACCATGTAGTGCTAAACTACCAATTATAGCATTATTTGCAGGATACTTTTTTGAAGGAACATCAGGATTTGTTTCTGCATCACTATACTTCTTAGCAATATTAGTAATTATATTATCAGCATTTGTGATGTCTAGAACAATATTTAAGCATTCAAATAGCTCATACATAAGTGAACTTCCAGAATACAAAGTACCAAGTGTAAAATACGTAGCAAAAGATGTTTGGGATAAAGTAATAGCATTTATAAAAAGAGCAGGATCAGTTATTTTACTTTGCTCTATAGTAATTTGGTTCTTACTATCATTTTCGTTTAGTATGGAATATGGAGTAGATATAGAAAATAGCATGCTTGCAACTGTTGGACATAAGATATCTTGGGTATTTTATCCACTTCTTGGAGAAAATAACTGGGGAGCTACAGTTTCTGCAGTACAAGGATTAGTTGCTAAAGAGCAAGTAGTTTCTTCAATGGCAGTTATTTCTGGATTATCAGAAGATGTTGAAGAGGGAAGTGAAATATTTGCTGAAGGAAGAATATTTGGAAGTTTATCAGTATCTGCTGCATATGCATTTATGGTGTTTAACCTATTTAGTGCACCATGTTTTGGAGCAATAGGAGCTATGAAGAGAGAGTTAGGTTCTACCAAAAAACTATTAAAAACAGTTGGATTCCAAACATTATGTGCATGGGTATTAGGTACAATTGTATATCAAATAGGAAGTAGAATTGAAAATGGTACATTAAATATAGCTAATATATTAATAATACTTGCAGTTGTTGCAATATTTGTATGGAGAATAGTAGCAATAATTAAGAAAAAAGATGATAATTGTACTACATGTCCATATTGTGATAAATGCAAATAATAAAAACCTCATATTATAAATAAATTTGTAGAACACAAGAAAAAGCAGAGATAAAATCTCTGCTTTTTCTTTACTTTAAATACTTAATAATATATAATTAGGACTGTGAAGATGAGCTTCATAAAATAGAGAAGGAGAAATTGTAATGACATTTAAAGTAACAGATTCAATAGATTATGTAGGTGTTAATGATAAAACATTAGATCTTTTTGAAAGTCAATATATTGTTCCAAATGGAGTATCATATAATTCTTATATGATTAAAGATGAAAAAATAGTTATTATGGATACAGTAGATAAAAGAGCATCAGTAGAATGGCTAGAAAATATTGAAAAAACTTTGGCAGGCAATAAACCAGACTATTTAGTAATTTCACATTTAGAACCAGATCATTCAGCAAATATTCAAGTAATAGCTGAAAAATATCCAGAAATGAAAATAGTATTAAGTAAAAAAGCTTCAGAAATGATAACACAGTTTTTTGATAAAGATTATTCTTCAAGATTTGTAATTGTATCTGAAGGGGAAACATTAACTATAGGGGAACATACATTACAATTCTTTATGGCACCGATGGTACATTGGCCAGAAGTAATGGTAACTTATGATCAAACAGATAAAGTGTTATTTACAGCAGATGGCTTTGGCAAATTTGGTACCTTGGATACAGATGAGGATTGGGCATGCGAAGCTAGAAGGTATTATTTTAATATTTGTGGAAAATATGGAGCACAAGTTCAGTTATTATTAAAAAAAGCTTCTACATTAGAAATAAATACAATTTGCCCATTACATGGCCCTATATTAAATGAAAATTTAGATTATTATATTGATAAATATAACACATGGAGTAGTTATGCACCAGAAGATGATGGAGTTTTTGTTGCATATAATTCTATTCATGGAAATACAAGAAAAGCTGTAGAACAATTAGAAAAAATGTTAAAAGGTGCTGGAGCTAAAAAAGTAACTGTAAGTGATTTAGCAAGAGAAGATATTGCAGAAGCAGTAGAGGATGCATTTAGATATGATAAAATGATAATTGCAACACCAACATATGATGCAGGATTATTTCCAGCAACAGAATTGTTTTTAAGAGATTTAGCTCATAAAAACTATCAAAATAGAAAAGTTGGAATCATTGAAAATGGTTCATGGGCGCCTATGGCTGCTAAAAACATTAAAGAAATATTAAGCGGTATGAAAGACGTAAATATTTGTGACACAGTAGTATCAATTAAAACATCTATGAATGATAAAAATAAAGAAGATATGGAAGTTTTAGTAAAAGAAATATTAAATTAGGAGGTGAAAAGAGTATGAAATATGAATGTACAGTTTGTGGACATATCTATGATGAATCAGTGGAAGGCGTAAAATTCGAAGATTTACCAGATGATTGGGTTTGCCCACTTTGCGGAGTTGGAAAAGATATGTTTAAAAAAGTAGAAGAGTAGAATATATAAAGAATCCTGAGATATAAATTCTCAGGATTTTTTTGTTGTAATGATAATTATATAGCATAATATATATTATAAAGAAATTTAAATATTTTCTGTACAAAAAAATATATTTGCTATATAATATCATTGAACTATAATATTTTGGAGGGGACTATAAATGGAGTTAAAGAAAATTATATCAGGAATCACAAATTGTAAAGCTAAAGGAGATCTAGATTTAGATATCAAAAGCATAGAAAGTGATTCAAGAAAAGTAACAAAGGATTCTTTGTTTATTGCAATTAAAGGATTTGATGTTGATGGACACGATTTTGTAAAACAAGCAATTGAAAATGGTGCAAAAGCAGTTATGCTAGATATGAATGCAGATTTGAAAAAAATAAAGTTGCCCAAAGATATAACAGTAATCATTACTGATGATACAAGATATGGTTTAGCAATGTGTTCTTGCAATTTTTACGATAATCCTTCAAAAAAATTTAAATTAATAGGTGTTACAGGAACAAAAGGAAAAACCACAACAACATATATGCTTAAATCAGTATTAGAGAAAGCGGGATATAAAGTTGGTTTAATCGGTACAATAGAAAGTTCTATTGGAGATAAAAGAATTCAAGAAAGCACTAGAACAACACCTGAAAGCTTAGAATTACAAAAATTATTTGCATATATGGCTAAAGAAGGAGCAGATTATGTAGTAATGGAAGTTTCTTCTCAAAGCTTAAAATTAAATAGAGTTGCTGGAACTCAATTTGATTATGCAGTATTTACAAATTTATACAAAGACCATATTAGTCCAAAAGAACATCCAGATATGGCAGATTATTTTGAATCAAAATTAAAATTATTCCAAATGGCTCCCAAAGGATTTGTAAATGCGGATGATTTTAAATGTAGTAAAATAATTAGTTCTTCACCAAATTGTGATATAAAAACATATGCAATTGATAACAAAGCAGATTTATTAGCAAAAGATATTACTATAACAAATATAAGCGTTGACTTTAAAGTTAAAATAAATATGAAAAATGAGAGAATAAAAGTAAATATTCCAGGAAGATATAGTGTATATAATGCATTAGCTGTTATTTCTGTTGCTAATGCATTAGGAATAGATGCTGAAAAAATAAAAGAAGGATTAGATGAAGTTCTTGTTCCAGGAAGAAACGAGCTTGTACCTAATGCTGCAGATTTAGCTGTAATGATAGATTATGCTCATACAGCAGAAAGTCTAGAAAACGTATTACAAGCAACAAAATCATATACACATGGAAAAGTAATCTGTGTATTTGGTTGTGGTGGTGATAGAGATAGAGAAAAAAGGCCACGTATGGGTGAGGTTGCAGGACGTTTAGCAGATTATACTATTGTAACTTCAGATAACCCAAGAACAGAAAAACCAGAAGATATTATTTCTGAAATTGAAGCTGGAATTTCAAAAACAAAAGGAAAATATGAAATAGAAGTTGATAGAAGAAAAGCAATTGATAAAGCTTTAAAAATGATGGGAAAGAAGGACATTGTAATTCTTGCTGGAAAAGGTCATGAACCATATCAAGAAATAAATGGACAGAAAAACCCTTTTGATGAAAGAATCATTGTAAAAGAAATTTTAGGGGAGAAAAAAGATTAGAATGATTACTCAAATAAAATACTTAGGCATATCTTTTGTATTAACTGCTGTCTTAGGAAAAATCATAATACCAATTTTAAAGAGACTTAAGATTGGTCAAAATGAGAGAGAAGATGGACCAAGAGCACATTTGAAAAAAAGAGGAACACCAACAATGGGTGGAATAATGATAATGATTACAATCATTATTTTGACAGTTTGTTATTGCCTTTTAAATAAAGATAGTAATAATAAAATTCAACTTTTAGCTGTTTCTCTTGCGAGTTTGGGTTTTGGAATTGTAGGATTAATTGATGACTTAAAAAAAGTTGTCTTTAAAAATACAGAAGGATTAAATCCAAAGTTAAAAATGTTTGGCTTATTGATTATATCTACGTTATATACAATATTTTTACTTAAATACATGAAAATTGGAACTAATATTATAATACCTTTTATTAATTATGATTTATACTTACCAGCATGGATTTATATTCCATTTACAATATTAGTAATGCTAAGTTCTACAAATGCAGTAAACTTAACAGATGGAGTAGATGGATTAGCAGGAAGTGTTTGTGCAATAATGATAACTGCACTTTCAATTATTGCGTCAAAATTAGAATTTGTTGGAATCTCAAATTTTGGAGCAATTATAATTGGATGCACATGTGGTTTCTTAATTTACAATTTTTATAAAGCAAAAGTAATGATGGGAGATACAGGGTCACTTTTATTAGGCGGAGTTATATCTAGTATGACAATTTTTATGAGAATACCATTATTTTTATTAATAATTGCTATTATTCCAATTATTGAAACACTATCTGTAATTTTACAGGTTTTATATTTTAAAAAGACTGGAAACAGATTATTTAGAATGTCACCACTTCATCATCATTTCGAGTTATCAGGATGGAGAGAAAATAAAGTAGTTGCAGTTTTTTCTTTAGTAACATTTGTTTCATCAATGATTGCTGTAATGATTATTTAACGAAAGGATAAAAAATGGCAAAGAAAAATAAAAAAGGCTTTTCACTTTTCTTGAACGGAAAATTTGATTATGTTCTTTTTATTGTAACAATTATACTAGTTGGTGTTGGACTAATGATGCTATTATCAGCAAGTGGTCCGACATCTATTTCAGAGACTGGAAGTAGTACAAAATATCTGATAAGACAGGGAAGAGTTGTTGCAATAGGATTTGTGTTAATGCTAATTCTTTCCAAAGTAGATTATAGAATATATAAAAAACTTATTGTACCACTTTATATCTTCTGTGTAGTAATATTAGCTGTGGTAGGTTTAATAGGAACAGAAGATAATGGTGCAAGAAGATGGATAAATATAGGTGGCTTTTTTTCGCTACAGCCTTCAGAATTTGTTAAAGTTGGTTTAGCAATTGTTTATGCACATCTATTATCTTACTTAAGAGAAAAAGGTGAAATAAGAAAGTTTGTAAATGGATTTATATTACCTATTGTTTTATTTATACCAATAGCAGCTATCATGATAAAAATGCAGAATCACCTTAGTGCTACTATAATTATGGCTGCAATTATGCTTGTAGAAATGTTTGTTGGTGGTACACAAATAGTACATTTTCTTGTTGGAGCTGTTTGTGCAATGCCAATGGGAGCATTATATTATATTAAGAAAACAATGAATGCAACAGTAAATGGAGAAGATGCTGGATTTAGAATTGGTAGAATAAAATCATGGTTAGATATCGAGTCAGATGTAACAGGTAAAGGATGGCAAATTAACCAGAGTTTATATGCTATTGGATCAGGAGGACTTTTTGGAGTAGGACTTGGAAATAGCAATCAAAAATATTTATATATACCAGAACCACAAAATGACTTTATTTTTGCAGTTTTAGCAGAAGAAACAGGATTTGTTGGATCTATATTAGTAATAATACTATTTGCTATTTTTGTTTGGAGAGGAATAGTAATTAGTTTAAAAGCAGAAGATACATATGGTACTCTTTTAGCAATTGGGTTAACAACAATGATAGGATTACAAGCATTAATAAATATAGCGGTTGTTACAAATACAATTCCAGTAACAGGAATGCCACTTCCATTTTTCAGTTATGGTGGATCTGCAATGCTCGCAGATTTAATAGCAGTAGGATTGCTTTTGAGCATTTCAAGAAGTAACAAAAAGAGTTAACATATATTTATAATATTGAAAGGATGTTAATATGAAGGTTATTATTTCAGCAGCTGGTACTGGAGGACATATTAATCCGGGATTAGCCATTGCAAATGAAATAAAAGAAAAAAATCCTAGTTCAGAAATAGTTTTTATTGGAACACCAAGAGGGCTTGAAAATGATTTAGTACCAAGAGCTGGATACGAATTAAAAACAATTGATGTTTATGGATTAAAAAAAGAGATTTCTATTAAGAATTTTATTCATATATGTAAGACAATATTTAGCAGAAAAGATGTAAAGAAGATTTTTGATGAATTTAAGCCAGATATTGTAATTGGAACAGGTGGATACATATGTGGACCAGTTTTTTCTGTAGCTACAGCTAGAAAAATACCAACATTATTGCATGAGAGTAATGCATATCCTGGAAAAGCAGTTAAAATGTTTTCTAAAAAAGTTGATGAAATTTTAGTTGGATTTGAAGAAACAAAAGATTTGCTTTCAGATTGCAAGAAAGTAGTTTATACTGGTACTCCTACCAAAATTAAGAAATTAAATATTTCTGGATCTAGAAAAAAAGAAATTCTTGATTCATTAGGAATAAAAAGTAATTTACCAATTGTTTTAATATATGGTGGAAGCCAAGGAGCTCAAAAAATAAATGAAGCAGTTTTTGAACTTATAAAACAAAACAAGCAAGGTGAGTATCAGATTATATGGGCAACAGGACCAAAACAATATGATATTGTAAAAGAAAATTTTGAAAAAGAAGATTTAAATATAAATCGTATAAAAAATACAAAAGTAATTCCATACATATACAATATGGAAGAATTAATAAATATAGCTGATTTGCTTGTTTGTAGAAGTGGTGCTATGACAATAACAGAAGTATCTATTGTTGGAAAACCTGCAATTTTTATTCCATTACCATCAATTGGAGCTAACAGACAAGAAGATAATGCATTGGTACTTAAAAAGATAGGTGCTGCTAAAATGATATTGAATTCAGAAGTAAATGGAAATAATTTATCTGAAGAAATAAATGATATAATATACAACAGGAATGAACTTGAAGAAATGGGAAAAATAGCTAATAAAATGGCACCAAGCAATGTAGAAGAGAAGATATATAATGAAATAATAGATTTGTTAAAATAGGAGGAAAATGTGGAAATAGGAAATGAATTTGGAAACTATTCTGACAAAATGCAAGAAATCTTTGATTTAATTATTGAGAGCAGAAATGCTTCAGGAATTAAAGTTAGTAACAAAGAAAAAGCAGAAATTGTTGAAGATTTGAGAATTGCATATTCAAAAATGTTAGAAGCAAGTAATAGTAATCCAATGCTATTAGCAAAAGGTTTTGAAAGCTTTGAAAAAGGAATGGAAGTCTCAGATGGAAACAATATAGAAGAATTAACAGAACTAGCTGTAAAAGAAATTATTGAACAAGAACAATACGAAGAACAAAATAAAAGTGTTGTTGAAGAGGTTGTTACAGCAGGTGTATTTTATGAAGGAATGCAAGCATTAGAAAACCTAAATACAGTTCGTTCTGTAGGATATGCAAGTGCTATGGCTGCATATTCAATTGTTAAAAATAGTTTGTCAAGCTATAATCAAGTTCAGTTAGGAAACATTATAGCATCACAAGCTACAAGTGAAGAGGCACTTATTGCAGCTTTTGCAATTCAACAAATTGCATATGTTGAAGGTCAATTTCAAGGAATGGCTGATATCGAAGATGGAACAGGAAATAAAGCTGAATTACTAAGATATATGATTTTATTATCTCAAACAGATATTGAAGGAAAAGACAAACGATTAACAGAATTAGCTGAAAAATATCATTTTGACATTTTTTCTGTTGACCAAGATGGAAAAAGAACTGTTAGTCCAGAAAAAATACTAGAATTATATAATCAAGATTGTAGATTAGCAGATTCTGAACATGTAGATCAAACAATCCAAGAAATATATGAAGATCAAAGAAAATTAGCGCTAGAGTGCATGACACCTGAAAATATGGTTGATAGTGTGGAAGAATTAATAGATGAAACTGCAAAAGAAGATGAATTAGCTATTGTTCAAAGAACTATCGAAAGTGGTGAACAAATGATGTCTGAAGAACAATTAAGAGAGTTATATAGAAGATATCCAGATAAATATACGGATTTATTAACAAGTATGCTTGAAAGAAATCAAGAAGCTAATTATCAATATGATGCTCAAGAAGCAGAAAGGCTTAAAAAAATCCAAAAAGTTGCATTAGGAGTAATGCAACAGAATCCTGCAGAAGCAGTAATTGATAAAGAAAAGAGAAAGAAACTAATTAGAGCTATTGCTAAAGATTTAGTATCACAAAGCAGATTTGGTGACGTTCCTTTAGATATATGTGATGATTTGGCTGAAACAGACAAAGATGCTACAAGGGAAGTATTAAATGAATTATTATTGGAAAAGAGCCTATTAAGAACAGGATCATCAGATGTTGGGATAGAAAGAGTTACAGCAGGATTAATTGATTCAATTAGAAGAGAAAGAGAGCATTTTTTACAACCTGATATAGATATTTCAAAAACAGTTTCAATGTCAAAAAAGAAAGCATTTGATGAAAAGGCTATAGATGATAGATAATAAAGATAGAAAACTTATATGCAAATATAAGTTTTTTATTTGCTAAAAATTCGTACTTGCATTTTATATAATAATGAATTAAAATACATAAGTAAATAATATTTGTATAAAAAACCTAGGGGGAAATCTAATGATTGATAAATTAGTTATTGTCGAATCACCAGCTAAGGCAAATACAATAAAAAAGTTTTTAGGTGGTAAAAGTAAAGTAATTGCATCAATGGGACATGTTAGAGATTTACCAAAATCTAAGCTTGGTGTTAATGAAAAAACTTTTGAACCAGAATATATAAATATAAGAGGAAAAGCAAATCTAATAAATCTATTAAAAAAAGAGGCTAAAGAAGCCAAAAAAGTTTATCTTGCAACTGACCCTGATCGTGAAGGAGAGGCAATTGCTTGGCATTTAGCATATTTACTTGGAATAGATAAGAACGAAGTTTGCAGAGTAACATTTAATGAAATCACAAAAACTGCTGTAAAAAAGGGAATGGAAAATCCAAGAAAAATAGATTTAAATTTAACAGATGCACAACAAGCAAGACGTGTATTAGATAGAATAGTTGGTTATAAAATAAGTCCTGTTTTATGGAAAAAAGTAAAAAGAGGATTGTCAGCTGGTAGAGTTCAATCTGTAGCTGTAAGATTAGTGGTTGAAAGAGAAGAAGAGATTGAAAAGTTTATTCCAGAAGAATATTGGAATATTAATTTAATTGCTTCAGACAAAAAAACTAAGACTAAATTCGAAGCAAAATTAGTAGGAAAAAATGGTGAAAAAATAGAACTTCATTCAAAAGAAGAAGTCGATAAGATTTTAAAAGATCTAGAAAATGCAAAATATAAAGTTGTTGATGTGAAAAGAGGAGAGAAAAAAAGAAATCCAGCACCACCGTTTACAACAAGTACACTTCAACAAGATGCATCAAGAAAGTTAAATTTTGCTATTAGAAAAACAATGACTGTAGCACAGGGACTATATGAAGGTGTAAAACTTCCAGAATATGGAGAAACAGGTTTAATCACTTATATGAGAACAGATTCAACTAGAATTTCAGATGAAGCAAGAGCTGCTGCTAAAGAATATATAGAAAACAAATATGGATCAGAATATTATGAAAATAGGTTTTACAAATCAAAATCAGAAGCTCAAGATGCTCATGAGGCAATTAGACCAGCACATATAGAATTAACGCCAGAAATGATAAAAAATAGTTTAACAGTTGATCAATACAAACTTTATAGATTAATATATAATCGTTTTATAGCTAGCCAAATGGCTTCTGCAATATATGATACAATATCAGTATCAATAGATGGAAAAGAATATAATTTTAAAGCAAATGGCCAAACATTGAAGTTTAAAGGATATATGACTTTATATGTTGAGACTGAAGAAAAAGAAGAGTTTGAAAAAATACCAGAACTAGCTGTTGGTGAAGAAGTAAAGAAAGAAAGCTTAGATGCAAAACAAAGCTTTACAGAACCACCAGCAAGATATACTGAAGCTAGTTTAGTAAAAACACTAGAAGAAAAAGGTATAGGAAGGCCAAGTACTTATTCTCCAATTATAACTACAATTTTAATGCGAAGATATATTGAAAAAGTTCAAAAGCAATTAATGCCCACAGAATTAGGTAGAATAGTAAATAAACTTCTTATAGAAAACTTTAATGATGTAATTAATGTTGAGTTCACAGCTAATATTGAAGAAGAATTTGATAAGATTGCTGAAGGAAACGAAAATTGGAAAAAAGTAATTAAAGAATTTTATGGACCTTTTGAAGAAACTGTAAAAAAAGTTGATAAAGAACTAGAACATGTTACATTACAATATGAAGAATCAGATGTTCCTTGCGAAAAATGTGGTAGAATGATGGTATATAAATATGGTGCATTTGGAAAATTCTTGGCATGTCCAGGCTATCCAGAGTGTAGAAATGCTAAACCAATTATCGAAACTTTAGATGTACCTTGTCCAGTTTGTGGAGGAATAGTTCAAATAAGAAAAACTAAGAAAAGACGTAATTATTATATATGTGAAAATAATACAGGAATTGGATCTGGTTGTTATTATATTTCATGGAATAAACCTAAAATTGGTGAGAAGTTTGTTCCAAATAATGATATTGATAAAGAATTGTTTGATAAAGAAACAAAGAAAAGATCAAGTAAAAAAACTACTAAGAAAAAAACTGTGGCAAAAAGAAAATCTACAAAGAAAGTAGCTAAAAAATAATGAAAAAAGAGATAATTATGTATTAGTAATTATCTCTTTTTTTGAAAGGATATTATGGAAGTAATTATTATAGGTGGAGGACTAGCAGGATCTGAAGCTGCACTTCAAATTGCAAAAAGAAAAATAAAAGTTAAATTATATGAAATGAAACCAGAAAAGTATTCTGGTGCTCATTCAAGTGAAAACCTAGCAGAAATAGTATGCAGTAATTCTTTTAAATCAAATCTTATTACAAACGCATGTGGTTTATTAAAAGAAGAATTAAGAATACTAGGAAGTGAACTTATAAAAATAGCAGATTCTGTATCAGTTCCGGCGGGGCAAGCTCTTGCAGTTGATAGAGAAAAGTTTTCAGAAGTTGTTACAAAACTAATAGAAGAAAATGAATATATAGAAGTTGTAAGACAAGAAGTAGTAACTATTCCAGAAAATGCAACAGTTGTTATTGCAACAGGACCTCTAACTTCTGAGAAACTATCAAAAGAAATTTCTAAATTAACAGGCAGTGATAAATTATTCTTCTATGATGCTGCTGCACCAATTGTTGAAAAAGATTCAATTAATATGAATATTGCCTTTTATGGTGACAGGTATGAGCAAGAAAAGAAAAAAGACGAAGATATAGAAGTATGGAGGGAAAGAGTTAATTCTCAAACAGGAAGTTATATTAATCTTCCTATGAATGAAGAAGAATATGAAAAGTTTTATAATGAACTAATTAATGCAGAAATAGTTACATTACATGACTTTGAAAAAAAGGAAATTTTTGAAGGATGCATGCCAATAGAAATTATGGCCAAAAGAGGAATTGATACATTACGTTTTGGGCCATTAAAACCTGTTGGATTTGATGATCCAAGGACAGGTAAAAGACCATATGCAGTTGTTCAATTAAGGCAAGATAATCAAGAAGGAAATCTATATAACATTGTAGGTTTTCAAACTAATCTAAAATATGGTGAGCAGAAAAGAGTATTTTCACTAATACCAGGTTTAGAAAAAGCTAATTTTCAAAAATATGGAGTAATGCATAGAAATACATATATTAATTCTCCAGAAGTTTTAGATAATACATATAATATGAAGAAAATAAAAAATGTTTATTTTGCGGGTCAAATAACAGGTGTAGAAGGATATGTAGAATCTATATCCTCAGGACTTTTGGTTGGTATAAATGTTGCAAATGATATATTAAAAAAAGAGAGATTAATAATGCCAAAAGAGACTGTAATAGGTGCATTAGCTAATTATATTTCAACTCCAAATATTAATTTTCAACCAATGAATGCAAATTTTGGAATATTACCTCAATTAGAAGATAAAATTAAAGACAAAAAAGATAGATATAATAAGCTTGCACAAATTTCATTAAATATGCTAAAAAAAGTGGAAAGATTTACATAAAACATTGACTTTGTTGTCAATTTGTGCTAATATAATAATAGTTGTAATTATGCGAAAAAATAAGTACTTTAATATTTAAATATAGGAGAGTATTATATGGAAGAGGAAAAGAAAAAACTTACAGAAGAGATGAGACGCCAAGTTGACGACTTTTTAGAGAGAAAAGAAGCTGTAGGAAAAGCAAGAAATGAAAGTGAAAGAAAAAGAATAATACGTGGATACAAATCTGAAGGAAGATATGAACTATCAGGTGTTAAAGATTATGCGATTATGGGTCTACAACCACGAGGAATAGTAATTAGTTACATGTTGGCAAAAAAAGATGTTGTATTCAAAGTAACAAAAGGTACAAGAGAACAACTAGAAGCATCTTTACAACAAATTGAAAGTATATTAGCAGAATATGAATTAGACGAAGGAGCTAAAACATATTTTGAAAGAATAAGAGATGCATTAAGCAGAACTATAGAAAGTAGAAAAAATAGAGGAACTAGAAAGCCAGGAGTTCGTGGTGGAGAGGAACAACCAACAGTAGATAACCCAGAAAACCCACAAAAAGGTGGAGAGGAACAACCAACAGTAGATAACCCAGAAAATCCACCAAAAGGTGGAGAGGAACAACCAACAGTAGATAATCCAGAAAATCCACCAAGAGGTGGAGAGGAACAACCAACAGTAGATAATCCAGAAAATCCACCAAGAGGCGGAGAAGAAACTTCAGAACCTAATTTATTCGCTAAGAGAAGTGATTTAGAATTTCAAGTTAGATCTTTAAATAGACACATTGAACAATGCAAAAGTGAAATAAGAACTATTTTAGCGAGAATTAATGCTCATATTTTATTATCAGAAGATGATCAAAAATTATCTGATAATAAAAAACAACTTAAATTCTTAAACGAAGAACTTAAAAGAGTTGAAGAAGAATTAAAAAAGGTTAAAGAAGAAACAGATAAAAAATTAGACAAATATGATGAAAATAAAAGAATAATAGATTCTGGAGACATGACATTAGTACCGGAAGATATCAGAAGAGCTGCTATTATTAAAGCACTTGAAGAAAATATTACAAGACGTGAAACAATGTTATTAGGTGATAGAACTTTTGGTACAGAATATTTAGCAGAATTAGATGCTTGGAAAAGAAAATTAGAGGCATATAGAAATGGAAATCCAGATGCAGTAGATACTAGATCTTCAGATGGAAGAAGAGATTTAATGGCACATATAGAAGAAGAAGCTAAACAATCTATTATTGAAAGATTGAAAAAAGAAAATGAAGAAATTGAAGAAGAAATTAAAGGTTCAAAAATTGATATTAATTTCTTATTAAGAAGAAGACAAAAAGAAAGAGAAGAAGAGAGAAGACAAGCTGAGCAACAAAAACCTGAACAACAACCTGAGCAACCACCACAACCACAAAACGGAAGTGGACAAGAACAACCACAAAATGGAAGTGGACAAGAACAACCTAAAGGGCAAGAAGAACGAAGGTCAGAGGGAAGAAGAGCAAGAAAAGTTAAGCTTGAAAACGCAAAAAACTTAATTCTTTCAATTAACAATTTGGAAAAAAGTATAACTAATCTTGAAGGACGTATAAAAGCATTAGAAAATGCTGGAGAAAATAGAGGCACAGATATTGGAAAATTAAAAGAAAGCTTAGAAAAATTGAAAAAGGTACTTGGAGATAAAAAGAAAGAATTAGAAGCTTTAGGATTAACACCAGCAGAAATAGAGAAAATTGAAAAGAGTATAGCTGAAAATGCTGAAAGAACTTCAAGTGGCGCAGAGCAACAACAACAACAACCTGAGCAACCTCAAGGCGAACAACCTAAACCAAGAGAAACTCAAGGTGAAGAACCTAAACCTAGAAATCAAGAGTCTAGAAGAAATGAAACCGAACAAGGTTCATCAGGATTTACTAGACAAATGATTGACAGACCTATTACTTCATTAGGGTATGGAGATAAACTTGGGTATTTTAGTTTAGGAATACTAGATAGATTTAGAGCTAAGAAAAAAGCTTATGAAATTGCAAATGGTCATAGACCTGGATTTTTAAGAACAGCAAGCTTGTTTTTACCATCTATTAAATATAGTAAATTAGCAGATGAATATCTTATGAGTGATAAAATGAGTATGGATGAAGTAATCTATTCAAAATATAGACGTGAAATTCAAATGTTTGACGAATATGAAGCTGCAGAACAAGCAAGACAATCAGAAGAATCACGTGGTAATGAAAGACCAGTCGAAGAACAACCTGCACCACAGAAAAAAGAGAGAAATACAAGATTGGCTAGAAGACTAGGAAATGCTTTCCATACAGTTGGTGAAGAAACACAACAAAGAGTATCAGAAGGAGTTCATAGTTCAGAAGAACAACCAGAAAGACCTATACAACCAAGAAGCGAAAATAGAGGCGGAGTTGGTAGGAGAGCATCAAATGCTTTCTATACAATTGATGAAGACACAAGAAGGAGATTAAGAAATGTTGCACGAAATGCTTCTAGAGGAAATGGAAGCCAAGGAAGAGAAGCTGCTGATGACTCAGATGAAAGAAAATAAAAATAAATAAAAACGTTGACAACGTATTATAAAAATGATAAAATAGATACGCTATTGTTTAGGGAAACTTAAACTTTAGCGTATTATTTTGTTTAAGAATCGAGGTGAAAAAGAAGAATGCCAACAATTAATCAATTAGTAAGAAAAGGAAGACAAACTGGAACAACAAAATCAACAGCTCCTGCTCTAGCTAAAGGTTATAACTCTAGAAAAAAAGTTCAAACTGATCATACATCACCACAAAAAAGAGGTGTTTGTACTGTAGTTAAAACTGTTACACCTAAGAAACCTAACTCAGCTTTAAGAAAAGTTGCCAGAGTTAAACTTTCAAATGGATATGAAGTAACATCTTATATCCCAGGTGTAGGACATAACTTACAAGAGCACAGCGTTGTTCTTATAAGAGGAGGAAGAGTAAAAGACCTTCCTGGTGTTAGATACCACATTATTAGAGGTACATTAGATACAGCTGGTGTTAAAGATAGAATGCAAGCTAGATCTAAGTACGGAGCTAAGAAACCAAAAAAATAAAATTTATTAATTGATAATAGTGCATAATTCTTTTTTTTAGAATATATGTTATATTTAAAAAGAAATTCTTGCACTATTACGGAAGACTATTAGATAAGTTTTCAGAGTACCTGGTATTTTGTTTAAAATACCGAATATTTTAAAAGGAGGGAAGTATAGTGCCAAGAAAAGGATATATAGCAAAAAGAGAAGTATTACCAGATCCACTATATAATAGCAAAGTTGTTACAAAATTAATAAACAACATTATGTTAGACGGAAAAAAATCACTTGCTCAAACAATAGTTTATGATGCATTCGATATTATTAAAGAAAAAGAACAAAAAGATCCATTAGAAGTATTTGAAGCTGCATTAGAAAACATTATGCCAGTTCTTGAAGTTAAAGCAAGAAGAGTTGGTGGAGCAACATATCAAGTTCCATTAGAGATTAGACCAGAAAGAAGACAAACTTTAGGTTTGAGATGGTTAGTAACATATGCTAGAAAAAGACATGAAAAAACAATGTCTGAAAAATTAGCTGGTGAAATCATAGATGCTGTAGCTGGAAACGGTGGAGCATTTAAGAAGAAAGAAGATACACACAAAATGGCTGAAGCTAATAAAGCTTTTGCACATTATAAGTGGTAAGATTTATACGAAATAAGATAAGGAGGAAAAAATAGTGGCTGGAAGAGCATACCCATTAGAGAGAACAAGAAATATAGGAATAATGGCTCACATAGATGCAGGAAAAACTACAACTACTGAGAGAATATTATTCTATACAGGTAAAACTCATAAAATAGGTGAAGTTCACGAAGGTGCAGCAACAATGGACTGGATGGCTCAAGAGCAAGAAAGAGGTATAACAATTACTTCTGCAGCTACAACATGTTTCTGGAATAATCATAGAATCAATATCATTGATACTCCAGGACACGTTGATTTTACTGTTGAAGTTCAAAGATCTTTAAAAGTTCTTGATGGTGCAGTTACAGTTTTAGCTGCCAAAGGTGGAGTTCAACCACAAACTGAAACTGTTTGGAGACAAGCAGATAAATATAGTGTACCAAGAATGGTATATGTAAACAAAATGGATATTACTGGTGCAAACTTTATGCTTTGCGTTGAACAATTAAAAAATAGATTACACGCAAATGGCGTACCAGTTCAACTACCAATTGGAGCTGAAGATAACTTCAAAGGTATTGTTGACTTAATCAAAATGAAAGCATTTATTCATAAAGATGATTTAGGAAAAGAAATTGAAGAAACAGATATTCCTGAAGATATGAAAGCTGATGCAGAAAAATATAGAAATATAATGATTGAAGCTGCAGCAGATCAAGATGAAGAATTAATGATGAAATATTTAGAAGGTGAAGAACTTTCTGAAGAAGAAATCAAAAGAGGTTTAAGAATTGGAACAATTAATAATAAAATAGTTCCTGTAACATGTGGTTCTTCATATAAAAACAAAGGCGTTCAAGAATTATTAAATGCAGTTGTTGATTTTATGCCATCACCACTTGATAGAGGTGCTATGAAAGGTGAAACATTAGAAGGAGATCCTTTGGAAGCACCAGTATCTGATGAAGCACCATTTGCAGCATTAGCATTTAAAATTGCTACAGACCCATTTGTTGGAAAATTATGTTTCTTTAGAGTTTATTCAGGAACATTAGAAACAGGTTCAACTGTATTAAACTCAAGTAAAGATAAAAAAGAAAGAATAGGAAGAATTCTTCAAATGCATTCAAATCACAGAGAAGATATTGATAAAGTATATTCTGGTGATATTGCAGCTGCAGTTGGACTAAAAGATGTTACAACGGGAAACACATTATGTGATCCTGATCATCCAATAGTTCTTGAATCAATGGAATTCCCAGAGCCAGTTATCGATATAGCCATTGAGCCAAAAGATAAAGCGGCTCAAGAAAAAATGGGAATTGCTTTAGCAAAACTTGCTGAAGAAGATCCAACATTCAAAACATATACAAACCAAGAAACAGGTCAAACTATTATAGCTGGTATGGGTGAGCTTCACCTAGATATCATTGTTGATAGATTAAAAAGAGAATTCAAAGTTGAATGTAATGTAGGTAAACCACAAGTTGCTTACAAAGAAACAATTAGAAATAAAGTTAGAGTTGAAGGAAAATTCATTCGTCAATCTGGTGGTAGAGGACAATATGGTCATGTTTGGATTGAACTTGAACCATTAGAGCCAGGAACAGGTATTCAATTTGAGAGCAAAATCGTTGGTGGTGTTGTTCCAAAAGAATATGTTAAACCAGTTGAAGAGGGTATTAGAGAAGCTTCAGATAGCGGTATCTTAGCTGGATATCCAGTTATAGATTTCAAAGCTACTTTAGTTGATGGTTCATACCACGAAGTTGACTCTTCAGAAGCAGCATTCCATATTGCAGGAAGTATGGCTTTCAAAGAAGGTTGTAGACAAGCAAAATCTGTAATTCTAGAACCAATTATGAAAGTTGAAATTACAGTTCCTGAAGAATACATGGGAGATGTTATTGGTGATGTTAACTCAAGACGTGGTAGAATGGAAGGTATGGAAGCAATTGATGGAATGCAAGAAATTAGAGCATTCATCCCATTATCAGAAATGTTTGGATATGCTACAGACTTACGTTCAAAAACACAAGGTAGAGGAACATATTCTATGGAACCTTCTCATTATGAAGAAGTTCCAAAATCAATCTTAGATACTATAGTTGCATCTAGAGCTAAGAAAGAAGAATAATGATAATTTAAATGAAGAGATAGAATAACATATTTCATATTACTATTTGTTCTATGTTTACTAACAGAAGCGACAATGTTAAATTAATAAATTTAACAAAATACTTGCAATTTTTACTATTATAGTATAAAATGCAAATGTATAGCGGAAATATAGATTTCCGTAGAAAATTAAGTCATTAAATTTAAAAAATAAATTAAAAAATAAGGAGGAATTTCAAAATGGCAAAAGCTAAATTTGAAAGAACAAAACCACACGTTAACATTGGTACAATCGGACATGTTGACCATGGTAAAACTACTACAACAGCTGCTATTACAAAATATTTAGGATTATTAGGAAAAGCTCAATACACAGCTTATGATCAAATCGACGGAGCACCAGAAGAAAAAGCAAGAGGAATCACAATTAACACAGCTCACGTTGAATATGAAACAGAAAACAGACACTATGCACACGTTGACTGCCCAGGACACGCTGACTATGTAAAGAACATGATTACAGGTGCAGCACAAA
>JAEESU010000030.1 GCA_016290095.1 Clostridia bacterium
TCAGGATCAGTAACCAAATCAGGATCAGTAACCAAATCAGGATCAGTAACCAAATCAGGATCAGTAACCAAATCAGGATCAGTAACCAAATCAGGATCAGTAACCAAATCAGGATCAGTAACCAAATCAGGATCAGTAACTGAATCAGGATCAGTAACTAAATCAGGATCAGTAACTAAATCAGGATCAGTAACTAAATCAGGATCAGTAACTGAATCAGGATCAGTAACCGAATCAGGACTAGTAACTACATCAGAACTAGGTGTACTATCAGTTAATTCTTCATATGCAAATACTATATTGTAGTTAATAACAATAGCTAATATTGTTAAAAATACAATAATTAATAGTTTCCTTTTCATGTTTTTAACCTCCTTTCTTTAAAAAATATAAATAATAAATGAATAATATTATTTTCAAATTCATTTTTGTGGCGCCATTATATAATGGAATAGGCTAAAAGTCAACAAAAGCATAAAAATTGTAATATTTAAATATATTATTGATTTTATTTTTTTTTTCGCATAAAATATAATATAGTAAATTTTGAAATATTATTTTAAGAAAGGAGTCCAATAATGCTTGAGCTAAGGAATATAAAGAAAGTATATAAAACAGTTGATGAAGAAGTACAAGCTTTAAAAGGTGTATCTCTTAAATTCAGAGAGTCAGAATTTGTTTCTATACTTGGCCAAAGCGGTTGCGGAAAAACAACGCTTCTAAATATTATTGGAGGCCTTGATAGATATACAAGTGGAGATTTAATCATAAATGGAGTATCTACAAAAAAATATAAAGATAGAGACTGGGATACTTATAGAAATCATAAAATCGGTTTCATATTTCAAAGCTATAATTTGATAAGCCATCAATCAGTTTTAGCAAATGTTGAACTTGCTCTTACTATTAGTGGTATATCTAAAAAAGAAAGAAGAATAAGAGCAATAGATGCTTTAACAAAAGTTGGACTAAAAGAACAAATTAAGAAAAAACCTAATCAACTTTCTGGTGGCCAAATGCAAAGAGTTGCAATAGCAAGAGCACTTGTAAATAATCCAGATATTATTTTAGCAGATGAGCCGACAGGAGCACTTGATACAAAAACAAGTGTACAAGTTATGGATATATTAAGAGAAATATCTAAAGATAAATTAATTATTATGGTTACTCATAATCAGGATTTAGCAGAAGAGTATTCTAGTAGAATTATAAGAATATTGGATGGCGAAATAATTAGTGATTCAAACCCAATAAAAGATGATGAAATCATTAATGTTTCAGATGATACTAAGATAAGAAGGAGACAAAGAAAAGCATCAATGGGATTTTTGTCTGCTATTAGACTTAGTTTAAATAATTTACTTACAAAAAAAGCAAGAACAATATTAGTATCTTTTGCAGGTTCAATTGGTATTATAGGAATAGCGCTAATACTTGCATTGTCTACAGGTTTTCAAGAATATATAGATAAAATTCAAGAAGATACATTGTCATCATATCCATTGACAGTTACTTCTGAATCAGCAGATATTACATCAATGTTATTATCTATGGTAGGAAGCAACGATTATACTAGAACAGGTGAACCTAAAGTAATAGAAGAACAATATATTACTAACATGTTTTCAAATATAAAAGAAAATGATTTAAAAACATTCAAAAACTATATCGAAAAAAATAAAGACAAGATAAAAGATGATGTTACAGATATAGAATATTCATATAGTGTAACACCAATTATTTATACAATAGATAGTAAAAACAAATTAGCAAAATTGAATCCTAGTCAAATGATGTCATCTATTTATAGTGCAAGTGCCATGAGTATGTTTGCATCAACTTCTGGAGTATTTAATCAACTAGTAGATAATAAAGAAGAAATGGAAAAATCATATGATGTTTTAGCTGGAAAATGGCCAACAAATTATGATGAAGTAATAATTGCTTTGTCTACACCTGAAAAAATATCAGACTTTTTATTATATTCATTAGGACTTCGTGATACAGAAGAATTAAATGATATTATGAAAAAAATAATGTCAGGTGAAAAAGTTGATATTACAAATGAACCAATGGAACTTACTTATGATGAACTTATGAATATAGATTTAAGATTGATAGAAGCTAGTGATACTTATAAATATAATAGTAAATATAAGATTTATGAAGATATGTCAGATGATGATAAATATATGAAAAATCTTTATGAAAACGCAACAAAACTTAAAGTTGTTGGTATTATTGCACCAAAAGAAGATGTAGATACAACACTGCTTGGAGTTTGCTATACTTCAGATCTTGTAAAACACATTATTGGTGTTGCAAAAGAATCTGAAGTAGTTCAAAAACAATTATTAAACAAAAACATTAATGTATTTACTAACAAAGACTTTGATGCTGACGAAAAACAATCAACATTAGATTTTGAAGATATGATATCAATTGATAAAGATAAATTATCTAGTGCATTTGGTGGTAATATAAATGAGGAGGATATAAAGAATCTTACAACAGGTTATATTGAAGACATATCAAAAGAAATAACTGCAGATACAGAAGCACCAAGTAAGATGTTTTTAAACAACTTAACAAAATTTGCAAAAGAAATTTTAACAAATTATATTGCAAATCCAAAAGAAAGTGTTCCTAATCCATTAGACCCTACACAAAAATTTGCAATCATCCATTTAAATGATGCGCAAGGGATAGTAGATATTTATATGGAAAAAGATGAAGTAAAGTCAGCTTTATCTGAGATGGAATCTAATTATGTAATACCATCAGATGTATTTAAAACAACATATTCACAATTTTTAGTGGGATTAATTCAAGGATATGTAAGCACATATTATGCCACAGATCAAAGTATGACTACAGATCCTGAAAATCCAGCAGCTTTAATAATGAATGAAGCAATAGAACCAACAGTAAAAGCATTTAGCGAGCAGGCTTTAGTTATTGGCACTGCAAATACAATGGCTCAAAAGATGTTGGAAGCTAAAATGCAAAAGTCAATTTTAACAAAAGTTGGAGAATTGACGGCGGAATTAATGACTAAAATGGGAAATGCATTTAAAGTAGATCAAAATGCAATCGCTTCTGCGTTTAAGTTTAATTTAACTGAAGAGGAACTTCAAAGAATAATGAATGCAATGCTTGCAGGAGATACTACTGCCACGCAGAAATCTAATTTAATATCCTTAGGATATCAAGATTTAGAAGAGCCAACTTCAATTGCTTTTTTCTTTAGCAGTTTTGAAGGAAAAGAAAGATTTTTGGATTTTATACAAAAATACAATGATATTGCAGAAGCAAATGGTGAAGAAAATAAAGTAATACAATATACAGACGCTACAGGAATCTTAATGGGTTCAGTAAAAAAAATAGTGGATAGTGTAAGCTATGTATTAATTGCGTTTGTATCAATATCATTAGTCGTTTCTTCTATAATGATTGGAATTATAACATATATTTCAGTATTAGAAAGAACAAAAGAAATTGGTATTTTAAGAGCAATAGGAGCGTCAAAAAGAAATATTTCTTCAATATTTAATGCAGAGACTTTAATTATAGGTCTTTTATCTGGACTTATAGGAATAGGCATTTCATTAGGATTAATTATAATTATTAATGATTTAATTCATAAGATAACAGAAAATTATAATTTAAATGCTGTATTACCAGTAGAGTCTGCAACGTCATTAGTAATATTAAGTGTTATTCTAACATTAATAGGTGGATTAATTCCATCAAGGTTAGCAAGCAAACGTGATCCAGTTATTGCATTAAGAACAGAATAATTATAATAGAAAATCTTCAAGAAATTGAAGATTTTTTCTTGCTTATTAAAAAATACCGTGCTATAATAAATTCACTCTATCCTAGCTCGGGAGTAATAATTGAGCACGTAACATTTTTTCCAAATTGCGACTGCAAGGGAGGAGTGATCATGAGTTTCTTAAATTGGATTTGTGGTCTGTTCAAGAGAAGTAAAGCGCCGGAAACTGCAATTTACGTAAAAACTCAAGAACAAGCAGATGCTATCAATGGCTTCTTCGATATGGCAGATGATGTCTTCATGAAAATTGTCAAACTCTCAGAACCTTCTTACGGACGGGTTGTAACTTTTGAGTTTGATATGTCTAATCCAGAGAGTCAAAAAATGATTGGCTACCTTAAAACAATATCCGAATTCAATGGAAATGGATATGCAGACATCAAGGTCGGCGAGCACTATGTTACTTTGGAATTCCAAACATTTGAAGATGCTGAAGCATTAAGACAACCATTTGTCCTGCTCGATAAACTGAATAAAGAAAGAGCAGAAAATAAATCGAAAAGAGTAGCTGTTGAAAAAGAATCATGATAAAAAAGGGGTGTAGCAGGGTGTTGCTGCACCCCTTAAAAATAAAAAAATATTGAAATAATGGCGAAAAAATGGTAAAATATATAATAGGGGAAATTGTGAATAGTAATTAATACTCTTAGTAAATACTATAGGTATAGAAGGAATTATTTTATGGAAAATAATAATGAAAGCTTAACACCAGAAGTTTCAAGAGAATCAGAAAAAAATAAAGGAAGAGAAATGGCAAATAAGGCAGCTAACAAAGCTGCAGATAAAGGAAAACAACTGCTTAAAAAAGCTGGTAAAAAAGGTGCTGCTAAAGGTAAATTGGCAGCAGCTGCTGGTCCAGTTATTTTTTGGGCGGTTGTTATTATTGTTATAATAATTATTTTAATAGGAATTATTATGTTTTTTGCTACCATGCCAGGAATGGTTATGGATAAATTAAAACAAATATTTAAAATGTTAGGTAATTATCTTGCTGCATTTTTTGGTGCTGATACAACACAACAAATTGATGATAAACAAATATATCAAACACTAGATTATCTAGAAGATATGGGGTATGACTTAAAAGGATATGGATTTTTAACTGATTATTATGATTTATCAGATGCAGATGATGTAAAAAGTATTAGAGAAGATTTAAGTTTAGACAAGAAAAAACCAATTAAAGATGCATTAAGTGAAGCTGGTTATAAATATGACAAAAAAATTGGTGCTATTAGAGATACAGACAATCATATAGAACTTGCTGAATCAGATTTTATTTTTACATATATTACTTCTGATAACTATGTGTATACTTTAAAGAATACTAATGTTGCGACACAAAATGAAGCTAAAAATATATTCGAAAAAGCTATTGCTGCAATTACATCATTTGTTACAAAACTATTTGCACCACTAATGGATATTATTGGTGCTACAGATGGAATTGTTGATACTTGGGGTAGAGGCTTAATAGTAGCATGGTATGAAAAAGGTAATCAGTTTGGAGTAAAAGGAGATATAGTTAATACAAATAACTGGGCAAATCACGATACTGTAAAAATAAATATGGAAAATAAGACACTAGTTTTAGCTAAAAATGGATGGTTTTCAAGTAATTCACCTATGACATATTCATTAGATGGTTGGACAGGAAGATATGGAATGCCACTTGAATTTCTACTATCTGTTCATGTTGCTACAATGATGCCTGATTTATCGTATAACATGGCAACATATTTTGATACAAATGTAAATATGTATTTACATAGAGTTGATGGAAAAATAAATGTATTATATAAAACAGGCCAAGATAGTGAAGGTGAGGATATTTATGTAGATATATCTAAACTTGGTAACATGAACGATTCAGAAAAAATTCGCTGGTGTGTATCACAAAAAATATTAAGCAAAGATGAACCAGCAATTGTAATATATAATCAAGACGTTTATTATTATGAAGAAGGTTATCATGATGGAGTAACAGGTTGGTTTGATGCTTTTCCATCACCAATAAATGGTAAATATTACAAAGCACATCTTACTCATAAAGACTTATTTGATAAGAATGGAAATAAGGTACCAGATGATCAAAAATCTAGTATAGATGATAATGTAATATTAATGACTAAAATTTCTAACAAAGACAAATATTATATGGTAGAAAAAGAAACAAGACCAAGTGGAAAAGCTGGTGCTGTTGCATATAGTTCTTATATAGATGAACAATTACCAGAAAGTAATAGAATTAAAACTAAAATGCTAAAAATACTTAATGCATCAAAGAATATTCCTAAAGAAAATTATGAAACATATGTGCCATACATAGCAGATATTGTAAAACACTGGTATAGAGATGTATACTTTATAGTTAATACAAAATCAGAAGACTATAGAAGTTCAGCTTTAAGATTTGTAAAAAATGATTATGATTATGAAGCTATTTTTAAAGAAAGATGGACTTTATACGAGGTATATGACAAAGATGATATAAGTAAGATAGATGAAAAATACAAAGATTTATTTGGCGAATTTAAGTTATATGTAATTAGTGAAAATGGTATATATTATAGATCTAGTAAGATTCTTGGAATTCATCTTCTACCATTACCAGAAAAACTACAAAATAATGATAAAATTATTCCAGACACTGATGATACAGGACTATATATATATTTAGGAACAAAAGAAGATGCAGAAACAGAGGGAATAATAGTAACTAAAAAGGCAGTAACATTTGGAATAGATGAAAAAGATACATTGACAGATATAGGATGGGATACCCTATCAAATAATGGTTCTATATGGTCAGCATATAAGCCAAAAAGCGGCAGATCTTCATCTAAATCTACAGGTGGAATAAAAGAAGCTTATACAAAAAAACAAAAAGAAGAAGATAAAAATAATCCATATAAAGAAGATATGTATGTTGAAATAAAAATTAATTTTGATATCACACAAGAAGGTGAAGGATTAAGAACAGAAACAAATCCAACTATCAAAAAAATGTTTTTGAATAATACATATTTTAGATATGATGGTACTGAAAGAACTGCTGAAATAATAACTGCACTAAGAAATAAAATAACATCTTCATTAAAAGCAAGTACCGGAAAAGATGGTATAAAATATGGACCGTTAAATGAGTTCTACTTATATTATCCTGATAAAAATAGTCTTCCTGTCACCACAGATGTTACAGAGTATTCATACAATGCTGTGCAATTGAATTTAGATGGATATACTAGTATGGATTTGGATAATATAAAGAAAATTACAGATGAGAATGGAAAAGAAAAATATGTAAATACAAAAAAAGATAATGAAGAAGTTAAAATTTATAATGTAAAAGACTATTCAGGTCAAGTATCAATAAACCAAGACTCATTAAATGCATTTACTATGTTGGAAAATACTCATACATTAGATGCAGATTATATATATAGAGATTTTAAAGAACTAATAGTAGAACTTGGATATTTTACAAAACAAGAATTAACAGATGAAATTCCAAAATTATTAGCTTTCCCTATACCAAATATAGGATCTTGTAATTATCCTGAAAGATCTATAGATAAAGTCGAAGGTGAATATGGTACACTAATTCATTCTAGAGGAGATATATATGCAGATCAAAAATTAGAAGATCAATTAAAAGAATCAGAAGGATATACTGATGAGGAGAAGAAATTCAATTCAGAAGGAGGTACTAGAACTACTTTTCGTGAAATACTTACTGATATGATGGGAAAAAGAATTGTAGATGAAGACATAGATTTTGAAGAATTAGGAATAGATTCTGTAACAGATACTGGAATTACAATAAATCAGAATGCTTTAATTAATGTTGCAAGAGCAGTAGGTGCTGGTAGAAAGAGTGTAGGAGGAGGAAAAACTCATTCTGTAACTACAATTACCGGAGAAACTATTACATTTAAGAATGTTATAGCATGTAAAAATCCAGTAACAGTTCCTGCAAGAGTAACATTAGATCATTATATTGAAACACTTTTTGAAATGTGTAATTACATGAATGAAGTAGGATATGATTATTGTGTTGTACATGATTGTATAACTGATGGTTGCGATTTAGATTGTAGTGTATGTAAAGATTCACCTACAGACCCCAATAAATGTATAGCACGTGATAAAAACGGAAATGAAACAGAGATGGAAAAATCTAAAATATTTAAAAATAGAAATGATTATCCAGGATGTTGTTGTGCAAAAATTCAATGTAAGCACGTTGTTTTGGGAAACTATCATGAACATGATGAGAGAAATCATGTAACAAAACATGGACAACAAGGATCATTTTTTAGATCATTAAAAGGAGATGCAACAAAAGGAATTCAATATACAAGAAATGTTTGTTGTTCATTATTAGTAACATGGTCTTTACAAAATGTTGGCTGTTTAGGAGAAGGACAATTCCAAACAAAAGAATTGTATGAAGAATGGGGAGCTGAAATAATAGAATATGGAGAACCATTAAAAAGAGGAGACATATTGATGTATACTTCTCATACAGATGTATATGGCGGTATATGGGAAGATGGAAGGCCTTTCAAATTCAATGGAGGACATCCAGTTCAGAAAAATTCAACAGCAGGAACAGGTGCTTCTTCTATAAATGTATTTGAACCAGATGAAAATGGTTGGCCATTACCTGATGATTTAAATACACCAGAATATGCTATAAGATTACCTTGGCTTGAAAGCAAAGAAGGAATTTATGAAGGATATGATGGAAATGAAGAAGTTGTTTCTCCAGTAACAGGTATTCTATTAGAATATGGTACTTATAATTCAGATCCTAATAATGAAGATATAGACTCAATTACGGGAGAAGCATATAGAGTTAATGTAGACTTAAAATATAATGCTTCAAAAGAAATATTAAACAAAGAAAAAGAAGAAAACGATGAAATTCCTAGTGAAGAAGAACCTAAAATTGTTTCAGATAGTGTAGGATATGCTAAAATTTTAGTATTAGATACTGAATATTATAAGAACCTGGAACAGTCGACTGACAGTAGGTGGAAAAAAGAGAGTCTGGTTACCGAAAATGGAAAATATTTAGAACAACTGATAGATGATGATAAAAGTCTTGCTGATGAGAAACTAAATAGTGATAAAGATGAAATACGATGGCCAGATTTAGATCAAACTATTTATGGATATAAGGAGTTTGCTGAGAGGTATGAAGCAGCAGGAATTGCTGGACATATTGTATTTATAGATGGATTCATATGTGAAGCTCCTGACACAAAACTTCCTACAGGCATAGGAACAGCTCAAGAAATACCTTACGGCGACGATTCAACAGGAGAGCGTAGAAGAGATAATACATATCACATTGATGGAAACATTGATGAAGGAATTAGTTTTAAGGCTGTTACTCAAGATAATTTTATGGATGAGCAATTAAAAGCATCTTATGTAGAACCTAAAGAATATAAATTAGCTAGTTTAAAGGCAACTAATAAATTAATTGCTGAAAATCAAGTTATGGCAGAAGCAGCATCATCATTATATTTAGATAGCGTTACATCATTAAATGGTGAAGAATTAATTTATATCAAAGAAGGTACTGTTATTGGAAGAACAATGACAGATAGAGAATTACTTATGACAGACCAAGAATTAGTAGCTTCAGGAAAAGATAAGAAAATTAGAGAACAAGATACAGGTACATATGTTGAAAATAGATTATTCACAACTGGTACAGATTTAGAAGCTAGAGACAAAGTAATAGGCAACTATATAAGAGTAATTATGAGAGATCAAGATACAACTCCTGTAGAAGATGTAGAAGATTATATGAAATTAGATGATGTTGAAATAATACCTGATGATGTGTTATTTATGGCTGGTGTAATAACAGCAGAAGCAGGAGGATTGACTAACAAGAAAACAGGTGATATGAGATGGAATACTGATGGAGCAGTTGCATGTGCATTAGCAATAAAGAATAGACTAGAAAGCTCTAAGTATCCAAATACACTTGCAGAAGTTTTAACACAGGAAGAAGCATACACATCTGTTAGAAAAGACCCTTCAAAATGTACTGGATGGATTTATTATGGAGAATTAATTTCATTAAAAGTAAATGATGTAAAATATTATGTATCTAAACCATCAGAATCTGCTATAGCTATTGCTAAAACAATATATGAAGGTGATAAAAACAATGCTTATAAAAAGATAAAAGCACTTGTTAAAGATAGAACATCATGGAGATGCTTTACAGCTGGAGGAGGAGATCTTTCAGATGTGATTCGTATTCCAAAAGAAGAATTAACATATTCAAATTACTATGGAAAATAAATAAAAAAAATAAGCGTGTAAAGATTACACGCTTATTTTTTATTTATTCAAATAAAACTGATTATGCTGATATAATTTTTCTTGAACTCCATTTAGTGCTTCTCCAAATCTTTGAAAATGAACGACTTCTCTTTCTCTTAAATATCTTAAAACATTTACTACATCAGGATCATCTTTAGATAGATCAATTAATTTTTCATAAGTTGCTCTTGCTTTTTGCTCTGCCGCTAAATCTTCTGTTAAATCTGCAACTGGATCACCTTTTACAGCCAAACTTACTGCATTATAAGGAAGACCTGCAGCGGATTGAGGATAAACACCTAAACCGTGATCAGTATAATAAACATCTAAACCTGCTCTTTTAATTTCTTCAATAGATAATCCTTCTGTTAGTTGATGAACCAAAGTGCCAACCATTTCTAAATGAGCTAATTCCTCAGTGCCTATGTCATTTAGTATTGCTTTTGAGTTTTTATCAGGCATACCAAATCTTTGTGATAAATAACGAAGAGATGCACTAAGTTCACCATCAGGACCACCATATTGTGATACTATAACTTTTGCGAGTTCTGGGTTCCTATGTTTTATATCGATAGGAAATTGTAAGTTTTTTACATAATAATACATTAATTTACACTCCTTTCCCAAGGCCATGGCTCCTTGCTCCAAGCCCAGCTGTTAGAATTTTCTTGTGAAGTAAAATTAATTGTTAAAGGTCCATATAATTCTTCGTATTTTTTATTTAACATATCAAGTTTTCCTGCATACTGACTATGCAAAGAAATTGCCCTAATATCATTCGGATGGGTATCTAAATAAAGGACTAAATCATTAATTGCAAAATTATAAGACATAATTTCTCTTTGCAAAGAATTTTTATCATTATTACATTCTTCCATTATTTTTACCTCCTCTAATTTTTAAATATTCTATGAAATCCATTGATTGACCAGGATTATATATACTAACAAGTTCTGGAAAAATAGTTCCATTTTTTAATCCTATATCAGGAGCAAAAGTTTTTTTCATGAATTGATTTGGAGTATAAGCATGACCATATAAATAATTTGATGGAAATACATTATAGTTATTCATGTTATTACAGTTATTCATATATTGTTCCTCCTTTCAATATTTATAATATATAATATGATATTTACATAAAAAGTTGAATTCTATTGACTGATGAGAGAACATTTTATATAATCTAGTTGTATGATACGGTAAAAAATTTATTAAAAATGTTGATTTTTAAAATACTATATGTTAAACTATAATAGTTAAAACGGAAGAAAGTTGGAGGTTATTTACTTATGGAAATAGTAAAATATGTATTAATGGCAATATATGCAATAGTTTGCTTGGTTTTAATCTTTTTAGTATTAAAGCAAAATCAAGGAGAAGGTGGAGCTTCAAGTACTATTGTTGGTGCCTCTGCAAATAATTTTTATGAGAAGAATAAAGGTAAAACAAGAGAAGGAAAAATGAAAAGAGCAACAATTATTTTAATGGTTGTATTTGCTGTTTTAACATTAACTTTAGATATTTTATATCTTGTTTAATATTATAAAATTATAGGCAGTATTAACATACTGCCTTTTTATTTTGTAAGAACTTAAGGAGAAAAATGAGTAAAAAGAATTTAAAAAAGAATAGAATAGAAGGAATATATAGGGCTAGCGAAAAAGGCTTTGGTTTTGTTGAAATAGAAGGACAAGATGAAGATTTATTCATTCCAGCAAAAATGGTAAATGGAGCTATAAATGGTGATACTGTTCGTGTTGTAATTGAGAAACCCAAATTAGAAGATAGAAGAGCAGAAGGTAAAATTATAAAAATAATAAAACACGAAAAAGTTACAGTCGTTGGAATTTTTCAAAAATCAAAAAATTTTGGATTTGTAGTTCCAGATGATAAAAAGTTTGGTACTGACATTTTTATTTCAAAGAATAAAACTAAAAATGCAAAAAACAAAGATAAAGTAATAGTAAAAATTTTAAGATACCCAGAAAAAGGTAAAAATGCTGAAGGAGAAATAATAGAAATACTTGGTAATATTGATCAAGCAGGAATTGATATGCTCTCTGTAATCAAAGAGTATGAACTTCCAAATGAATTTCCGGAATTTGTTGTGAAAGAAGCAAAAGCAATTCCACAACAGATAGATGAAAATGATATAAAAAATAGAAAAGACTTAAGAAAAGATACAATTTTTACGATTGATGGAGAAGATGCAAAAGATTTAGATGATGCAGTTAGTGTTAGAAAAAAAGAAGACGGAAATTATATATTAGATGTACATATAGCAGATGTTAGTTATTACGTAAAAGAAGATCAAAAATTAGATAAAGAAGCAATTAAAAGAGGAACAAGTGTATATATGTTTGACAGAGTAATACCAATGCTTCCTTTTGAACTTTCAAATGGAATATGTAGTTTAAATGCTGGAACAGATAGATTTGCATTATCTTGTTCAATGGAGATTAATTCTTCAGGACAAGTAGTGTCTTCAGATGTGTATAAATCTATAATAAATGTCACAGAAAGAATGAGCTATACTGATGTTAATAAAATATTAAATAACCTTGATGAAAAGATATCTTCAAGGTATTCTAAGTATATAGATAATTTTAAATTAATGGAAGAATTGGCACACATCTTAAAAAATAGAAGAATAATGCAAGGATATTTAAATTTAGATATTCCGGAAAGTAAAATTACTCTTGATGAAAATGGTAAGGCGATAGATGTAAGAAAATACGAAATTACTTTTGCAAATGAAATAATAGAACAGTTTATGCTTACAGCAAATGAGACTATAGCAGAAAAGTTCTATTGGTTAGAAGCACCATTCATTTATAGAGTTCATGAGGAACCAGATTATGACAAGATACAAGAAACTAACAAATTTCTGTTTAATATTGGTGAAAAAATAAAAGTAACAAAAGATAAAATTAAACCAAAAGCATTTAGTGAGGTATTAGATAAATTAAAAGATACTGAATATGAGAAAGTTATTTCTACTCTAATATTAAGAACACTAAAACTAGCAAGATATGAAAATGAAAATAAAGGACATTTTGGTATTGCAAGTAAATACTATTGCCATTTTACATCACCAATTAGAAGATATCCAGATTTGTTTATACATAGAGTAATTTCTGAATATATAAATAACAACTATGTATTAAGTGAAGAAAGAATCGAAGAATTAGAAAATAAAGCCAAAAAATGTGCAGACAGTTCTTCTGAAAGAGAGAAAATTGCTACAAAAGCAGAAAGAGAAGCTGAAGATATTAAGAAAGCTGAATATATGGAAGACAAAATTGGAAATGAATATGATGGAATAGTATCTTCAATTACAAATTTTGGTATGTTTGTAGAGCTAGATAATACTGTTGAGGGTCTAATTAGATTTGAGAATATGGGAAATGAATATTTTATTTATAATGAAGACAGAAAAACTTTAACAGGAGAAAAAACTTGTAAAACATTTAAGATTGGTGACAAAGTGAAAATAAAAGTGATTGATGCAAATAAACAATTAAAAAAGATTGCTTTTGAACTTATATAATTGTAAATAAAGGCCCGAAAAATATTGAAAAAATAGCTTAAAAATGCTATAATTAATATAGAGTGTGCAAATATTTAAATGATTATAAATATAATTTTTTAAGGGGCAAAAATGGAAGATAATTCAAACATAACAGAAGCAAAAAATAATAAAATTGTTGAAAAAACTAAAAAGAAAATAAAAGGAAAATTTTTAAATAAAAAATCAGATGTTAAATCAAAGTTGGCTACAATAGCAGGACCAATTATTTTTTGGACAGTTGTTGTTATTTGTGTTTTAATTATTCTTATAGGAATAATTATGTTTTTAGCAACAATGCCAGGAATGGCAGTTCAAAAATTAAAAAAGATTTTTAATGATCTTGGTAACTATGTAGCTGCTTTTTTTGGCGCTGATACGACTAAACAAATAAGCTCAGAACAAATATTTAACACATTAGATTACATAGAAGATATGGGATATGATTTAAAAGGATTTGGCTTTTTAACAGATTACTATACTCAAGCAGATAAATCTAGCATAATAGACGAGTTATCTGATGAATACAAGTCAGATTATGTTATTGATGAGAAATTGGGAGTAGTTAGAAGTGAGTCAACTAATAAAATTATATTAGCTAAATCAAATTTCATTTTTACATATATTTGTTCAGACAATTATATTTATACACTTAAAAATACCAATTTAGTTACTCAAACAGGAGAAGGAGGTTTCTTAGGATTCCTACAATCTATATTTAATGGAGCATTAGCATTAATATACAAATTAGCAAACTTCTTGTTTGGTGGACTAAATGATTTACTAGGAATTACAGATGCTGCACAAGATGCTTGGGGTAGAGGATTAATAAGTATTCACAAACAAGATGGTACAAATATTGGTGTAGATGGTGGATTACATAATGGTAATGGAATTACTATTGATACAGACAAAAAAATGTTAGTTATAAGAGCAGATGGAAAGAAGCCAGCAAGCTACAGTTTAGATGGATGGACAGGAAGATATGGTATGCCATTAGAATTTTTACTTACTGTTCATGTTTCAACTATGATGCCAGATTTAGCATATGATATGGCAACATCATTTTCTACAGTAGTAAATGTTTATTTAAATCCAATAAAATTAAACACAGAATACCAACCATATATTGCAGATGTAAGAAATCATTGGTATAGAGATGTGTATTATGTTATTGTGCCAGAAAAATTTCAAGAGACAGGTAGAAATATAGTTGATTATGATTATGATTATCAAGTTAAATATGCTGAAAGATGGTCTTTATATGAAACATATTCTAAAGATGATTATAATGAAGTATATAAAGATTATGCTAAACAAAATTATGGTGAATTTAAATTATTCATTATAAATAATGATGGTAAATATTTAACAGATGATGATATTGGTGATTTAAAAGATAATCCTAAAGTAGAAAAAGATGTTAAAAATGGATATATATATTTAGGCACTAAACAAGAAGCTAATGACGAAGGAATAGTTGTTAGTAAAAGATCAGTTACTTTAAATTTAGATGAAGAAACATTTAAGGACCTTGGTTGGAATAATGTTGGTGAAAGATGGCTTGCTTACACAAGTGTTCCTTTGTGGGATGGAGACATTAAGCAAGTTGGAGAAGGCTTAAGAACAGAAACTAATCCAACTATTAAGAAAATGTTCTTAATAAATACATATTTTAGATATGATGGTTCTCAAAATACTGCAGAAATAATTACAGCTCTTAGAAAGAGAGTCAAAGATGATTATTTAGGGAATAAAACAAATGAATATGGAGCTTTAAATGCATTAATTACTTCAGGTTACGACCTTGTAGATGGTTTTAAAGTACCTAAGACATTCGATTTTACAGAAACAGATGGATTTGATAGAAAATATACAGCAACAGAATTAGGCTTAGGTAATGATTATAGAATAACTACTAAGAATGACAAAGGAGAAGAAGTAAGAATAGATAAAGAATATTCAGTATCAGATTATGTTGGACAAGTTTCACTAAATCAAGATTCTTTAAATGCATTTACAATGCTTGAAAATATGCATACACTTGATGCTGACTTTATTTACAGAGATTATAAGGAATTAATTGTAGAACTAGGTTATTTTACAAAAGAGGAATTAACTGATGAAGTTCCTAGATTATTGGAATTTCCAGTTCCAGGAACACCTTCTGTAAATTATCCAGAGAGAAGTTTAGACAAGAGAGAAAGTCAATATGGAACAATGATACATTCTAAAGGTGATATCGATGCATTTGAAGATTATAATGAAACAAAAATATTAGATACAATTCCTTCTAAAATTGCAATTAAATCTCCTGAAAGAACAAGAAATGGATATTATAGAAGAAAACAAGGAAAAGGAGCAGCTCCAGGAGATATGTTTATTATTCCTGTTGAACCTACTGCATATAAACTAAATGGAACAAATGACGATGTTGCAGAAACTGCTAAAACTATATGGAAACAAATGGCTAGTGTTACTGATGGAGTTGCATATTCAAATGGTAGTTCGAATTTTGCAGCTACATTTAAAGAATCACTAGAAAAAACTGATAAACGTAGTGTTTGTGATGGAGTTTTCGTTAGTTGGGTATTCAAGAGTTTAGGTATAGATGTAGATGGAATTTTGGAAAAAACAAGAGGTGTTTGGACAAGTCCTCATGACTTATCTAGACTATGCATAGAACAATTAGGAGCTGAAATAATATTTAATTATCGAGATTTACAACCAGGTGATGTAATGGCAACTATATGGGATGATAATGAATATAAAGACGATAATGGAAATTCATATAAAATTGATACTATACAAAAAATTAGTATATTAGGTGAAGAACAACTTGATGGATCATTTTTAGTATATAGTGGAAGTGATTTACCTAATATTGGAGATACAAAAACAAGCTTAGTATTAGATGAAGATACTTTCAATAATTATTCTTTATGCTTTGGACTTAGACTTGGAGATGATGCTTATAAAGGATATTTAGGAAATGAAATGGTAGTTTCTCCAGTTACTGGAATTTTATTAGAATATGGAACATATAATCCTTCTACTGTAGATAGTATTACAGAAGAACAATATAGACTTAATGTTGATTTAAAATATGGTCCAATAGCTTCTAATAAGAGTGTTGATAGTAAAAACGAACAATATTCAGGAAAATCTATTTCTGATGAAGTAGGATATGCTAAAATATTAGTTTTAAACAAAGAAAACTACTTATATTTGGAACAATCTACAGATAATATGTGGAATGAACATATAAAAAATAACGAAGCTACATATGTTTATGACAAAGAAAATTCTGAAGTAAAAGACAGAAGAGATAGCTTATTAGAAGATAACGGAAAATTTAGAGAAGAACTTATTGATGATTCTGATTCTACAGCTGAAGAAAAAGTTCTTGGAAGAGTTGGAAATTGGTCATTTAATGCAGAACCAAGATGGGATTATATGAGCCAAACAGTATATGGATATAAAGAATTTGTAGAAGATTACGAAAGTGCAGGAATTGCTGGATATATAGTATATATAGATGGATTTGTATGTGAAAAACCAGATGAGAATTTAAAGAAAACAAGTATAATGACACAGATTCCATATCAAGACAATTCAGATGGAAAAGAAAAAGCAAGAATATCAACTGATGATGTAACAGAAAATATGAAAGGAATAAGCTATAAACAAATTACAGAGAAAAATATTGCAGATCCTGCTACACGACTTCCAAATATGTACATAGAAGATGAAACATATGAATTAGCAAGTGAGAAAGCAACAAATAAACATGAAGCAGAAAAAATGATTAAGTATTTAGCTTCTACATCAGTATATTTAAATGGAGATATATATGATAAAGATGGAAAAGTTGATATTGATTCTTTAATATTTATTAAAGAAGGAACAATATTAGGAAGAACTATGACAGATAAAGAACTTCTAGAAAGTGGTCAAGTAAGGAAAGATAATTCATTAGGTTCTTATGAGGCAAATAGAGAAGGCTCTTTAAGTGGAGATCCAAATAAACATGATAAAATAATTGGAAATTATATAAGAGTAATAATGAGAGATTTAGACAAAACTCCTGTTGAAAATATTGAAAACTATTATAAATTAGGAGCTAAAGAACCATATGATTGGTTTGCAATACTATTTTGGGTTCCATATGAAAGTGATGGAGTTGATGTTCCAATGGGAGGACCTGAAAATATTTCAACATGTACTCCTGGAGAACTGGCGTCAGGAATTGCACAATGGACAGATCTTTTAGATCACTATCATGAAGGTAGAGATGGTAATGGTATAGGCTCAATGCTAAGAAGAATGGTAAAAGACGATTATGATTTATGTTGGCCACTAGAAGATGAAATGCGAAAGAGTAATGTAAAAAGATGGGAAGATTGCACAGGAGATAACATTCATCCAATTGGTGATTATAGATATTTAACTCATCAGTATTCTGTTAAAACAGGAGAAGAATTTGATGGAAAACAAGGATATTTTGATGTTTGTATAAAAGTTTCTCCAATGAGTCCAAATCATCCTTATGGATATGGATCATTAATTGATCCTAAAAAGGGTCCAACTGCAGACAATGTTAATCGTGACTGGTTAAAACATATATATTGTAGATGGGATGGACACTTAGATTTATATGAATATGCATGTGACAATATAGAAAAAAGTGATTTTCAAAAAAATCTAACAAAAGTATGCAATATGAATAGAGAAAAATTCTTTAAAATGCAGAGAGTACTTGCTAAAGAAGGTTTTCTTGATCCAATATTAGTAGAACATCCATGGCTTGAAGATAGACCACTTGCTGTACAAGGTGCACTACTACATACATTCTTGGGTGGAGATCAAGTGATGAGATGGTTAAACGAAAGTTTAACAAATGAAGAAATTTTAGAACATGTTAGACATTATATAGCAAATAGAAAATCAACTGCAGGTGAAGGTAATGGTGATGAGTCAGCTGGTCGTGCTTGGAATGAACCTGAAATTGCTTATGGCATATTAGATGGTAGACTATCAAAATATGTTGTAGAGAAATGGACAAGAAAATCATGCCCAAAGATATTAGAAGATGCTGGATTGAGATATTCACGTAAGTCTGGTGGTGAATTTAGCTTCCGTCAAAACTAAATAAAATAAAGATTCCTTATCATAAAGATAAGGAATTTTTGTTGCTTTTAAGGTATTTATAGATTGTATAAAAAAACGTTTTTTGATATAATATTCTAGATAAAAAAGAAGGAAAATAATAATATGGGAAACTCTATTTTTGAAAAATTAATTGCCAAAATGAATAGAAATAAAAATGCTACTGAAAAAGAAGAATTACAAAAATTGAAAGATATAAAAAAAGCTGTTCGAAGAGCTAAATCCATAGAAGAGCTTGAATTAGTACTTGATGCAATAAAAGATGCCAACATTATGACAGAAGAAGAAATCGAAAAATTAAAAAATAAAAAGAAAAAGAGACTGCAAAATCAAGGCTTTCTTGATAGAATAAGAGTTGATAATGATACTATTAATAGAATTATTCAAATTGGAAAAGAGTATAAGGAAAAGCAAAGAATTCAAGAAGTAAAAGAACAAATTAAAAACAGAGATGAAAGAGATTTTAATAGTAGTGGAATAAAAGACAAGGAAAAAGATAAATCAAAAGGTGAAAGAACTAGAAATAGTGGAGGACGTTCATTAGGAGGAAGATAGTTTGAATAAAAACGAAGAATATATAGTAGAAATAATAGATAATGGATTTCAAGGAGAAGGAATAGCAAAAATAGAAGGACTAACAGTATTTATACCAAATGCTATTATTGGAGAAAAAGCCAAAGTAAAAATATTAAAAGTTACTTCATCTCATGCATTTGGAAAAATAGAAGAAATTATAGAAAAATCACCATATAGAATAGAACCTGATTGCAATACTTATAATAGATGTGGAGGTTGTAATTTAAGACATATTGAATATGAAAAAACACTAGAATTAAAGAAAAATAGTGTTGAAAACACTTTGAGAAAAACACTAGGTAGAGATGTAAAAATAAACGAAATCTTAGGAATGGACAAACCATATTACTATAGGAATAAACTTCAATATCCAATAGGAATAAAAGATGATAATCCTGTAATTGGTGTATTTGCTGAAAGAACACATGAAATTATTCCTACTTCAAGTTGTAAAATTCAAAATGAACTTGCACAAAAAATTGCAAATGATATTTTTAAATTTATTAAGGAAAATCATATTTCTGTTTATAATGAAAAAACTTTACAAGGTAGTGTAAGACATATAGTAATAAGAGTTGGAGTTAAAACAAATGAGGCAATGGTTACAATTGTTTCTAATACCGAAAAGTTAGAAAAAGAAAATGAATTGGTAGAATATTTAGTAAATAAATATCCTGAAATAAAAACGATTGTAAAGAATATTAACACTAAAAATACAAATGTTATTTTAGGAAAAGAGAATATGACATTATTTGGAAATGGTTATATTTATGATTACTTAGGTAATAAAAAATTTAAAATTTCACCAATGTCTTTTTATCAAGTAAATCCTATCCAAACAGAGAAACTATATAATAAAGCTATAGAATATGCAAATTTAAGTGGAAATGAAACAATTTTTGATTTATACTGTGGAATTGGTACTATTGGAATTTTTGCTTCTGATAAAGCAAAAAAACTATATGGCATAGAAACTATTCCAGAAGCTATTGAAGACGCTAAAGAAAATGCAAAAATAAACAAAATAGAAAATGCAGAGTTTTTTGTTGGAGATGTTGAAAAAACATTACCTGAATTTATTGAAAAAAATAATGTATCTGCTGAAGTGATTTTTATTGACCCACCAAGAAAGGGCTGCGATAAAACAGCATTAGATGCTATAATGAAAATTCAGCCACAGAGAATAGTTTATGTTAGTTGTAATCCAGCTACTTTAGCGAGAGATTTAAGAATATTAGAAGAAAATTATACCCTTACAAAGATAGCGATTTGCGATATGTTTCCTTGGACAAGCCATTGTGAGGTAATTTCAGTACTTAAATTAAAATAAAGGATGGAGTTAAATGAAAGTAAAAATTGCTAGTTATAATATAAGTGGAGGTTTCTATAATAGTGATGATAAAACTGAATACCTAGATAAAGAAAGAGCAGAAAATGTTGATGACAAAATGCTAGAGCAGATTATAGAAACAATTAATGATAAGGATATTGATGTAATCTGTTTTCAAGAAATAATTACCACAGAAAGAATAAAATATATACAGTCAATATGTAATAGAACGAATCTAAAGTATTATGAATTTTATGAACTAAGTGAGTGTAATATTGTAAAAGATACAAATTGCGGAATTGCAGTTCTTTCAAAATATCCAATGAAAATAGTACAAAGAGAATTCTTCCCAAATCCAGGCCTAACGAAAACAACAAGTTCAGGAAAAACATATTATTTATATGATAAAGGCTATATGATAGTTAGTTTAAATGTTAATAACAAAGAGATTAGTTTGCTAACTCATCATGGATTTCCATATGGAGTATTTAATTCTACAGCAGAAGAAAATATGGAAGTGTTTAAATTCTTTGATGATGCTATAGAAAGATATAACCCTGATATTATAACAGGTGATTTTAATGCAGAAAATTTTATGCCTTTAATGAAAAAAACAGATGATAAATATTTTAGAACTATTGATAATATAACAACTGTAGAAGGAAAGAAATTAGATGATATTTGTCTTCGAAAAAATAATAAATATTCAAGTGAAGTGTTAAGATTATTATCAGATCATTATATGATTATTACTGTTGTTGATTTGATATAAGCATATTAGAGAGGAAATAATTATGAAAATATTAGTAATATGTAGTAAAAAGTTTTATTCAAAAATAGAAGAAGTGAAACAAGAATTAGAAAAAAGAGGTAATGAAATATTTTTGCCAAATTGTTATGATGATCCAATGGCTGAACAAAAAGCTTGGGATTTAGGAATAGAAGAACATCAAAAATTTAAAGCGAAAATGTATAAACAAAGCGAAGATACAATATCAAACATGGATGCAGTTTTAGTATTAAATCTTGATAAAGAAAAAGATGGACAAGTATTTAAAAACTATATTGGTGGTGCAACATTTTTAGAAATGTACGATGCATTTAGGTTGGATAAAAAGATATTTTTGTATAACGATATTCCCGTTGGAATGTTATATGATGAAATAGAAGGTTTTGGTCCAATAGTTATAAATGGAGATTTAAACCTAATTAAATAAATTGATTTGACACTAACAATGATACAATCTTCAAATTAAAATATAGAAAAGAGAGTGATAATATGTCTAAAAAAATAGTTGCAATTGGCGGTGGAGAGAATGGTAGAATTAATAGTAAAGGTATTCAAAAACCATATGAAACAAAAGAAATAGACCAAGAAATCGTAAAACTATCTAATAAAGCACAACCTAACTTTTTATTTTTAGCTCATTCTCAAATACCTTTCGGAGAAGAATCTGAAAAAAATTATTATAATATAATGAAAAACATATATGAAAATCTTGGATGTAATACTAGATGGTTAAAAATAAGTGAATTAAGGGAAGATATAAATAAAGCAAAAGAAGATGTTGATTGGGCTGATATTATATATGAAGGTGGTGGAGCAACTGAACCCATGATTAATCTTTGGAAAGAAACTGGATTTGATGATGTGTTAAAAAAAGCATATGAATCCGGCAAAGTGATGTGTGGAATTTCGGCTGGAGCTATTTGTTGGTTTAATAGTGGTTATACAGATGATCCAAAATTAGTAGATGCAGAAGTTAATAGGATATATGCTTTAGATTTAATTGATGCCTATTTTACTCCACATTGCCAAAAAGAAGGAAAAATAAAAAAAGTTAGAAATAGTTTAAAATATATTAATAAAGTTGGTTTATTATTATCTAATTGTACAGCCATAGAAATAATAGATGATGAATATAGAATAATTAAAACTAAACCTATTGAAGAAATGTTTGAGCCATATGCATATAAAACATATTGGAGTAATGATGAAATGTTTGAAGAAGAGATTAATAATTTAAATGAATTCAAGCCATTAAATGAATTGTTAAGTAGAAATATTAAAGGAGAATAATATGAAACAAAAATATTTTACAACTTTTTATTTAGATAAAGAAAGAGATATTGTTGTAAAACTATATAAATCTAGTGAAGATGAATTAACATATATAATTGAGACTCCAAATCATAATACTGGAAATTTGATTACAAATTTCGCAAAGATGTGTGGAGTTGAGACAACATTAAATGAAAAGGGTTTAAAAATAATAACAGGCAGAATACCAGCAAGCATTAATGCACAAAATGAAGATGTATATATTTTTAGACTTGGTGGATATCGAGTTGCAAATATTTTTTCTGATAAAGGTGTTCAACTAAATGGTCAAGTACCAGCTATTTTAAAAACTTTAATGTCTCAAACAAAAGATTATAGACTACCAATAGAAAAAACAATAGTAAAATCATATATTTTAAAAAAATTAAAGTTCAAAACAGATTTGCATACACATATGAATGCAAATTTATCTCCAGATACTTTAATTGCACTAGGTATTAAACATCAAATAAGATATCCTTTATATTATATAAAAAAACTAGACTTAAAATTATCTGAAGAACAAAAAAAGAGAATATTGCGTCAAAGGCTTAAAGTAGCTGAAAAGTTTGAAAAATCAAATTTAGAAGGAAAATATTTAACTAGAAAAATTGATGACAATACATTTATCAATTTTGCAGATTTTATTTTAAATAATTTAGAGAATGCAAAAGATAATTTAGAAAAAATAAGAAGAAGCTTAGCTATTTTAAAAGACGGCCAAGCAGTCTTTACAAATCTGGAAAAACTATATTTATATAGGTACGTTTTTGCAAAAGGTACACCAAGTAAAAAGAAGCTAACCTTGGTACAAGAACTTGATAAGATAAAGAAAATACCCGTTCCAGAAATTAAAGAAGTAGCTATAAAGATGATTAAAGATCTTAGAAAAGATAGTGCTTTTAAAAATTATAATTTAAGAGAAGATAAGTTATTATGGATTGCAAGAGAATATCAAAAGCAAGGTATAGAATATGCTGAAATTGCCGACACAACGTTAGCTAAGCCAGGCCTTCCAGCAATAGAATTTTTAGAAGAAATTCATAAAGTTATGCCAGAAATTGAAAAGGAAACAGGAGTAAAATTAAGGTTTTTAGTTGCTATAAGAAGAATACCATTAACTATTATTAATGATACTGATAATAATACAGATTATTTAAGAGAAAGTTTAAATACGTTGAAAGCTGTATCAATCAGTCCATATGTTGTTGGATCTGATTTTGTTGGAGAAGAAGTAAATGATATTTCTGAATTAAGACCTATAATTAGAGAAATAGTTCATTTTGTGGGAACTGTTGATAGTGGATTTACAATTAGATTTCATGCTGGTGAAAATGATGGTTTGAGAGATAATGTTTTGAATTCAATAAGATGTGTAAAAGAATCATTGAGAAAAGGCCAAAAAATGCCAAGAGTAAGAATTGGTCATGGTGTTTATACTCCATCATTAGATTCAGAAGCAGGGCAACAACTAATTAAAGAGTTAAAAGAAACTGGTGCGGTAATGGAATTTCAACTTACATCAAATGTGAGATTAAACAATTTAAGTAAAATATCAAATCATCCATTAAAAAAATACTTGAAGAATGGAGTTAAATGTGTTCAAGGAACAGATGGATGTGGTTTATATGGAATAGATACAATTGATGAACAACTTGCACTTCAAAACTTACTTGGATTAAACGAAGAAGAAATTATGAAAATGAGACAAGTTGAAGACGAGATATTGGCACATAGACAAGTTTATTTTGAAGAACAATGTAAGAGATTTAAAAGAATATTGAATGGCAGAAAAATGAGAGATGTCTTTCTTGAACTTGAAGAACAATATGAAAATGAAAATAAAAACAAAAAAATAAAATGGAGATTAACAGATAGGGTTCGTTCAATAGATTACTTAGAAGAAATGATAAAACCATTACCTTTAAATAAAGTTCCTATTATAATAGCAGGAGGAAGTTTTAATTCAAGAGGAATGCTAACAAATACTGAAGAATCTGGAATTAGAATATTAAGAAAACTTGTAAAAGCAATTGATCCTGAAAAAGCTTATTTTGTTATTGGACATTCTATGAGAGCATATGAAAGAGAAGTTATAAAAATATGCAAAAAGATGTGTAAGAATATTGAAATTTATGCGATTATTCCAAGTATGATTAGAAAAGAAGTAAAAGAAAGAATTGCAAAATCTGGTATAACTGGAATTTCAATATCAATTGAAAGCGAAAGTTCGGGAATATATAAGAGTTTTAATTACGAATTATTTGAGAGAATAAAAACAATAGTTATTGCTTTTGATGGAAATTCTCCTGTGTCTAATTTAATACAAGAAGCTAAAAACGGAAAAGCAAAATCCAAAATATATGTAAATAGAAGTAATGAGAATCTTTCTCAAAAAGCTAACAATCTTGAAGGATATGTTGTACCATTTGAATTAGAGGATGATTTAGCAAAACTTATTATAGAAGATAATCCTGAAATTATTAAGTAAAATAGAAAGAGTAAAATCATGAATGAAATTATTTTTGTAACACACAATAAAGGAAAGATAGCTGCAGCAAATGAACAAATGAAAGATGTAAATTTTAAAGTATTCGAATATGATTTAGAAGAACCAAGAAGTGATGACGTAAAATATATATCAGAATATAAGGTTAAAGAAGCATATAAGCTAGTGAATAAGCCTTGTGTTTCAATGGATTCTGGTTTTTGGATAGATGCCATAAATGGTTTTCCTAGAGCTTTTGTTAATTTTTCTTTAGAAACCATAGGAATAGATGGAATTTTAAAATTAATGGAAGGAAAACAAAATAGAAATTGCAAATTTACAGAATGTTTTTCTTATTATGATGGTAAAGAATTAAGACAATTCATGGGAAAACATCCAGGAAAATTATCTGAAAAAGTGTTAGGAAATGATACTAAACAAAAATGGTCAGACTTATGGTATATTTTTATTCCAGAAGGAAGCGAAAAGACTTTAGCCCAAATGACTGATGAAGAAAGAAAAAATAGAAAAAGAATAAATAGTATAAATTCAATGGAAGAATTTGCTAAGTGGTACAAAAATAACCAATAAATTGTTTGAAAAATCGGTATAATGGTGGTATAATTAAATATGACTCTATGGCAATAATAAAACAGAAAGGAGAATTGGTATGACCGAGAAGAAGATTTTCGCCGGCAATACCCTCGATGAAGTTGCTGAAGAGTTTGCTAGTATCGTTTGTCAGACATATCAAAAAAGCATGCGGATGGCAATGGAACTAAGTATAGACGATTATGACGAATATTCTGGTATTGATAAGAAATTAATAACTCAACCAGAAATCGTATATGATCGGACATACAGAAGGATTCTGGATATCATGCGTGACCGAAGAGAGTATAAGTTACAGTTTTATAAGCATTATGGGTTATTTTATAGTTTCCACATCATTGTAATATCTGTAAATAGTGGCTTTTATCTTGATATTGACGAATATAACGATACTAAAAAAGCTATGGCAACTAACGTAGTATATGTCATCGATAGGTGGAGAAAAACGATTACGATGCAGTACTACACTTCGGCCGAAATGGGAAGACTTCCTTAAGGCTGAACAGGAATTCGTCGGACCTTGCGTCCGGCGGATTCTTTTTTTATCCCATACTTCGTTGACATAATCTAGTTTACGTGGTATAATTAAAGATGTTTGATTATATTTTATAGGATTTATCTTTTTACAAATGACATATAAAAATACTAATGAAAGAAAATTTAATATAAAGCGAGGTATTTAATATATGGAAGAAACACCTTTAGAACAAGAAAAAAAAGTTGTAAAAGGTAAAGCAAAATCAACAGCAATTCATGAGCAACTTGCTGAAACACTTAGATATATTTGCGAAAGAGAGGGATTCTCAACAGACACTTTTGAAAAGAAAGATACAGGAAATCTTTTCCCAAGAAATGTTATTGATATTACTGAAATGCGAGAAACAATAGGCTTTTTGAAAGATTATGCTAAAATTCAAACAGTAGCTAAACTTTTAAGTGATTCTGAAAGCCTAAGAGCAGATATAGCTAGTGCTAAAGCAAGCTTTTCTGAATTAATATTAGAAGCAGAAAAAACCCTTGGAGATGCTCAGCAGATGTCAACACAGTATCCAAAAAGAAAAGTTTCTTTAATGTACAATTATGGTGAAGAGTTTAGAGGTACAGCAGCTAAAGGTACTGCTGAAGCAAAAAAGAGAAAAGCTGATAAAATTAGAACAATTAAAAGTCAAATAAAAACATATAAAAGTAAAATAAGAGAATTAGAGTCATTAGAAAGAATTATTTCAAATCCTAAAAAAGTAATTGAAAGATTCTTTCCTGAAGAAGATTCAAAATTGCAAGAAGGTTATGGTAGATTAGTTTCTTTATGTGCACGTTCTATGAGAGAAGTAACATTTGAAAGAGATTTATTTGGTGAAGATGGCATATTTGAAAAAGATGGTCAAGGATATAAATTAAACGAAACAAAAGCAAGAAGATTTATATCTGTTTTAAAGTCTAAAAATGCTATTAAAACAGGAGCAGCATACGCAAAAGCTAATCAAAAATATTTAGATAAAAAATCAAAATATGATGATATTTCAGAAAAAATAAAAAATTACGATTTTGTTTTAAAAGTTTCGGATTCAGAAGAATTTAAAAAATTGATTGAAAAAGTAAACGGGATTTCTGAAATGTATGAAAAACTTTATGATGCTGAAGAAAGAGCAATGAGAGGAAATTTCTTTACAAGAACAGGAAATATAATTAAGCAAATGTTAGGAATGGTACCAATTACAAAAGTTCCAAAGAAAGTTTTGAAAATGAGAGAAGAAGTTGCCTCAAGAATTGATGAATTATTAAGTAATTCACAAGAAAATGACAAAACAAAAGATGCTTTAAGAGCATATTCAATACTTCGTAATGGTACACCAGTATATAATAGACATGACCCAACGGGATTAAAAACTATTTCACATGAATTAAGAATGAATGGCATTGAAAGATTAGGATTTTGTTTTGGAAAAATAGATCCTGAAGAAGTAAAACTAACTGCAACTATGTGGAAAAGTAGATTTGAAAGAGGTATAGTAACAGCAGAACAAGAAATGGAAAGTGCAAGAGCTGAGTCAGAATTACTATATAGTAAACTTTCAAAAAAAGCTAAAAGAATTCTTGAGACAGAAGGTGAAAGAGCAGTTATAGATTACGAAAATAAATATTATAGAACTCATGATGCTAAAGCAAAAAGACCTGCTGAATATGATAGAGAAGCATCTGCAGGTACAGCAGCAATCATACTTGAAAGTATATTAAAAAAGAAAAATATTTCATGGAACGATTTCTTTAGAATATATGGAGATGTTTTAGGGTCTCATACTTCAAGAGAAATAGAAGAAAATAATTTGAGTAGATTATTAACTGCAAAAGTTCAAAAACTAAGTAGCGGTATAACAGGAATGGTAACAGAAGGAAGAGAAACTCTAGAAGAAATAAGAAGAGATATTCCTATTACTGAAAGAACACCTGATGATATAAGATAATTTAGGAGGATGTTATATAATGGAAGAAAATTGGATAAAAATACTAATGGAATTAGAAGCGATAGAAGAAAGATTAAAATTAATAGAAGAAAAGAAAAACTCAGATTAGTCTGAGTTTTTCTTTTTTTATTGAAAAACAAGTAAATATATGATAAATTCTTATATAAATAGATGGGGCAGGAGAAGTAATATGGAAAGGGATAAGAAAATAATTAAAGTAAGCATATTAGGAATTTTTGTTAATGTAATTCTTGTAATTTTTAAAGCAATTGTTGGTATATTTGCTAATTCTATTGCGATTATATTAGATGCTGTAAATAATTTAAGTGATGCAATGTCATCTGTTATTACAATTATAGGAACAAAACTTTCTGGTAAAAGGCCTGATAAAAAACATCCATATGGATATGGAAGAATAGAATACTTTTCCTCTGTAATTATTGCTGTAATAGTTCTAATTGCTGGTTTAACTTCTCTTAAGGAATCTGTTTTAAAAATATTTAATCCAGAAGAAGCAGATTATTCAATTGCGACACTAGTAATTGTTATTGTTGCAATATTTGTTAAATTTTTCTTTGGAAAATATGTTAAAAGTCAAGGTGAGAAATTAAATTCAGGAAGTTTAATCGCAAGTGGTGCTGATAGTATGAATGACTCAGCAATATCATTATCAACTTTAGTTGCGGCAATTATAAGTATTGTTTGGCATATAAGTTTAGAAGGATATTTAGGTGTAATAATTTCAGTAATTATACTAAAATCTGCTATAGAAATGTTAAAAGATACAATAGATGATATGATTGGAGTTAGAGCTGATTCAGAATTAACTCAGAATTTAAGAGATACTATAAAATCATATGATAACATTCAAGGTGTTTATGATATAACAGTTCATAATTATGGACCCAACAAAATTATAGCAACAGCACATGTACAAGTTGATGATGATATGAATGCAAAAGAAATACATAGATTAACTAGAAGAATAACAATTGATATATATAGGAAACAAGGAATTATTTTAACACTGGGTATATATGCTTCAAATGATTCAAAAGAACATAAAGAAATAAAAGATTATGTTTATGAATTAATTAAAGAATATAAAAACATTATTCAGATACACGGATTTTACGTAGATGAAGAATATAAATTAATTTCATTTGATTTAATATTTAATTTTGATGAGACAGAGCCAGAAAAAACTGTTTCAGAAATTAGTAATAAATTGAAAGAGAAATATTCGGATTATAATTTTAATGTTATTCTTGATACAGATTTTAGTGATTAGGAGGAATAAGTATGAATGAAATAAAATGTCCAAATTGTGGTAAAGTTTTTAAAATAGACGAGAATGCTTATGAATCAATAATAAAGCAAGTTAGAGATCACGAATTTGAAAAAGAAATAAAAATTAGAGAAGAACAGTATAAAGTAGACAAAGAAAATGCTGTAAAACTAACAGAAGCAAATATTGAAAAAAAATTGACAGATGAGTTAAATAAAAAGAATTTAGAATTAAGTGAACTAAAAAATGAATTGAAGTTAAAAAATACAGAAAATGAGCTTGCAATAAAAAAAGCAATAACAGAAAAAGAAAAAACAATTGATTCATTAACAAATCAACTAGAATTAGATAAAAAAGAATTTAAACTTAAAGAGAACAACTTGAAAGAAAGCTATGAAGAAAAATTAAAAGATAAAGAAGAACAAATAGCTTATTATAAAGATTTCAAAGCAAAACAATCAACCAAAATGGTTGGTGAATCATTAGAGCAACATTGTAGTACAGAATTTAATAAGTTAAGACCATTATTTAGAAATGCTTATTTTGAAAAAGATAATGATGCAAGAACAGGTTCTAAAGGAGATTTTATTTTTAGAGATTATGATGACGAAGGAACTGAGATAGTATCAATTATGTTTGAAATGAAAAATGAAGCAGATGAAACGGCAACAAAACATAAGAATGAGGATTTCTTTAAAGAACTAGACAAAGATAGAAAAGAAAAGAATTGTGAATATGCGGTTTTGGTTTCATTATTAGAAATTGATAATGAATACTATAATGATGGTATTGTTGATGTATCACATAAGTTTGAAAAAATGTATGTGATAAGACCTCAATTTTTTATTCCTTTAATAACATTAATTAGAGGATTAGCATTAAATTCGTTAGGATATAAAAAAGAATTACAAATTATTCAAAACCAAAATATTGATATATCAAACTTTGAAGAAAATATGAATGCATTTAAAGAAGGTTTTGGTAGAAATTATAGGTTAGCTAGTGAGAAATTTCAAAAAGCCATTGAAGAGATTGATAAAACAATAGATCATCTTCAAAAGACAAAAGAAGCATTACTTTCAAGTGAGAATAATTTAAGACTAGCTAACAATAAAGCGGAAGAGTTAACTATAAAGAAACTAACAAGTGGTAATGAAACTATGAGAAAGAAGTTTGAAGATTTAAAAAATAGTTAGAAGGAGAAAAAATGAAAACTCAAAAAGCTGGATGTATTTTAATAAACAAAGAAACAAGATGTATAGGACTAGTTTATAGAGATAAATTAGATGATTATTCATTTCCAAAAGGACATTTAGAAAATGGAGAGACATTGCAAGAATGTGCTATAAGAGAAACTGAAGAAGAAACTGGTAGAAAAAATCATTTGGCATTTAATGAAGCTGTATATAAATTGGAATATGTAACTCCAAGAGGAGAAGATGTAGAAAACTATATGTTTATTGCAATTGATGATGGAACTACTGAAAAAAATATTCCAGATGACTTAAAAGAAAAAATAGTGTGGGTAAAAATAGAAGAAGTAGAAGATAAATTATCTTATCAAGACTTAAAGGAAATGTGGAATGAATTAAAAACTGATGTTTTAAAACTATTATAGGAGGTACTAATATGAAATTTTTTAAAAAATTAGTAGGAGATACTGTTTATCTATCTCCAAGAACAGTTGAAGCAGCAGAAATTTGTGCAGAATGGATGAATGACTTTCAAGTTACAGATTATACAGGAAGAAGCTTTCAAATTGTTGGCATAGATAATGAAATTGAGTATTTTGAAAAAAATATAAATTCACCAGGAGACTTTTTTATTGTTACTCTTGAAGATGATAAATTGATAGGGACTATAGGTTTTAAAAATATAGATAATATTAATAGATGTGCAGAATTGGGAATAATGATAGGTGATGAAAACTATAGAGGAAAAGGAATAGGTAAAGAAGCAATTAGATTATTACTTGATTTTGGCTTTAATTATCTAAATTTGCATAGTGTAAATTTATGTTTCATGGAATTTAATGAAAGAGCAAGGAGATGTTATACTAGTTGTGGATTTAAAGAAGCGGGAAGAATAAGACAATGTAAGTATATAGATGGAAAATATTATGATAGTGTAAAAATGGATATTTTAAAAGAAGAATTTACAGAATCATATATTAGAAATAAGAATATATAGGAGAAAAAATGAAAGTATTATTTGCAACAACAAATCCAGCAAAAGTAAAAAAATATGCTGATAAGCTTAAAGCAAAAGGAATAGAATTAATATGCTTAAAAGATTTGAATTTAGATCTGCATGTTGACGAAACTGGTAAAGATGCTTTAGAGAATGCGTATATTAAAGCAAAAACTTATTATGAAGCAACAGGGATAATTTCTATTGGAATGGATAATAGTTTGTTTTTTGAAAATGTTTCTGAAGAAGAACAACCTGGAACACATGTAAGAAGAGTTCATGGTAAAGAATTAAATGATGATGAAATGATTGATTATTACACTAATTTAGCAAGTATGTATGGTGGAAAAATAGATGCTAAATGGGTATATGGAATGGTTGTTTATGATGGCAAGAAAAGAAAAGATTTATCATGGTATAAAGATGGCTTTTATTTTTCAACACAATCATCTAGTATGAGAAATCCCGGGTATCCACTTGATTCAATAGCTATTGTGAAAAAATATAATAAGTATTTAGTAGAATTAGATGAAGAAGAAAGAAAAGAAAATAACCAAAATGCTAGTAAAGATGATGAAGTAGTTAGTTTTATAATAAATAGTGTTAAAGAGGAAATAGTATGAAGAGAAGAGCTATAATAGCAATAATTCTATTAGCAATTGTTTTTAGAATTTATTTCGTTTTAAAAACTGATATGGCCAAATATCAATTTGATTTTGGAATAATGAATTTAGAAAACGAAAATGATTACAATAAATTATATACAGATTATGATAAAGAAAAGAATGAAGGAAGACATATAAATTATATTATGCATTTATATGACTTTGGAGAGCATCCGCATATTATAAAAGGACAATTTTATCACCCACCATTACATCATTTTATTTTGGCAAATTGGCTAAAAATAATGAAAGTTTTTCCTAGTAGTAAGATAAGATTTGAAAGTATGCAATTTGTCTCTCTTATATATTCTGTTATTATTCTTATAGTGTTTAAGAAAATACTAGATAAGTTGGAAATAAAAAAACAAATGATACCAATTGCTTTGTTTGCTTTTTATCCATTAATGATTTTTATGTCTGGCTCATTAAATAATGATCAATTAGCAATGATGTTTTCAATTATTTGCTTATACTATTTATTAAAATGGAGAGAAGATCCATCTATAAAAAATACAGTATTAGGAGCTTTATCAATTGGATTAGGGCTTATGACAAAAGAGTCTGTTTTGGTAATGCTTATACCAGCAGTATATGTGTTTTTTAAAGTGCTTTATGAGTATGTAGAAAATGATAAAAAAATAGGCAAACTTATAATTGATTTAATACTTCTAACAATAATTGTTGTACCATTAGGATTTTGGTTCCATATTTATATGAATGGAGAATCATTGGGGGTAATACAACCATTTGAACATTTGAGCGTAAAGGAAAAAACTATATTTGAAAGATTTGGACCATTTAATCCATTTATTTATAATGGTGTTAATATATGGAATGCACTGATATTTACATCAATTAATTATAGTGTTGGAGCAAATAGCTTAGTTTCCATAATTATTGTTGTAATTGATATGGTTTTAATTATTAATTGGATTTATTATTTTATAAAATCAAAAAAAGACTCATTATTAGTTGTAACATCTGTTGCATGGTGGTTTGGATATTTTTATTTAAATATAACAATGCCATATATTTCTTCTATGAATGCAAGATATATGGTAATACCACTAATGATTGGAATAATTGATATAGCTAAAGGATTTGAAAAAGAAGAAAATAACAAGATAAAAACTTTGACAATAGTTAATACTGTTGCTTTATGCATATGCAGTATAGTATATTTTGTTATTTTATAAAATTTTACGTTTATATTACAATATGATTTTTTTGTTGAATTATAAAAAACTAATTGATAAAATAAAAATGAATCATTATAGGAATTTTAGAAAGGTACTAATGATATGAAAAAGGTTGATCCAGAAATTGAACGTGATTTGTATATAAAAGCACATGATGTTATTAAAAGAGCTAAAATAATGAAATACCTTAGAGAAAAAGATATTATTTCAGAAGAGGGTTTAACTTTTTTGGGCAATTTTAATGGAAAAAATACGTTACAATATGAAAGAATTAGAAATGTAAAATTAAAGATAGAACTTGCTCATACTGAAAAAATAGAAGTAAGAAATGAGTATAAAATTATAGATACTTTGGCTGAGATAAATTCGTGCGCATTAAATGAATTTAGCGGAAAAATGCCTGATGAAATGCAAAGATTGTATAATGATATTAGAACAAATTATTGTGATAATGAAATTACAGATGAAGCTATTTATGAAATTTCATGCAAAAAAGCAAATAGTGAACAAAACTTTTTGCCAGTTGTACATCAAGAAAAACAAAGAGGAGTATTTGCGGATAGAAAAGTACAAATTAGTTTTTACAGAATAGAAAACCAAAAATTAGAAGATTTAATAATACAAGAAAGAGGAAAAATGCAATTAGAAACGTTCTCTTCAAAACCTGTTTCAATTATTGTTCCACCTACTGAAAAAAAGCAATAAAAATAAATAAAAGCCTTGACAAACGTAAATCCAAGTAGTATACTAATTGGGTAACTAAATTTAAGGATAAAATTTTATTTTGACATATATTGAAATGTTAGCTAAAGGAGGGATTAATAATGGCACAACCAAAAAGAAGATGGTCAAAAGCAAGAACTGGATTAAAAAGATCTACTTGGAAATTAGAAGAAGAAAATTTATCTACATGTTCTCATTGCCACCAACCTGTTAGACCACACACAGTATGTTCAAACTGTGGTTACTATGATGGAAAAGAAGTAATAGCAAAAAAAGCTGAATAATTAATAATAGTAAAAGAGTAGAATTAGATTTTTCTAATTCTATTTTTTTTGTTTACTTATAATAATTTTTGTTATAAAATATGATAGTAAAAAAATATATAAAGAGGAAAATAATGAAAGATAAAAAGCAAATAGGTTATAGAAATTTAATAGATATTGCTATTATAGCTATTGTTGCATTAATCATTAGTATACCATTATTTTATTCGAAATTAGATGTGTATAGAGATGATGGAATACAACATATTGCTAGAGCTTATGGAACATTTTCGAGTTTAAAAGATAACTTTTGGGCTCCAAATGTTATTTCATCATTTGCAAACGGATTTGGATATTCTTGGAATTTGTTTTATGGACCACTTTCAACATATGCAATTATTCTTTTTAAATTAATTGTAAAAAATTATATAGTTGCATATAAAGTATTAGTATATTTTTGCATGTTTTTATCTGGATTCTTTATGTATAAATTTGTAAAAACATTAACAAAAATAAATGATATTGGGCTTTTGGCTGGAATATTATATATGACATTTCCATATCATTTAACAGATTTATATATTAGAAATGCACTTGGAGAATATATGTCATTTATATTTATACCAATTGTTTTCTTAGGAGTATATAATGTAGTATTTAATGACAAGGAAAATCCATATTATTTAGCTATAGGGGCTTCTGGTTTAATATTAACGCATAATTTATCTACAATAATCGTAGCTGCATTTGCTATTCTCTACACAATTACTAAGCTTGAAAATTTTTCAGAAAAAAGAGTTAGGCATTATTTAATTGTTAATATTGTATTTATATTATTAGTTACGTCATTCTATTGGCTTCCTTTATTAGAAACACATATTAAGGCAAATTATCAAGTATACCAAGAAGGAATGATGGCAACTCCAGAATCAGTAGCTGATCATGGGCTTAAACTAAAACAACTATTTATTACACTTAATGATGGTTCATTTGTTTTTGAATTAGGATTAAATACATTAGCTATGTTTGTATTTTCAATTGCGGCATTAAAAATAATAGACAAGCCATTAAAAGAGCATTATATATTTTTCTTAATAGCTAGTATATTATGTATGTGGATGTCAACAAAATATTTTCCTTGGAAAATATTACCTAAAGAATTTGCATTTATACAATTCCCATGGAGAATGATGATGATGACAGCATTCTTTGTTAGTATAGTTTGTGCAATTAATATGTATTTAGTTATTATAAGATTTAATATAAAAGATGTTATTGTTATTACTTTAATATCTTTGTTCTGTACATTATTTTTCTTATTAAATATATTCCTTATTGGAAATCCAGACATTGAAAATATTGAAAATATAAATTTAGGAAATTTTTCTGGAAGAGAATATGAAGTAGTACTAGGAGCTGGAAAAGGAGAATATTTGCCCAAAGAAGTATATGCTGATAAGTTTAATTTGTTAGCTACAAAAGAAGATAAAATGATTGTTACTAAAGGAAAAGCTGTTATAGAAAATGAGAAAAAAGAAGGTTCACATTATACAGCTAATGTAAAAACTTTTGATAGTGAATATACAATATTTGAATTACCATTTGTATATTATCCTGGATATCAGGTAAGATGTGATGGAATAGTGGTAAATAACTTTCCAACTGAAAATGGATTTGTAGGCTTTATTATGGGGGCAAAAGATAAAGCATTTGTAGAAGTAAAATATACAGGAACTAGAATAATGAAAACTAGTACGATAGTTTCAATTATTTCTGTACTAGTATTCATGATTGCATACATCAAAGCTTGCAAAGACTTGAAAAAACAGGAGAAAGATTATATAATAGAAAAGATTGAAAATGATAAAATGGAGGAGAAAAATGTCTAAACCAATAGTAGCAATAATTGGAAGACCAAATGTTGGAAAATCAAGATTTTTCAATTATATTGTTGGACAAAGAATTTCAATTGTTGAAGATACACCAGGTGTTACAAGAGACAGAGTTTATGCAGAAACATCTTGGAGAGATAGGAAATTTACATTAATTGATACTGGTGGAATAGAAACAGTTACAGAAGATGCTATTAGTTCACAAATGAGAGAACAAGCTAATATTGCGATAAGTGTTGCTGATGTTATTTTATTTATGACAGATATAAAACAAGGTGTTACATCAGATGACGAAGAAATAGCAATAATGCTTAAAAAGTCTCAAAAACCAATTATATTAGTATGTAACAAATCAGATAATTATGGAGAACCTCCAGCAGAATTATATGAATTTTATAATTTAGGTCTAGGAGATCCATTTCCTATATCTGCAGCAAATGCGATTGGAATAGGAGATTTATTAGACGAAATATATAATCACTTACCCCCTAAAGATATGGAAGAAGATGATGATGAAAGAATTAAAGTTGCAATTATAGGAAAACCAAATGTTGGAAAATCATCTTTGTTAAATAAGATTTTAGGCGAGGAAAGAAGTATAGTAAGTGATATTGCAGGAACAACTCGTGATGCTATAGATTCAAAATTTGAAAATCAATATGGTAAATATGTATTTATAGATACTGCTGGAATTAGAAGAAAATCAAAAGTAAATGAATCAATAGAAAAATTTAGTGTAATGAGAACTCTTCTTGCTATTGAAAGAGCGGATGTTTGTTTAGTATTAATTGATGCAAATGAAGGAATAACAGATCAAGACACTAAAATTTTAGGAGAAGCACATGAAGCAGGAAAAGGCATAATTGTAGTAGTTAATAAATGGGATGATATTGAAAAAGAGACAGGAACACTAGAAAAATATAGAAAAGAAGTATATGAACAAATCCAATATGCTCAATATGCACCAATAGCATTTATTTCTGCTAAAACTGGTCAAAGAGTGGATAAACTATTTGGTTTAATAAATAAAGTAAATGAAGAAAACTCAAAAAGAATTTCAACATCTGTTATTAATGAAGTTATTAATGAAGCAATTGCTGTAGTTCAACCACCAACAGATAAAGGAAAGAGATTAAAAATATTATATGGAACACAAGCATCAACAAGACCACCAACATTTGTAATATTTGTAAATAATAAAGAGCTATTCCATTTTTCTTATCAAAGATACATGATTAATTGCTTTAGAAATAATTTCGGATTAGAAGGCACACCTGTTAGATTAATTATTAGGGAAAAAGGAGAAAAAGAAGAATAATTTATGAAACATTTTTTGAAAAACAACAAAAAAGTACTTATAATTGCAATTACAATAATAGCTCTTTCTGTTATTAGATTTATTTTAGTATACGGATACCCAATTCATCCTTTAACAGGAGCTGGAGAAGATGATGCATTAATGGTTAAGCTTGCATATTCGAAAGCAGATGGAAGATGGCTTGGTGAGTATAGATATAATACATTAATGAAACGACCATTCTTTCCAATTCTGTTGTCATTCTTGTATTTATATAAAATAAGATATTTATCATTTGTTACATTGTTTTATATAGCTTCATGCATACTATTTGTATTGTCTATAAGAAAGAGTTTTGAAAATAAGTATTTAATAATTTTAGCATTTTTCGTTTTACTGTTTAACCCAATAATGTATTCTACAGAGGTTTTTTTAAGAGTTTATAGAAATTCATTAATACCGGCATATGCTTTATTAATACCTGCATGCTATTTTGGACTTTATAAAAACAGACATGAAAAAATATATAAGTTTATTTTATGGTCTATAATAGGTTCAGGAGCACTAAGTACATTTTATTATACAAGAGAAGATTCAATGTGGATTGTTCCATTTGTTATATTTATAACATGTATAATATTAGTAACACTAGTTGTTAAAGCATTTCAAGATAAAAAAGTAAAGAATTTTATTATTCTTATAGTAAAAATGTTTTTCTTAGCATTGCCTATAATAGCAACTTTTGCATTTGGCGAAAAAATTGCTAGAAAAAATGAAATAGAATATGGAGTAAAAACTAAAAATGTATTAAGCGATAGTTATTTTACAGATGCATTAGATGCTATATATGCTGTAAAACCCAATGAAGAAATTGATTGTGTAACTTTAACTCAAGAAAAAGCTAAGAGGATGGCAGATGTATCACCAACATTCAGAATGATATATCCATATTTAGTAGAAACTATTGGTGGATATGGTTCACTAGATAGATCACCTGGAGATGCACAATGTGAAGATGGTTGGATATTATGGGCAATAAGAACAGCAGCTCCAAAAGCAGGTTTCAATAATTTATTGGAAGAACAAATGCTTTATAAAGCAATAGCTGAAGAATTAAATAAAGCTATGGATGAAGGATATTTGGAAAGACAGAAAACTATGCCATCACCATTATTATCTCCTTATAGAAAAGGTTATGGTATAAAGGCAATTAAAGCTTTTGTAAAGGGAATTTGGTATATGACAACATTTAAAGATGTTGCAATTACAAGTTCAGAAGTTGTTGAAAAAGTTCCAGATAAATATAGAGAAGTTCATAGTTTTGAAAAAATTACGAATGAGCGTGCATTATACTTTAAAGGAACTACAGTTAATGGAAAAGAAATAGAACAACTAAAAGATCAAGATGAGTACATTGAATCATTACAAGTAAAACAAAATATATTAACAGTTTTAACAAAAATATATTCTGTTATTGGTGTAGTAATATTAGCATTTGGAGGAATTTCATATATAATATTAACAGTTAAAACGATTACTAGAACTATAAAAAAAGATTATGCTTATGTTGAAAAATGGATTATTTGCTCTGGAGTTTTAGGTGCGTTGTTTACTCTACTTGCGGGTATATCCTATAATGATGCTGCAACAGCATCTTCTATAAAAGTTTTATATTTATGTGGAACATATCCATTATTTTTAGCATTTGGAATTATTACAATAATATTTTGTTTTGAAAAGGAAAAGAAACTATTAGATGACAAAACAGAAAATCAAAACCAAGACTCAAATATAATTGAAGAAAAAATAAAGGAGGAATAAAATGGTACTTTACATTGTTATTGCAGTAATCGCATACTTAATTGGTAGTGTAAATTTTTCAGTATTGATTAGTAAAAAAATGGCTGGATTTGATGTAAGAGAAAAAGGCAGTGGAAACGCAGGAGCTACAAATGTATTAAGAACTGTTGGTAAGAAGGCAGCGATAATTACATTATGTTGTGATATTTTAAAAGGAGTTTTTGCAGTATTAATTGCTTGTGTAATTGGAAAATTTGTAAAGGATTATAATTCAGCTGTACTTGCTGAAATTGCAGCATTAGGAGTTGTAATTGGACATACATTTCCACTTTTCTTTGGATTTAAAGGGGGAAAAGGTGTTGCAACAAGTTTAGGAATTATTTTAATTATTAACTGGAGAATTGGACTTGCCTGTTTAATATTTGCACTTTTATTAATGGCAATTACCAGAATGGTTTCTCTTGGCTCAATTTCAGCTGCTGTGCTATTTGCGGTTTTAACTTTAATTATAAGAGAAAACTATATTACAGGTGAGTATCATTGGAGTTATATTATTTTTGGCGTATTACTTGCTTGTTTTGTAATATTCAATCATAGAACAAATTTAAAAAGAATTATTAATGGAACAGAAAATAGATTAAGTTTCCAAAAGAAGGAAACTAAGGATAATGACCAAACTGTTAATAATGAAACAACTGATGTAGAAAATAATACTACTGAAGTTATTGAAAAGGAAGATAAAGGAGAATAAGAATGAAAAAAATTGCAATAATAGGAAGTGGAAGCTGGGGATCAGCTTTGGGAATTTATTTAGCTAATAATGGAAATCCAGTTAAAATATGGTCTTTTAGCGAAGAAGAAAAAAATAAAATTAATAACGAAAGAAAATGTATTTTCTTACCAGATGCAGTTATACCAAATAATGTATATTGTTCTAGCGATTTTAAAGAAGTTTTAGAAGATGCAGATATTGTTTTACATGTTACACCATCAAAATTTACAAGAGATACCGTTAAACAATATAAACAATATTTAAAAGAAAATCAATTATTAATAATGTGTTCTAAAGGATTTGAAGCATCAACATTATACTCATTAGATGAAGTGATACACGAAGAAATTCCTAATGTAAGATATGGAACATTATCTGGACCAAGCCATGCGGAAGAAGTTTCTATTGGAATACCTACTGCATTAGTAATAGCATCTAAAGATGAAAATTTAAAAGAAGATGTTGTAAATGTGTTTAAGAGTCCAACAATTAGAATGTATACATCTAAAGATGTAAGAGGAGTTGAGACAGGTGCTGCATTAAAGAATATTATTGCATTTTGTGCTGGTGCTGCAGCTGGATTAGAATTAGGAGATAATACTTATGCTGCATTAGTTACAAGAGGACTTGTTGAAATAAGTAGATTAGGTGTTGCTATGGGGGGAGAAGAAAAAACTTTCTATGGTCTAACAGGATTAGGTGACTTAATAGTAACATGTGGAAGTAAACACAGCAGAAATAGAAAAGCTGGATATTTAACAGGAAAAGGTCTTTCTATAGAAGAAACTAAAAAAGAAGTTGGAATGACAATAGAAAGTATAGATAACATTGAAGTAGCACATAAACTTGCTATTAAATATAATGTAGAAATGCCAATTTGCAATGCTGTTTACGATGTTTTATATAATGGATTATCACCAAGAGACGCAGTTGGAATATTAATGACAAGAAATTTAAGAGAAGAATAGAATAAGGAGGATTTGAAAATGGAATTTTTTGACAAACTTTCAAAAAAAGCTTCTGAAACATATCAAATTGCAAAAGAAAAAACTACAAATCTATCAGAAGAATTAAAATTAAAGTCTAAAATTAATAGTTTAGAGGAAAAAAATTATCAAATATTTGCTGAAATAGGTGAAACTGTTTATAAGGAATTAAAAGAAGGAAGAGATGTTGAAAAAGATTTAATTTTAGTAAAAGTTGATGAAGTTACAGCAAATCAAAATGAAATGGAAAAATTAAAACTAAAATTAATGGAATTAAAACAAGTAAAAAAATGTGTAAACTGTGGAGCTGAATTAGAAAAAAATGCAAGTTTTTGTTCAAAATGCGGAACAGCACAACCAGCTCAAGAGAAAGTTGAAGTAAAACCTGAACCAAGTAGTGCAAAAGAGACAGAAGTAATAGATGTTAACAATGTAGAGGATAAAAAGGAAGAATAATGAAATTAGTTGTGCAAAGAGTTTTAAACTCACAAGTAGAAGTAGAAGGAAAAATAGTTGGTAAAATAGAAAAAGGATTTACAGTTCTTTGCGGTATAACACATGATGATACTGAAAAAGAAGCAGACATATTAGCAAGAAAATTATGTAATTTGAGAGTATTTGAAGATGAAAATGAAAAAATGAATTTATCTATAAAAGATGTAGGTGGAGAATTATTAATCATCTCTCAATTTACTCTTTATGCAGATAGTATGAGTAGTGGAAATAGACCAAGCTTTATTGCTGCAGCTAGACCTGAAAAAGCAGAACCACTTTATGAATACTTTTTAAAAAAATGTGAAGAAGAAGGTATTCATGTTGAAAAAGGAATTTTCGGAGCTGATATGAAAGTATCTATTTTGAACGATGGTCCTGTTACAATTTTACTAGAAAAGTAATTAATATGGGTATCTTTCATAAAGGTATTTTATAATGTTGTCAAGATTAGTGCTTGTAACACAAATATAAATATCTTTATCTAAACTAATCCAGATTGCAATATTATATTTGTTATTATTATCGATAATACAACTTATAATATCAATCATATCAATAGGATTTCCAAATTCTTGCTTGTAAGACAAATTATTATCTAAATCAAAATTCTTAGAATAGTATTTTTCTAAGAATTTTTTTATTTCTGTATTATTTTCACTATATAAATTTAATGTAGGTTTCATAGAATTATTATTAACACCTAAAATCAATATATACATGAATATTTTTCAAAAAATGTACAATAATACTATTATGGAGGAATAAAATGAAGACTAAAATATATATTTTAATTATTATTTTAGCTTTTACAATAGTTATATTAACAGGATGTTCCATAAATAGTGAAACATCAACACTTGAAGATAAGACAAATGCTGAAGTAGAGTATATAGAAGATAAAGTTTTTGTTGTAGTAAATAAATATGTAAAAAAAGAATACGAGTCTGATAATAAGATTAATTGGAAAGAAGTTGATACTGATGTGAAAAGAATAAGTGATGTTTTAGATACAGTAATATTAGATTTTTCAGAGTATGAGATTTCAAATGATGATCTAACATCATTCAAGAATTCAGTAAATAATATTGATATAATGGTATCAAATCAAGATGAAATTGGCATGATTGTTGAATGCGATTATTTATACTCATTATTACCAAATTTTTTAGATAAATATTCAAATAATCAAAATAAGATTAGTATAATGAGATTAAAATCGTTAGTATTATCATGCTTGGTGTTTGCATATATGGAGGATTGGGATAGTGCTAAAAACACAATCAATCTAGCAGAAAGTAAATATAATGAGATGATGAATGATACTAACTTTATGAAAGAATATTCGAATGATTTAAATAAGATATTCATATTATTAGAAGAAGTTAAAAGTGCAGTTCAAACCGAAGAAATTGAACTCATAAAAAACAAATATATTAATTTTATTGAAAAGGTTTAATATTAATTTATTTTGAATGTTGTTTTTTATTGAGTAAAATTGAATATAGAAATGATAAAAAATAAAGCGAGGGATGTTCGGTTTTACCGAAAGAGGCTCACTTTATTTTTTTTAACATTTCTATGAAATTTTACGAATAAAAAATATATATTCTAAAATAAATTAATATAAACTTTTAATAAAACTAATTATTGCTTTCTATAAGTAGTTTCAATATTTGAACTGCATTTGAAGCAGCACCTTTTCTAATATTATCCCCAACACACCAAAAATTAATTCCTGATTCAACACTGAAATCTCTTCTAATTCTTCCTACATAACTTTCATCATGGCCTGTTACTTGAGTAGCTAAAGGATAAATATTTTCTTTAACATTATCTTGAACAACAATACCTTTTGAATTTGAAAGTAGTTCTTTTAACTCATCCAAATCAAAATTGTTTTCAAATTCTACATTTATAGATTCACTATGAGAATTTATAACAGGGACTCTCACAGTTGTTGCAGTAATTCTTAAATCTGGTCTTTTTAAAATTTTTCTAGTTTCATTAATCATTTTTTCTTCTTCTTTAGTATAACCGTTATCTAAAAAGACGTCTATATGTGGAATACAATTGTTAACTATTGGGTATGGAAATTTTTGAGGAGGAAGTCCTTTTAGACCATTTTCTAAATCTAAAACACCTTTGTTTCCAGCACCAGAAACAGCTTGATATGTTGAATATACTATTCTTTTTATTCTATATTTATTATCTAATACTTTAAGCGGAATTACAGCTTGGATTGTAGAACAATTTGGATTAGCAATAATTCCTGTATTATTCCAGATTTCTTCAGGATTTACTTCAGGAACAACTAATGGAACATTTGGGTCCATTCTAAAAGCACTACTATTATCAATTACAATACATCCGTGTTCAGCAGCAATAGGAGCATATTGTTTAGATATGTCTCCACCAGCAGAAAAGATTGCATAGTCATAGTGATCTAGAAAAGTCTCTGCAGTTAATTCTTTAACAGTATATTTTTTATCAGCTATATCTAATTCTAATCCAGATGATTTACTAGATGCAAATAAGTGAACATTATCTAAAGGAATATTATATTCCTGTAAGATTTCTAAGACTTTTCTTCCAACTAAACCAGTTGCGCCTACAATTGCAATTTTATGATTACTCATATTGACCTCCATTAATATCTAAAATATGATCTGTAGTAAAATTCTTCAATTATTTCTATAAATTCATCATAAGTATAGTAATCTCTATAACGACTTCTAGTATACAAATCTTGCAATTCTTCTTCTGATAAATAATCATAAATATCAAATTCATCTCTAGGAAAAGAAGGAGATTCATAGTATGAAGGATCAGAAGTTGTATTTTCTGTGGAATTACTACTTGTTATTTTTCCTAAATTACTTAATGATAATAAAATGAAAACAACATAAATCAATAACACTAATAAAAATAAAATTATTTTTTGGATTGTTTTCATTTTAGAAAGGTTTTTTATAATTGAATTAGAAAAGTTATTATGTGCTTCAGAAAAACCATTATATACATTGTTGGATGTGTTAGATGTGTTTCTATATGTGTTTTTATAATTGTTATAATAATTAGTATATGAACTTTTCTGGTAATAGTCTTCAGCAGAATTGTATTTTGGTGGAGTATATTGATATTTAGGTTCCGGATTAATTTCTTCATCATATGCGATTCTAGAACTTGGATCAGATAAAACATCATAAGCCAAATTTATTTCTTTGGCTTTTTGCTCTGCAAATTCTTTATCACCCTTATAGATATCTGGATGATATTTTTTCATTAATTTCTTATAAGCATCTTTAATTTCTGCTTGAGATGCTGATTTTTTCACACCTAAAATCTGATAATATGTCATCATTTACTCCAAAACTTATTAATACATTAATTATATTATAAATAAAAACTAAAAAAAATACAATTATTTTTTAAATCTTGAAAAAACATATAAAATGTTGTAAAATATTACAGTATTTGGAGGAAATGAAAGTGTTAGAAAATCAAGAAAATTTTATCGAAAAAGTAAAAAAATTGAATAAGAATAAAAGTTTAAAATATTTTATTCTAACAATGGGATGCCAACTAAACGAAAATGATTCTGAAAAAATAGCTGGAATGCTTGAAAAAATGGGATACAAATCAACAGATAATTTTAAAGAAGCAGATTATATTGTATTTAATACATGTTGTGTTAGAGAAAATGCAGAAGAAAAATTATTTGGAAAAGTTGGTGAAGTAAAAAAAATTAAAGAAAATAAAAATGTTATTCTTGCAATAGGTGGATGCATGATGCAAGAAAAAACTATGGTTGAAAAAATAAAGAGTAGCTACCCATTTGTTGATATTGTTTTTGGAACACACACAATGCAAAATCTTCCAGAGGATACATATAAAATTTTAACAAGTAAAAAAAAGATAAAAGACATATTAGACATTGATGGTGAAATATTTGAAGGATTACCAATAAAAAGAACTAGTAAATATAAGGCATTAGTAACTATAATGTATGGTTGCAATAATTTTTGCTCTTTTTGTATAGTTCCATATGTTAGAGGTAGAGAAAGAAGTAGAGAGCCTGAAAGAATAATTGAAGAAATAAAGATGCTAGCCAAAGAAGGTTATAAAGAAATAACATTATTAGGGCAAAATGTAAATTCTTATAAAGGAAATGATATTATAAAAAATTTTGCTGACTTATTAAATGAAATATGCAAAATAGATGGAATTGAAAGAATAAACTTTGTTTCACCACATCCTAAAGACTTTTCAGATGATGTTATAGAAGCAATTGCTCAAAATGATAAAATTTCTAGGATTATTCATTTACCACTTCAATCAGGAAACTCTAAAGTTTTAAAAGAGATGAACAGAAAATATACAAAAGAGCAATATTTGGATTTAGTAGACAAGATGAGAAAAAGAATACCTAATGTTGTTTTTTCTACAGATATCATTGTTGGTTTTCCAGGTGAGACTAATGAAGAATTTGAAGATACTTTAGATGTAATGAGAAAAGTTAATTTTGAACAAGCATATATGTTTATTTATTCAATGAGAGAGGGAACAATTGGTGCGAGACGTGAAGATCAAGTGCCAGAAGAAATTAAGCATAAAAGATTTGATAGGTTAAAAGAATTATATGAATCAAAAGTAGATGAAAATAACGAAAAATATATAAATACAATACAGAATTTACTAATAGAAGGTAAAAGCAAAAATAATGATACTACATTTGAAGGTAGAACAGATACCAATAAAGTTGTTATATTTAAACCAAATGAAAATAATAAAATTGGAGATATTGTAAAAGTTAAAATAGTTTCAGCACATAAATGGTATTTAGAAGGAGAAATAATTTAAAATATGAAAAAAGAAGAATTAGAGGAATTTTTAATTGAAGAAAAATTTGATTCTTATGAAGATATATTACAATATGTTGATGATGAAAAAGATATAGAGAGCTTGGCAGATAAAATAAAATTTTTAAAAAACAATGGCTTAGAAAATGAAGATATTGAACAAATATTAACAGAGAATCCTTTATTTTTAACTAGTAATTTAGAAACAGTAAAAAGAAGTGTGAATTTTTTGAACAGTATAGGACTAAAAAAATTATCTCAAGTAACAGCAATGAATCCAGAATTATTGAGCGTTTCAGATAAAACTATGAGTGATAACTACAAATTATTAAAATTAATAATGACCGAAAAAGATTTAACAAATTTACTAAAAATCGATTGCGAAATACTATCATTTAATACTGACTATTTAGGAAGAAGACTAGAATTTTTTATTAAAAATGATTTAAAAGACAAAATAAAAGATATTATATTAAATTATATTGAAGCTTTCGAAGATGAAGAAGATGAAATTGATATTGAAATATTAAAAAAATTCGGAAACGGAAATTGACATGATTTTTAACAAGTGATATCTAATTTGCTTCTATTGATTTTTGAAACAAAAAATGATATAAATTGATATATAAAATTTAGAAAAGAAGGAATATTAGATGGCAGAACAATTATCACCTATGATGCAGAACTATTTAGCAACAAAAGAACAATATAAAGACTGCATGTTATTTTATAGACTTGGCGATTTTTATGAAATGTTTTTTGATGATGCAATAGTGGCATCAAGAGAATTAGAAATAACATTAACTGGTAGAGCATGTGGTTTGGATGAAAGAGCACCTATGTGTGGTGTTCCACATCATGCTGTTGATATATATGTTTCAAGACTAATTGCAAAAGGTTATAAAGTTGCTATATGTGAACAATTAGAAGATCCAAAAACTGCTAAAGGAATTGTAAAAAGAGATGTTATAAGAGTTGTTACACCAGGTACAGTTATAGAAACTAATATGCTTGAAGAAAAGAAAAACAATTATATTATGAGCATAGTAAAAAAAGGCGTTAATTATGGACTTGGAATTTGTGATATTAGTACAGGTGATTTTTATGCTACTCAAATAAAACTTCCAGAAAACAATTTTGAAAAGTTATTAGATGAATATGCAAGATATACTCCAGCAGAAATTGTTGTAAATACAAATATGGGAAATTCTGAAAAAGAACTAAACATTATGAAAGATAGATATCCAACATTTGTTACTATTAGAGATGATAACATTTTTTCTAGTGATAAAGATATGCTTCTAAAAATGTATTCTTTTGTAGATGGATATGAAAAAGAGAAAGAAGATTTCCATGATGAAGACTTAATTGTAATGGCAATTAATGGATTATTAGATTATTTTACTGAAACTCAAAAAGTAAAATTAGAACATATAAACAAAATTCAAGTATATGAAGTAAAAAAATATATGTCATTAGATATTAGTGCTAGAAGAAGTTTAGAATTAACAGAAAGGATGAGAGACAAATCAAAAAGAGGAACTCTTATTTGGGTATTAGATAAAACAGCAACTTCTATGGGAGGCCGTTTACTTAGAAGATGGATTAGTGATCCGTTACTTGATGTTGTTGAAATAAATGAAAGATTAGAAGCAGTAAAAGAACTAAAAGAAAATATGATTTTAAGAGGAGATATTATAGAGCTTTTAAATAAAGTTTATGATATTGAAAGATTGGCAGGAAAAATTGCTTATGGAAATGTAAATGCAAGAGAATTAATTTCATTAAGAAATTCATTAAGTAATTTACCAGCATTAAAGAAAGTATTATCTCTAGCAGGCTCTACAATGCTTAATAAATTATATGACAGACTAGATGAATTAGAAGATATACATGATTTGATAGAAAAATCAATTGTGGAAGAGCCACCTATTAGTGTAAAAGAAGGTGGAATTATCAAAACTGGCTATGATGCGGAAATTGATGAATATAGAACTGCTTCTGTAGAAGGTAAAAATTGGATAATAGCTTTAGAAGCTAAAGAAAAAGAACTAACGGGGATCAAAAATTTAAAAGTTGGTTATACAAAAGTGTTTGGCTATTATATTGAAATTACAAAATCATTTTTAAAACAAGTGCCGGCCGATAGATATATTAGAAAACAAACATTAACAGGTGCTGAAAGATTTATTACAGAAGAATTAAAAGAAATGGAAGACAAAATACTTGGATCTGAAGAGAAAGTAATTAATCTAGAATATGAAGTGTTTACAAAAATAAGAAATGAAATTGCTAGAAATTTAGAGAGATTACAAGCATCTGCAAATGCTGTTGCAAACATTGATGTATTATCATGCTTAGCAACTGTTGCTGAAGATAATAATTATGTTTGTCCAGAAGTAAATGATAGTGATATCATAGAAATAAAAGAAGGACGTCATCCTGTTATTGAAAAAATGTTAGATTCTGGTGAGTTTGTTGCAAATGATACATATTTAGATTGCGATAAGACAAGAGTTGCAATTATTACTGGACCTAATATGGCTGGTAAATCTACATATATGAGACAAGTTGCTATTATTACTTTAATGGCCCAAATTGGAAGCTTTGTACCTGCTGAGTTTGCTAAGATAGGAATTGTGGATAAAATATTTACTAGAGTTGGTGCTTCTGACGATTTAAGTAGTGGACAAAGTACATTTATGGTAGAAATGAATGAAGTAGCTAATATTCTAAAAGATGCAACTCCAAAAAGTTTAGTTATACTTGATGAAATAGGAAGAGGAACTTCTACATATGATGGACTTTCTATAGCTTGGGCAGTTGCAGAATTTATCGCTGATAAAGAAAGGGTTGGATGTAAAACACTATTTGCAACACATTATCATGAATTATTAGAATTAGAAGAAAGAGTTGAGGGAATTAAGAATTTTCATGTTGCTGTAAAAGAAAAGGGTGAAGATGTAATATTCTTAAGACAGATTTTAGAAGGTGGAACAGATGAAAGTTATGGAATTCATGTTGCAAAACTTGCTGGAGTTCCAAGTAATGTTGTATCTAGAGCAAATAAAATACTTAGGTCTTTAGAAAAAGGCGGAGTTAAAATAAAAGAAGAAAAAGAAGAAAAAAAGCAAGTAGCAGGACAATTTGATTTATTTAACATGAAATATGAAGATATAACCCATGAATTAGATAAAATAAACTTAAATGAATTAACACCTATCGATGCTCTAAATACACTAGCTAAATTAAAAGATATGCTAAAATAAAAAGAAATACAATTAGAGAGAGTATTTTTATTTCGAAATAAGAATACTCTCTTTTGATTGAAACACAGTCAGATGTATTGAAATCTTACTTTTACCATGCAATTTTGCAAATTTTTTCAAAGTGTGCTATAATAATTATTATTTTGTTCGCGCGATTTTGTTTGAAATTAAATGAAATCAATTATGGGAGGGATTTCTCTTTCATCGAACAAGCGCGCTTTATCATATATATCTTCTCTTTATAATTTAATACAGTACATAAGGTAGCGAAAGGAAGGTACGCATATGTATTACCGAGTAGTATATAGCACAATTGGTGATGCTAGTCAAGATGCCAAGAAGGGAATGGAAGAATTCCATGAATTTGATTATTTTGACGACAAAGAAGTGAGCTCAGCGACAGAAGCAGTGATTCAACAAAAATCACAGACCAATGAATACTCTCAAATTGGTAATCTTGTTCTTGATGAAGATCCTTTAAATATTCGTGTCGTACTTGATGATCGGACATTGATATTTAGGAAAAACATCTTGAGAGGATTGCTTGAACGAGGAATTTCGTGGGAAACGATAACTCAAAGGTATGCCTTCAAGTATTCGATATAATGGTATGATGAAGCACAAGCACCAGTCAGTAAAAAGCTGACTGGTGCTTTTTTATTTTAATATATTAATATTCAAAAAATACTTTACTTTTCAGTCAAAAGATGATAGAATCACCATGCAAAAAGAGTAATTATTTAAAATATAAAACAGTTTTTTGGAGGTAGTTATGCAAAAAAAGAACTTGCAGAACCTAAAAAAAACTGATTTGATTGACATTATAAATGTACAGCAAGAGGAGATAGATAGCTTAAAGAAAGATGTAAAAAGTCTAAAAAGTAAATTGAAAAAAGCAGAAAAGAAAGCATCAATAAATGATATTTCTTTAAAAATCAATAAAGCAGTTGAAGATACAGAAAAATATCTAGAAGAACTTAAAAAACTTCAAAAAGAAGCAACTGAATATTTAAGCACTATCAAATCTGTCAACAATTCAGATTTTGAAGGCCACGCAGAAAACATAACTAATGAAGAAGAATTGGAGAGTACAAATGGAAAAGAAACGATAATTATAGATGGAATTGATACAAAAGATAGAAGCCAAATTGTAGAAGAAGGAAATAGCAGTTTATTACCTGCAGTTTTTCCAACTAATGCGGATTTGGCTATTATTAGTTCTATTTATATAAATATAAAAAGAAATAGATTAAAATTTATAGTTTTTTATATCGTTTCTGCAATTGTAATAACTCTTTCTTTAACAACATTTGTTAAAGGATATAGTCAGGATGTAGAAATAAACTCGTTAACTCAAAATCTTGAAAACTATATTACCGAAAATGAAACAGAAAAACAAGATGAAAAACAATACATTGTAGACTTTGATGAACTCAATAAAATTAACTCAGATACAGTAGGCTGGCTAAAAGTAAATGGAATAGAAATTAATATGCCTATTGTTCAATCAAATGATAATAGTTATTATTTAAAACATAGTTTTGATAATAAAAGCAATGTATCTGGTTGGGCTTTTGCAGACTTTAGGAATAAGTTTGATGGAACAGACAAGAATATTATAATTTATGGGCATAATAGACGAGATGATATCATGTTTAGTCCATTAGTAAATGTGCTAAAACCTGACTGGTATAATGTTGAAGAAAATAGCATTATAACTTTTATTGATGAAAATCAGGGTGAAAAGAAATATCAAGTTTTTTCAGTTTATCAGACAGAAGTTGAGGATTATTATATTCAAACTGATTTTTCAAAGGACAGTGAATATCAAAAGTTTTTTAATACTTTAAAATCACGAAGTATTAAAGATTTTAATGTAGAAGTTACTTCTAATGACAAAATATTAACACTATCTACATGTGGAAACAACAGCAAATATAGAGTAATTCTACATGCAAAACAATTATAGTTCATAAAAAATAATAATATAATAATTTTTTAGGGGGGGATTAAATGAAATTGGAAATGAAAAAAGTATTAGCAATAATTATGATTTTATCTATGGTATTGAATCATTCATTTACTCTTGTTTCATATGCTACAGAAGAAATTGTTGCTAATATCGAACAAGCAGCTGAAGAAAATCCAGTTAATGAAGAAAGTTCAGAAGTTGAACAATCAGAAATAATTGAAGAAGAACCTTTAGCTGAAGAAAGCTCAGTTTCAGAGCAAGAAGAAGTTGTTCAAGAGGAAAGTGAACCTGCTAAAGAAGCAGAAATAACTGAAGAACAACAAGAAACAACTAATGAGGAAAATGAAACTATATCTGAGGAAACAGAAAATGTAACAGACAAAGCTTTTTCTGATGAAGAATTAGAAGATGGCGAAGTTATAGCAGAAGATATAGAAACAGAAAATGAAGACACAGAAAAAATAGAAGATTTAGCTGTAACAATGCCAGCTCAAACCTTTGAAGAAACAATAGAAAATGTTCATGTCAAAGTAAGCGTTGACGAAGGAACTTTTAAAGTTGGTACAACAATGAAGGTTTCATTAGTTGAACCTGAAACAATTATGAACAATATCGAAAATGAAGTTGAAGACTTCGTAGACAAAGTTGTTGCTGTTGATATAACATTTTATGATAAAGATAATAATGTTGTAGAACCAGAAAAACAAGTAAACGTAGAAATTACTTCAGACGAAATTGCTAAAATGGATAATCCTATTGTAGCACATGTTGATGACAATGGGGATACAGCAATTGTAGAACAAAAAGAAAATATAAATGCAGAAAATAAAGTTGGATTTGATGCTAACTCATTTTCAATTTATGCAGTTTTTGGAACAATTGAAACAACATATATATCAGCTGATGGAGAAACATATAATATTAAAGTAACTTATGGACCAGATTCTGGTATTCCAAAAGATGCAACTCTAACTGTTAGAGAAGTAGAAAAAGGTACAGATGAATACTTATCATATAATGAGCAAGCACTAAACGAAGTGTCTTCTGCTGAAGATACAGGTTATGCTTCTATTTCAGATGATTCAGATGAATATGAATTAAAAATTGTAAATGTACCTAATGTTGAAGAAACAACAGAATATACACGTTTTTTTGATATTTCAATTATGAGTGATGGTCAAGAAATAGAACCATTAATACCAGTTGATGTTAAAATAACATATAATAAAAATATTGTTTTAAACAAAAATGAAGAATTACAAATAGTTCATTTTAAAAACAATGGAGATATTGAAACAATAAAACCAAATGTAAATGGATCAGAAATTACATATAAACAAGAAAGTTTTTCAATAACAGGAACAATCGTATCATCTAATAGTACTGGTAATTATGCACTATTAGTTTCATATAATGGAGAATTATATGAAGTTCTACATAATGGAGAAGTTTTACCTATTACTGCAAATTCTAATGGCACATATACAATCGATATGGCAGAAACATGGATTGTAGAAAACAATAGAATATATGCACGACTTTATGAACTTAATGAAAGAACAATGCAGAATGTTCTTGTAGGATATAAATGCATTAATCCATCAAATGATGCAGGTGTTTCAAAAATTAATTCAACAAACACTTCTCAAATAGCATCAATAAATCGTACTAATGCTGGTGGAAACGGATTTTATATTAGAAACAATAGTAATTATCTTTCTGTAGAAACAGACCCTATAACAGGAAAACTAAAAATAAGTGGTAATAATTCTAGTGGTGATGCTGCGGTATTCTATTATGCAAGTGCAACTCAAAATTATGGTAGCAATGTGCCTAATCATCAAACAGTTGATCACATAGATATAGGAATTACAGCTGCAGCAACTGTAAGCGTTCCTTTAGCATATGGAACATATTATTATGCAGATGGAACTGAAGCTAAAACAGTTGCAATTGGAGAAAGAGCTTATGCAACAGGAGTCAACTCAGTAATACCAATATCACAAGATGATATAATGGGTGCATCTGTTAAATCTTATACTAAAGATTCAGCAGGAAATAAGACACCTGACAATACATTTTTAATATCTGATTATAGCACAAGTTATGGAGAAGCAGATGGAGTAAGAATTGATCAAGTTCGTTTAATGGGAACTTTTCCTGTTGGAACTGTAACATTAAGCAGAAATGCTAATAAAGGAAATGTACAACAATATATAACATCAGATAATCAAGTATATTATGAAGTTTCTGTAACAAAAGATGCTCCATTAACACTTCAATTAAATGATAGAGATATATATCAAAAAGATGGTGATGGTAATTTAGTTAAATTAGAAGTAACAGTAAATGTTACATTATCAAGTGAATTTAGTTATTTTGATGATAGAAATAGTTGTCCAGGAATTAGGCGTTTCAATAGTAATGGAGTAATAAACTCACAATCTAGCAGTGGAAGTGGTATGGATTTTGTACTTGGTACAAGAAATGAAACCGATGCAACAATTTCAGCAATAGAAATAATTAAATATATTGTTGATGAAGATGGAAATAGAATTCAAACAAATAGTAATACTAATTATACTTTTGACATATATAATGATCCAAGTGGAGATGTAACAGCTCCAACTGCTTGGCCTCTTGAAACAGAAACACAAGTACCATATAGTAGTTTTAATTTTTCAAGATTAAATGATCGTATTGTAACTGTTTCAACAGATGGAATGGGAATTGCATATGATTATTCAGTAGAAAATGGATTAGTTTATATAAAAGAAGATAGTAGTTCTATACCTTCAACAATAACGGATTCAGAAGGAAATACTCTTAAATATAAAGAAACATATATAGAAACAGAATATGCATGGCGTAATGATCCATATGATAATACAATGCATTCAAATATTAATCAAAGTGATACAACAGTTGCTATACCTGATGTAGTTGGAGATTATCATTCAACTACATATGATGGTGAGCTACATAATACTTTCTTGGAGTTTTATGTATATAATGTTTATGAACCAGAAGATATTGAAGTATCAGTTGAAAAAGTTTGGTCAGATGGAGATAACATAGATGGAATTCGTCCACCTAGTGTTGATGTTACATTATTAGCTAATGGAAATGAAGTAGACGGATCTACTATAACATTAAATAGCAGAAATGAATGGAAACATACATGGACAGAACTTGCTAGAAAAGATGCATCAACAGGAGAACCAATAACTTATACTGTAAGCGAAGTAACGACAGATGTAATTACAGGAACTGATTCAGCAACAACTTATGCATATAACATAACAGGTAGTGCTGATACAGGATTTACTGTAACAAATACACATACACCAAATGGTGCAATTAAAGTAAAGAAAAATGTAACAATAAACGGACAAACTACAACAGAATCATTAACAGATGGAACATATACTTTTACTGTAGCAGATAGCACAGGAGCTACTGCAGCTACAGTTACTATAACATTTGCAAATGGTGTTGCAACAACAGCAACAGTAAATGGAGCAAATGCTACTGTAACTGATGGAACAGTTGAAGTTTCAGGATTAAAACCTGGTGATTATACTATTACAGAAACAACACCAACAAATGGAACAACATTAGCAAGTACATCAGGTGGTAAATCAATAAGTGATAATGTTATAACAGTAACAGCAGTATCAGGACAAACAGGAAATAGTATAGCAGCTGCTGGCATGGGAACATTTACCAATAATATAAATACAGGTGATTTAAAAGTAACAAAACAAGTTACTGGAACAACAGCTACAGACAAGGACTTTACTATTACAATTACTTTAACACCTCCTACAGGTGTTACTCTTGCTAATAGTTATCAAGCCAAAAGAGGAAATGATAATATAACAGTTAGTGTATCTAACAATGCAATAACAACAACAATTAAAGCAGGAGAGACTATTGAAATATTTGGACTTCCAGAAGAAACAAGATATAGTGTAACAGAATCTAATTTACCAATAGGATATACTGAAGGAGAGCATATTGGAGTTCAGGAAAAAATAACAAGTACAACAGAAAAAGAAGTTACTATAAAAAATATATATACAGCAACAGGTTCAGCAACTATTACTGTAACAAAAAGACTATTAGGAAGAGAATTAACTAGTGGACAATTTAGTTTTACAATAACTGAAACAACACCAGATTCAGATTATGAAGAAACAGTAAGTAATGTACTTGGAAATGTATCTTTTACGCAAATTGCTTATAATCAAGATGATATAGGAACACATACATATACTATTACTGAGGTAGATGGAGGAGCTGGCGGATATACATATGATAGCAAGACTATATATGTAACTGTGAATGTAACTGATAATGGAAATGGAAGACTATCAACATCAGTAAAATATTCATATACAAATACTGGAGCAGAAGTAACAACTCCTGAATTTGTAAATGAATATAATGCAGAAGGTGAAATTACAATTAATGCAAGCAAAACACTTGAAGGAAGAGAATTTAAACAAGGAGATACATGGACATTTGCAATAAGTGGAAGTCCACTTCCAGTAGATGCAGAAGGAAATGAAGTTTCAAGTGTAACAATAAATCCAACAAGTGGAAATGAAGAAGCAATAGATTTTGGAACATTTAAATATGAATTAGCAGATTTAAATGGAGAAGAAAGTGCAACATTTGAATATACAATAACAGAAAGTGGAAGTATCGCAGGAGTAACAAACGATGAAGATACAGATAGAGTAGTAAGAATAACAGTAACAGATGATGGAGAAGGAAACCTAGATGTATCTTTAGCACAAGACAGTGAAGCAGTAGAATTTGTAAATGAATATAATGCAGAAGGTGAAATTACAATTAATGCAAGTAAAACACTTGAAGGAAGAGAATTTAAACAAGGAGATACATGGACATTTGCAATAAGTGGAAGTCCACTTCCAGTAGATGCAGAAGGAAATGAAGTTTCAAGTGTAACAATAAATCCAACAAGTGGAAATGA
>JAEESU010000004.1 GCA_016290095.1 Clostridia bacterium
ATTCTGCATGATAGTTTTCCTTATTTTGTTGTTCTAATTTCATATTTTATAAGGATAAACTACCTCCTTAAATATCCTCACAGTTCTTAATTTTGGAGCTGTCTATGATTTAACCATCCAACTAAAATTTATGGAGAACCAGGTTTTTGTTAATATGTATTTATCATCTTTTGAAATGTTCATTTCACGTTTAAGAGTTTCCATTTTAAACTTTTCAACATAAACTATTTAATTTTTTATAAAATCATATATAATAAAACCTCCTTTTTGTAAGGAGGTTTACAAAAACTTTATTTATATAATGATTATTCAATCCAAGATATATCAAGACCATCTAATTCATCGTCATCATAATTGTCAACAATATTAAGAGCCACACGTCTCCATGTATATCTTTCTTTTTGTTCTTTATTTCCCATCTCTCCGGTATTTATTTCACGGATAGTATAATCTTCAATAATTGCATAGTCATCAGATTTAACATTTTCATATCCGATTAGTCTTAAAACAAAATAAGCTCCTTTAGTTGTTTCCTGAAGCATTTCGTTTAAATAATCGGTAAACTCTTTAGAAGATACGCAAACTACATCATATTCTTCATTTGCATTATCTTTTACAAAATTTTTTAACTGTTGAAGATCAGCATTATCTATTAAATCTTCGATTTCTTCACGTGTGTTAGATTCATTTAATCTTCTAGAATAGTTGTGTGTGTGAATATCTGATATTAATTTCCTTATTAAAATCATCATTTATATTTTAACATAAAATTATGTTATCATAAACTATTTATATTTTAGTTTATGAACTAAAAAAATTCGTGCAAAGCACGAGTTTTTAATCTACATCAAATTTTTATATTAATCTTCTTGTATTAAAACGTATAGATGAGTATAACATAAGATGATAATTGAATAAATAGGAATATTATATGAAAACAGTTGATATCAAAAATTTGACAATACCTGAACTTATTTATCTTGCTGAAAATATGATTTGTATTTTAGATTGTAAAGCAAATGAAGACGATGAATATGAAACTCCAGATGAATTAGTAATTAATAATCTTAATAAAGTTCCTGTACTTTTAGATATGATTGGATGGCATGAAAAATCAGAAACAGTTAAAAAAATAACACTTGAAAATATACATGATTATAAGAATTTTTTAAGCGATTTGGAATTTAATTGTCTTCCATATACAACAAATGGACACGAAGAAGGAATTAGATTTGATCTACTTGATCGAGATAATGATTTTAAATTTTAGTATTATATTTTTATGATATAATAATTATTTATCGCCACGAAATGATATATCATAAAGTGTCATTAATTCAGGTTCTATTAAAATATATGTATCTCCTTTGTTAGTCTTCCTAATAGAAGGAGTATAAAATTTTTTAATTACTTTAGGTTTTTCATCTTTTGTAATTTCATCAGTTTGTATAATATTATACGAATATATAAAATTAAATTTTATATACATATGTTTTCCCAACGAATTATCATAATTAAATTCTGGAAATCTTTGGCAAAAATTCTTAAATTTAAAAATATAAACAACACCTTCACTATCTGTTTTGCATTGCGTCTCAACAAAGTCTTGTTATTGTTAATAATTTTAAACATTTTGGAATTAATTTTTTCTTAAAATCATTTACATTAAATTTAATGCCTAGCTTTTTAAGTGCATAAAAATTATCCAATCTTTCACTAATACTAAATCCGTTTCCACAATCAACATATTGATCAAGCATATAATTTATACATTCTAACACTTCTATTATATAAAAATACCTTGCGATTATATATTTATCATCATAATCATTAATATTGTTTGTAACTCTTAAAATATTTGCAGGAATAATAAAATAAATTTTATTTTGTTCTTTAACATACATTTCGTTAAGGTATTTTCTAAAATTCATAATTCCTCGTATTTATAATTTTACGTTATTAAAACTCTATCCCCTAATGATAGATCGTTTAAATTAAATGGTTCTGTTCAATAAAAATGATAATGTCATTGAAACGCATGTGAGAGTCCGGTATTCTTGCCGGCTCAATTGATGATGTGGATACCCCATCTTAACCCCCTTCCTCCTTCGAGATTGCAACAAACGAGTTGCTGAATATAACGATTAAGTAGGAAGGCAATAGAAGGAAAAGGAGTAA
>JAEESU010000005.1 GCA_016290095.1 Clostridia bacterium
CAAGGAGAAAAATTATTTAGTGGAAATTACGCTTGTCCAGATTGCAATATAAGTTTTGAAGAACTAACACCAAGAATGTTTTCATTTAACAATCCATTTGGAGCATGTCCAGAATGTAGTGGAATTGGATATGTTATGAAAATGGATGAAGATTTGATTATTCCAGATAAGACTAAAACACTATATGATGGTGTTAAAGCATTTGGCTCAAGTACATTAAAAAAAGGCGATACAATGGCAAGAATGTATTTCGAGTCTATTGGACGTCACTATGGAGTTGATATAAAAAGCAAGCCAATTAATAAACTTCCAAAAAACTTTTTAGAAAAGATTTTATATGGTACTGGAAATGAAGTAATTGATTTTGAGTATTCTTCAAGTGCAGGAGTAAGGACCTTTTCACAACCGTTTGAAGGAGTTTTACCAACATTAGATAGAAGATATAGAGAAACAAAATCTGATGGAATGAGAAGTTTTTATGAATTATATATGAGTAACAGTCCTTGTCACTCTTGTAATGGTGCTAGATTAAAACCAGAAGTACTATCAATAAAAGTTGGCGATAAAAATATAAAAGAAATTACAGATTTACCAATAAACAAATTAAAAGCTTATCTAAATAATTTAGAATTAAATAAAAAAGATAAAATGATTGCAGATGTTATATTACAAGAAATAAATTCAAGACTTCAATTTATGATGGATGTTGGTTTAGAGTATATCACATTATCAAGAAGTGCTGGAACTTTATCAGGTGGTGAAGCTCAAAGAATTAGGTTGGCAACTCAAATTGGTTCTGGACTTTCTGGAGTATTATATATATTAGATGAACCAAGTATAGGTCTTCATCAAAGAGATAATGATAAATTAATAGCTACATTGAAAAAATTAAGAGACTTAGGAAATACATTAATTGTTGTTGAACATGATGAAGATACAATGTATGCTGCAGACCAAATTATAGATATTGGACCAGGTGCAGGTATTCATGGTGGCAAAATTATTGCACAAGGCACAGCTGAAGAAATAAAAAATGTAGAAGAATCAATAACAGGTCAGTATTTAAGTGGTAGAAAGAAAGTGCAAGTTCCAAAGAAAAGAAGAAAATCAAATGGAAAATCAATTGAAATTATTGAAGCATCAGAAAATAATTTAAAAAATGTTACTGTTAAAATTCCTTTGGGTGTTTTTAACTGCATAACTGGCGTTTCAGGTTCAGGTAAATCTACACTTGTTAATGAAGTATTATATAAATACTTAGCTAAAGAAATAAACAAATCAAATGAGAAACCAGGTAAATGTTCAAAAATCAAAGGAATTGACAATATTGATAAAGTAATTAATATTGATCAATCACCAATTGGAAGATCTCCTAGATCAAACCCTGCAACATATACAGGCGTATTTGACATAATTAGAGATTTATTTGCTGAAACAAATGAAGCTAAAATGAGAGGGTTTCAAAAAGGAAGATTTAGTTTTAATGTTGAAGGTGGAAGATGTGAAGCATGCCAAGGTGATGGAGTATTAAAAATTGAAATGAACTTCTTACCAGATGTATATGTTCCATGTGAAGTTTGCCACGGTAAAAGATATAATCGCGAAACTTTAGAGGTTAAATATAAAGGAAAAAGTATATCAGACGTTCTTGAAATGACTGTTGAAGAGGCATTAGATTTCTTTAATAATATTCCAAGAATTAAACAAAAAATTCAAACTTTAGCTGATGTTGGACTTGGATATATTAAACTAGGTCAACCATCTACAACATTATCTGGTGGTGAGGCACAAAGAGTTAAATTAGCAACAGAATTATCAAAAAGAGCTACAGGTAAAACACTTTATATATTAGATGAACCAACAACAGGTCTTCATATTGCAGATGTTCATAAACTAATTGATATTTTACAAAGATTAGTTGATACAGGAAATACAATTTTAGTAATTGAGCATAACTTAGATTTAATAAAAACTGCAGACCATATTATTGATTTAGGACCAGAAGGCGGAGATAATGGTGGGGAAGTCATTGCTATAGGTACGCCAGAACAGATTTGCAAAAATGATAAATCTTATACAGGAAAATTTTTAAAAAGATATTTAGAATAATTTTAGCCCTCACAAGAGGGCTTTTATTTTACTAGTCTATTGACTAAAATTAATTTAATTTATAAAATAGTTTTGTATAAATATTAGGAGGACAAATGATATGTCTATTGATTTGAAAACAATTCTATTAATAGCTTTAATTGTTATCGTTCTAGGAGTTATTTTTGTTTTTGCTATAGGGTATTTAATGAAAGATGATAATACTACGCAAGATGTAGCAGTTCCATCTAATGAAACATCACAAATAAAAAATAACACCAATACAGAAAAAAGTAAAAGTCAAAACTATGTTGTAATTAAAAAAGAAGATACTGGCTCTTCAAATAATAATGTTAGAACACAAGTTTTCACAAATACAGATTTAACACAAATATATGGAACTGGATTATCAATTAATAATAGTAAACCTAAAACAGAATATGCTGAAGAATCATTCTTTAGTTCTGGTTTTTCTATGGAAGGAAATACTAAAGCAATATTTTATGTCCCAAATGGTTGGACTAGAAATGAAAAAAAATATATAGATCCAATAACTGGTGCAACTTTAGAATGTGTATCTGCTAAAACAGAAGAATTTGTAAAACAAGTATATAATGAAACAACATATGAAGATGTAATAAATGCATTTATTGAAAATCAGAGAATTATTGCTATTTATCCAGATGATATAGAGTTTTCAATAAAACAACTTGAAACAGAAGGTGGAACATTCCCAATAGTTGTAAAAAGAGATGGATTTATTGTAACATCTTATATTATATTTATTAAGGGATTATATGAATATCATCTACAAGTAACAACTTCATTAGAAGATTATAGTATCGATATGCAGAAAACAATAGATGATATCTTTAGATCATATAAAATTTTGTAAAGGATGGATTAATAATGGCAAACTTAGTAATTGGCATTGAAGGATTAGTTGGTGCAGGAAAAACAAGTATTTGCAGAGATTTAATAAATAGAATTCCAAACACCATATTATTAAATGGTGGAAACCTATATAGAGCAATAGTTTTTGCTATGATACAAAACGGAAGCAAAATTGAAGAACTAAAATCAAAAGGAACTAATCTAGATATTAAACAAATGATGGATTTATTTAAAATTGAAATAAAAATTGAAAATAATGAAACAATAATATATATAAATGGAATAAAAGCAGATGAAGAAAAACTTCAATCTAAAGAAGCTTCAATGGCTGTATCTACAATAGGTGGAAGTGCAAATAATAAAAATCTATTTGTTTTTGCACGAGATTTAATTAATAATTTAAAAAGAAATTATAATGTAATTGTTTCTGGAAGAAGTGTTATGAAAATATATCCAGATTGTAATTACCACTTTTTCATTGTTGCAGACTTAGAAGAGAGAGTTCAAAGAAAATTGAAACAATATGAAAATAAAGAGTCATATGAAGAAATAAAAAATAATATTATAAATAGGGATGAACTTCAGAAAAAAGCTGGATTTTATGAATACAGTCCAATTACTACTGAAATAGATGTTACAAATTGCAAGTCAGTAGAAGAATCTGCAGATCTAGTTTTAAAATATATAAAATTACCAGAATTGGTTTAAGGGAGAAGCTTTATAATGGAATACATAAATGAGAAATTATCAGAATTTAACCAGTATCTACATGGTAGAAAAATTGCGGTAATAGGATTAGGTGTAAGTAATATTCCTCTAATTGATTATTTACATGATATGAAATCTGATGTTACTTTTTTTGATGGTAGAGAAATAGATCAAATAGATAAATCTATTGTAGATAAAATTGTTAACTATGGAATGAAATTTTCTTTTGGAAAAGACTATTTAAATAAACTAAATGGATTTGAATTAATATTTAGATCACCAAGTTGCCTTCCAACAATTCCTGAACTTCAAAAAGAAGCAGAGAATGGGGCAATTGTTACAACAGAAGTAGAAATGGTTCTAGAACTAACTCCTTGTAAAATAATAGGAGTAACAGGAAGTGATGGCAAAACCACTACAACAACATTAATATCAGAAATATTAAAAAAAGATGGTTATACAGTGCACTTAGGTGGAAATATTGGAACACCACTTTTTACGAAAATAAATGAAATGCTTCCAGAAGATATTGTTGTTTTAGAATTAAGTAGTTTTCAATTAATGAATATGAAAACAAGTCCTAATATTTCAGTTATAACAAATATTACTCCAAATCATTTGAATATTCATAAAGATATGGAAGAATATGTAGAATCTAAGAAGAATATATTTAGATATCAAAATAAAAATGATACAGTGATATTAAATTATGATAACGAAATTACAAGAGCATGTGGAAATGAAGCTAAAAGTAAAGTTATCTATTTTAGTAGCAAAAATAAAATTCCTAATGGTTACATTGTTGATGATTTAATAATAAAATATTGTAATAATGATTTAAGACAACATATATTTGATACTAAAAATATGAAATTAAGAGGAATGCATAATTTTGAAAATGCTTGTTGTGCAATAGCTGCAACTAAAGATTTAGTAAAAAAAGAATCAATCGATTATGTATTAACTGAATTCAAAGGAGTAGAGCATAGACTTGAATTAATAAAAGAAACAGAAAACAGAGTAAAATGGTACAACGATTCTGTAAGTTCTAGTCCTACAAGAACAATCGCCGGATTAAATGCATTCGCATTCAAAAATATCATTTTAATTGCTGGAGGTTATGATAAAAATTTAGATTATGATGTTATAGGAAAACCAATTGTAAATAATTGTAAAGCACTAATTTTACTTGGCCAAACATCAGAAAAAATAAAAAATGCTGTTCAGAAAGAATTAACCTCTTCAAAAAAAGAATTAGAAATTGTTCAATGTGATAATTTAAGACAAACAGTTATAGAAGCACAAAGAATTGCAAGATCAGGTGATATAGTTCTATTTTCACCAGCAAGTGCTAGCTTTGATATGTTTAAAAATTTTGCAGAACGCGGTGATATATTCAAAACATATGTAAACAAATTAATAAAATAGAATAAAAAGCAAACCTCCTCATATAATATATTTAAGGAGGTTTTTTATGTTTTTCACAAATAATTTTGACTATATGCAAGATTACAACTTTTACAATCAAAACCCAAATACATACTTTAATAATGTTTCTGGGCAACTAGGTGTTTTTCCTCAAATGCAAACAACAAATTTAAGTTACTTTTATCCGAGTATTTATAAAATACTAATGCCTGTTATAGTAAAAGTAATTTCTTCAAGCAATTATCAATATTTAAATGAAGAGGTAATTAATAATATAACAGATACTGTTTATAAAATAGTTGAAGGAGATATATTAAAAAATAATGATCAACCAGTAAATAATAATCAGCCAAACAATAATTTTCAAACAAATACAAAACAAGAAAATACAAAAGATAATGAATTGATAAAAGATATTATAAAAATATTAGTTGTTAAAGAATTACAAAATAGGCAAATAAGACAATTAAATCAAAATTTATATAATCAATTTTGAAAGGACGTAAAAAACGTCCTTTATATTTTAGAGGAGAATAAATTATTGAATTATAAAAAAATTTCAAATGTTTTGATTAGTTTAATTTTAATAACTACATTAATTTTTTTTAGTTATAAACTAATTCTTTTTTATATACCATTTTTGTTAGCATATATTATTTCATTGTTAGTTGAGCCGATGATTAAGTTTTTTAGTAAAAATACAAATTTAACTAGGAAAACGTGTAGTATAATTGCACTTGTATTAGTATTTTCAATTTTTCGGTTTAATAGTTAGTTTTACAGTTATTAAACTAATATCAGAAACAACTAATTTATTAAATGGACTTAATTTATATATAGAAAAGATTTCTATATTTATTAGTAACATAGAAAGTAAAATTGAATTTACAAAATTAAATTTGTCTTCTGAGGTAGTATCATTATTTGATAAATCAATTGGTGATTTCTTAAATTCTCTTTCTAATAATATAAAGAATTTTCTTATAAAACTATTAAATTATATAACATCATTACCAAATTTCTTTATCAATTTAATAATAACTATTCTAGCAACATATTTTATTACATCAGACAAGCTTTATATCTTAGATAGGATGGAGCATCATCTTTCAAAGAAAATGATGGGAAAAATAATGATACATTCAAAAGAAATAATTTCAACATTAGGACAATATTTAAAAGCGGAATTAATTCTTAGTTTTATAACATTTATTATTGTGTTAACAGGTTTAAATATTTTTTATTTATGTGGAATGAATATCCAATATCCAATAATCTTTGCATTAGTAATTGGTTTTATTGATGCACTTCCTATATTAGGAGCAGGTAGTATAATGATTCCTTGGTCAGTAATTTCATTTTTAAATAATAGTACATCTTTAGGATTTTCGATATTAGGATTATATATTTTTACATTAATAGCAAAACAATTATTAGAACCTAAAATTGTAAGTAGCAAGATAGGAATTCATCCAATTTTTACATTATTTGCTATGTATACAGGATATAGATTAATTGGAATATTAGGATTAATAATAGGTCCAATTGCTTTGATTATTATAAAAAACATCTTCTCAAATATTATAGATAAAGGAATAATTAATTCAGTTATAGATGTCTAATAAATAACACTAGTTGGAATATATTCTCCATCAGGAACAGGAACATTTGGATTATCAGGTTCTTTGATGGCTTTAATATCAATTATTTTTAAAATAGGAATAGCAGAATTATTGTAATATCCCTTAGTAATTTCTCCTGTAATTTCTACCCAAGAGTACTCATCATATGAAATAATACCATCATACTCACACAAGAAACCAATTATTAGAGTTTGATTATTTCCAATATCCATATTACGAGCTAATACAAATTGATTATCATTAAAATTATCAACTTTAAAAATATATCCAGAAAAAGATATTTTTTGACCTATATATGTGTCAATGTCTTCGTGTACCTGTTTTAAAATATTGCTATAATTACTGCTTTTTATAACTGCAACATCTGTATCTTGAATACATGGATTTTCTGTAAGAAACTGTTCTTTTTCTTTTGATGAATTAATCATTTTGTATACAGAAAGTACGCTAATTGCAATTGATAGTAATAACATCAGTATTATTAAGTGTTTTAATACTGATGTTTTATTTAATTTTAAATTATAAATTATCATTTTTTATCTCCTTTTAGAAAATGTTATTCAAAAAAAGCAATAATATGATATAATAATGAATGAATTTGGGAGGTAGAAATGAATAGAAAAATAATAATTATAATTGCTATTATATTAATAGTTTTAATCTTATGTTTTTCATTAAGTAATAAAAAGAGCGAATCTAATATAGTTAATGAAAGTGATATTACAAATGATTTAGTAGATAATAATGTAGAAGAACAATCTATTTCAAAAGTAGAACTAAAAAAATCATTAGGTGCTACAAAATGCCAAGATGTTTCTGATGATGAGATAAAAAATCTAATGAAAACTTATACAGAATCTACAGTTTATGTAAAAAATGAATGGTATCCTACAGAAATATACCTTGTATTTGATTTTAATAATGATGAAAACATGGAATGTATACTAATTTATAATAACAAATTATATTTATATCAATTGGTTGATGATGAGGCACAAATTGTATTTTCAAAGGAAGCTGAAAACGGAGTATTTAACATATTTGAAGTAACAAATAATGAAACAGAAGAAAAAGAAATTCTAATTACTGATGAATTTGCAGATGGATTATGTTATGAAGCAAGTATAATAGATTTAATGAGAATAGAAGAAGATATGATAGTATTTGAAAAACTTTCAACATATTCTTGCGATCAAGAAAAAGAAATTTCTGCAAGAGAGGCTATTGAAGCAAATCCAAATTTAACAGAAACGGAAAGAGAAGATGCTTATATTAATGCACATACATTAAAGTATCGAGTATACGGAGAAGAAGCAACAGAAAAAGAATTTAACAATTTTATAAAAGATTTAAAAACTAAATATACATTGCTAACAAAGTCAAATGAATATTCGGAATTATTTGACTAATGTCAGTTAAAATGATATATTATCAAAATGATAAAACAATAACTTTGGAGGGATAAATGGGACTTTTTAACAAAATTTTTGGAAGCTATAGCGAACGAGAAGTAAAAAGAATTATGCCTATAGTTGATGAAATAAATAGTTTAGAACCAGAAATGGAAAAATTATCTGATAAAGAATTAGCAGAAAAAACAAATTATTTCAAAGAACAATTAGCTAATGGAAAAACTTTAGATGACATTTTACCAGAAGCTTTTGCTGTTGTAAGAGAAGCTTCAAAAAGAGTATTAGGAATGAGACATTTTGATGTTCAATTAATCGGTGGTGTTGTACTTCATCAAGGAAGAATCGCTGAAATGAAAACTGGTGAAGGAAAAACATTAGTTGCAACATTACCAGTATATTTAAATGCTCTTACTGGAAAAGGCGTTCATGTTATTACTGTAAATGAGTATCTTGCCAAAAGAGATAGTGAGTGGATGGGAAAAGTCTACAGATTTTTAGGATTATCTGTAGGTCTTATTTATGGTAGAATGGCTCATGATGAAAAACAAAAAGCTTATCAGGCTGATATTACTTATGGAACTAATAATGAATTTGGATTTGATTACTTAAGAGACAACATGGTTATTCATAAAGAAGATATGGTACAAAGAGACTTAAATTATGCTATAGTAGATGAGATAGATAGTATTTTAATTGATGAAGCTAGAACACCATTAATTATTTCTGGAAGAGCAAACAAATCTTCTGATTTATACAAGCAAGCAGATACATTTGTAAAAAGATTAAAAGCAAAAATCATTATTGAAGAAGATGTTAAAAATATTGATCAAACTGAGGATAATGAAAAATATGATTATATAGTTGACTTAAAAGCAAAATCTGCAACACTTACACAAAAAGGAATTGAAAAGGCAGAAAGTTTCTTTAATTTAGAAAATTTAAATGATTTAAATAACACTGATATTGTTCATAATATAAACATTGCATTAAAGGCAAATGGTATTATGAAAAAAGATATAGATTATATCGTAAAAGATGGAGAAGTTTTAATTGTAGATGAATTTACAGGACGTATTATGTATGGAAGAAGATATAATGATGGCCTTCATCAAGCAATTGAAGCAAAAGAAAATGTAAAAATTGCCGATGAATCAAAAACATTAGCAACAATAACATTTCAAAATTATTTTAGAATGTATTCAAAACTTGCTGGTATGACTGGTACAGCTATGACAGAAGAGGCAGAATTCAGAGAGATATATAATCTTGATGTAATAGCAATACCAACAAATAAACCTATAAAGAGAATAGACCAAACAGATGTTATATATAAAAATGAAGCCGGAAAATTTAGAGCAGTTATAGAAGACATTAAAGAATCTCACGAAATAGGTCAACCAGTTTTAGTAGGTACTGTTTCTATCGAAAACTCTGAGAAGCTAAGTAAATTGCTTTCTTTAGAAGGAATTCCTCACGAAGTTTTAAATGCTAAAAATCATGAAAAAGAAGCTGAAATAATAGCTCAAGCTGGTAAATATGGTGCAGTTACAATTGCTACAAACATGGCAGGACGTGGTACAGATATTATGCTTGGTGGTAATAGTGAATATCTTGCAAAACAAGAAATGAGAAAAAATGGAGTAGAAGATTGGTTAATAGAGCAAGCAACTGCATTTAATGAAACAGATGATAAAGAAATACTTGATGCCAGAAAAACATTTACGGATTTAAGAGAAAAATTTAATAATGAAATAAAAGATGAAAAAGAAAAAGTTATAGAAGCTGGTGGTTTAAAAATAATCGGTACCGAAAGACATGAATCAAGAAGAATTGATAATCAGTTAAGAGGTCGTTCTGGACGTCAAGGTGACCCTGGTGAAACAAGATTCTATCTAGCATTAGATGATAATTTGCTTAAAATCTTTGGTGGAGACTTAATTACTTCTATTTTCGAGAGAGGCAATGTTCCAGAAGATATGCCTATAGAAGTTAAGTTAATTGCAAAAACAATTGAAACAGCTCAAAGCAAAGTTGAAGGACGAAACTTTTCTATTAGAAAACATATATTAAGCTATGATGATGTTATGAATGTACAAAGAGAAATTATTTATTCTCAAAGAAGAACTGTGCTTGATGGAGATAATGTTAGAGATAATATTATTGATATGATTGAATCATCATGCGAAATGATTGTAGACACATTTAGGGCTGAAATAGAAGAGGGTAATGTAAATAGAGAAGCTTTACTAAATGAAATAAGAGTAGGATTAAATATTGCTGACAGTGATGAATTAAAAAAAGATAAAATAAATGCCGATAAATTAATTGAAGATTTAAAACGTCAAGCATTACAAAGCTATGAAAGCAAAGAAAAAGAATTTAGTAATGATATAAGAGAAATTGAAAGAATTGTTTTACTAAAAACAGTTGATGGAAAATGGATGGACCATATTGATAGCATGGATGAACTTAAAAATGGTATTGGCCTTCGTGCATATGGTCAAAAAGACCCTGTTGTTCAATATAGAATAGAGGGTGGAGATATGTTTGATGAGATGATTGCACAAATCAAATTAGAAGTTGCTAAAATAATGCTTCATGTTGTTAAATCATCAGGCCCAGTAAAAAGAGAGTCAAGAGTAAATATTACAAATGCTTCTCTAGATAATTCTGCAACAAAAGCAATGAATATTGAAGGAGAATCACAAGCACCAAAGGCAAATCAAACTGAAAAAGCTCAACCAATAAAAAATGATGGCCCAAAAATAGGAAGAAATGATCCTTGTCCATGTGGTTCGGGAAAAAAGTATAAAAATTGTTGTGGTAAGAATGCTTAAGTAAAGGAGACACAAGGATTTGATAAATTTTTGAAAAAGAGTAAAAATTACTTGCTTGTCAACGAAAGATAATAAAAAAATCGATAAAAATAAGTTGTATCAAGGAATGTAAACATTGAAAATGTGTTGACATTCCTTTTTAATTATGGCAAATTTGCCGTAATTAAAAATAAAACAGAATTAAAATAATATTTAGAAGTGTAAATCTATGCAAGCACTTCTTTTTTTATTATATAATTATTTTAAAAGAAAGGAGAAATATTAAAATGATAAATATTCGAAAAAGAGGTTCTGTATATCAATATCAATTTGAAGCAGAACCTATTAATGGAAAAAGAAAACAAATAACAAAATCAGGGTTTAAAACAAAAAATGAAGCTTATTTAGCTGGAATGAGAGCTTATAATAATTATATTAATGGAAATGTGAAAGAAGAATCTCAAATGAGATATGATAAATATTTAGATTACTGGATGAAAGAATACTTTGAAATCAATTTCAAGTATTCTACAGCTAAAAGATATAAGGAATCATTTGATAAAATTAAAGAAGAGTTAGGTAGATATAGGTTGTGTGATTTAACACCATATATCTTAAATCAAGCTTTATTAAAACTATATCAGAAATCTCAAACAAAGGATTCATTAAGAAATTATCAAAAGGTAATAAAAAGCTCTTTAAGAGATGCAGCAAACTATTTTGGCTTTATTAAAGGAGATCCAGCAGGAGATTTGCAAATACCAAGAGTATTAACATTTGAATCAAAAAAAAGAGTAGAAACCATATTTATAGTGTAGAAGAAATTCAAAAAATTGTATCGAGATTTAAGAAAGATAAAACATTTATATGTGCTTTTTTAACAGCGTGTTATACAGGCATGAGAACAGGAGAAGTATTTGCATTAACATGGGATGATATAGATTTAGATAATAGAATAATAAAGATAAATAAAACTGTATATGCAAAAGATAGAAATGAAATAGGAAGATGGTATATTGGTACTACAAAAACAGAAGGAAGTCATAGAGAAGTTTATATTTGTGATACATTATATTCAATATTGCTTAATTATAAATACGAGCAAGATAAAAATAAAAAAGAGTATGGTAGTATGTATAAAAAATATACAATAGAAAGAGTAAATAATAAATATGGTAAATTAGTCGAATATGTTATTATAGAAAGTAAATCAAAAAGAAAAATGGTAAATATGGTATTTACAAGAAAAGATGGAACATATTCTGGAACAGATGTAATTAAATATCCTTTTAAGATTATCAGAAGTGAATTAGGTATAAATGCAAGGTTTTACGATTTAAGAGGTAGTTTTGCAACAACAAGTTTAAGGAATGGATGTGAAATTAAAGATATAGCAGAAGTGTTAGGACATAGAAGAATAGAAACAACGGAAAAATATTATATTTCAAGTACAGAAAAAGATAAAATACAAGTTGCAAAATCTTTTGAAAAAAGTTTAAAAATTTTCAATAGTATTATATAATATTGAATGAAGATAATAATAAACATGTTAACAAAATTGTAATATTGTATACAAGTTGCTAAAATTTACAAAATATGATATTATAGTTTTGAATTTTATAATTTTAAAGAGATTGGAGGTGTTTGTATGGATAAAAATGCCTTTATGAAGCTTGTAAATGATAACGATGGCTTTGAATTTGTTATTGGATATAGAAATGATCTAGATTATTATATTGGTGGTGTAGGAAATAAATACTGGTTTCTGTGGATGAAAGGAAAAGACTCTGAATATTATGTTGGTACATACGAAAATGGTGTATGGTCAGATAAACATTATATTGCAAAGAATAAAAAAATAATTGAAAGTAGCATAGTTGAACCAGAAACTACGATAAATAAAATTGTTGAAAGAGCTTACTATTATCAAGATAGGATCGGAAACAAAAAACCAACAGAGATTGACAAAGAATATGATATATTCCTTCATTATGTTTTTGGCTTTGGAGAAAAAGCTTGGGAAGTAAGTAAAAAATATGGTGTAACAGTATCATTCTCAAATATTAACAAAGTTGAAGAAGGATATCATTTAAGAGATTATTATATTGGCTCTGAAGTGGATAAGCCAAACGAAAATTAAAAATTGGAGGTAAATATGAAAAAGAAAGTATTTTTTATAATCTGTCTAATATTATTATTAGCAATAGGACTATTTGTTCTAACAGGTTGTGGTAATAAAAAAGAAGAAAATAAAGTTACAAATAATAACAGTCAAACTACACAAAAAAATGAGAGTACAGCTAATACAGTAGTTAATAATACAAATAACACAACAACATCAAATAATAAAAAATATGAATATACATATAAAGACGGAACTTTAACTCAAATTGTAGATGAAGAAGGAAACCCTAAACAAACAGACTTTGTTATCGATGGAATAATTCTAATTGGTAATCGTCATGAGTATCGCGATGATGATACTACAACGTCAGTTATCGAATATCTAGTTAAAAAAGGATATAACAAAGAAGGAATTAATAAAGATTTTTATTTAAGTGAATGGATTGAATTCTATATTGATACAA
>JAEESU010000001.1 GCA_016290095.1 Clostridia bacterium
ACTGATTTAATAAAGTAAAATCCATCCGCAATTCTTTCATCCAAAGTAATACCAAAATCACAAAAATCTCTTATTTCCTTTTTACCTTTTTCATTTATTATTTCATTTTTATATATCTTACCCATTGTTATTAATATTGAATTAGTGCCAAATACACTTAAATGATGATAGATAGGATCTTTAGAACCAATACTACCTAGATTAGATAATATTACTGTACTATAATATAAGATTTCTTTAGTCATAGATTCAGGTAATAAATCGTGTCTATCTAACCATTTATAAATATCAACTACTAAATATCTTAAATGTTTAGGTAATTTAGCAACAAACTCAATTAAATCATCTGTTCCACTCGTTTTACTTTCCCTCGTTTTCTTAACCATTCCGCTTATCTTATCGGATAAAGTAAAAATATTATCTTTCTCTTCAACTCTAAGTATTTGCATAACTTCTTGTGCTTGATCATTAAATTGAGTCTTCGCAGTAAATGCTAGAGAAACATTATTACGATCATAAAATCTTCCATTAACAATAAATCTATTTAAATATGGTCTATTGTAAATAGTTTTAGCAATTGCCATAGAAAAAACATGAAAGTATGTTAAATGTCCATCTTTATGATCTTCATTATATTTAGTAACATATTTAACTAAATTTGTTACATCTAAATGATAATTACCAAATACTTCATTATCATTTCTCTTCTTTTGAACATCATGCATGATATAATTCATTCCATTGATATCTCTTACTCTATATCCGTCTTTTCTATCCCCAAATCTTTTTTTCATAATAATACTCCTTAATTTTAACTTTTTATTGTATTTTATTTTTTTTATGCTATAATTATAAATGTGTCGCAGGTGTAGTTTAATGGTAGAACTATAGCCTTCCAAGCTATTAACGTGGGTTCGATTCCCATCACCTGCTCCAGATGATTTTACGAAAGTCCGTATATTCGGGCTTTTTTCATCCCGTAATTTTCAAAATTACCACGACTTTTACACCAATTCCACTCATTCCGTGGTAATTCTGTGGTAATTTTTATATCACTTTTACCACGAAATAATTCAACCTTACAACAACAATTATAACATATTTATTGCTATTTAAATATAAAAAAATAAAAAGAGAAGATTTCGTGTCTTCTCTTTGTTCTTGCTTTAACCAAATGTTGCTGATTCAATGAGTTCTGCTAACATATTTTTAGTAATATTATTACCATTTAAACGATATAACACATTATCATATACAAATACTGCTTCATTAAACGTTAAGATATTCTCATAGTCTTCTTTACTTGTAGCGACAAAATAATAAATGTCTGTATTTAATTTTTTTGAATGCTCGGTTAAAAATTTTTCTGATCCATGTATAGTAGTTTTAAGTTGAACGGAAAATCCATCTTTAAATGCCTCAGTATATTTGGTTACAAATTGCACATGAATACATATAGGTGATTTGTTTTTAGCATTTATTACTGTTTGTAATTCTACATTACCAATTTTCTTATTTATCTTTTCTAAACCAACAATGCTAATCATTAGATCTTTATCTTCACTAAAATTTAAAAAATTTATCTGCAATTTTTCTTCTAATTCTTTTAAGTTTATTGTTGGCTTTTGATCAATATTATATTTAATTTTCCAATCAACTTCCGGCAAATCAGCATCATAATTAATTTCTTTTGTTGAATGTACCTCCAAAAACTTTCTATCAGGAATTTTTTCCATACCATCAATTTGTCTTCTTGGAACCTGCACAATAAAGTATTTTTGAATTATTTCTTTTATTTCTTTTGCAAAAACAATTCCAATAGCTGTAATACTTACTATTAAAAATATACTTATTGTTAATATTGCTTTTTTCCAAAATGGATTTATTTTTCTTTTATAAATAGTTTCATTAAACACTTTATTATCTAAACTTTTTGATGGCATTATTTTTTCATTATAATTTTTATAAATATCTTCAATTTTTCTCATCATTAGTCCCCTCCATTTCTAATTTAAGAATTTGTTTAGCTCTTAATAGTCTTGTTTTAACTGTATTAATATTCAT
>JAEESU010000006.1 GCA_016290095.1 Clostridia bacterium
AATATTACGAGTCGCCATAAGAAGCGACCACTACGATTATATATAAATAATAATTAAAACTGTATGGGTCGCCGTCCACGGCGACCCTAAAATATTTTCCTCAATTTTTTATAATCTTTAAATCCTTGCTTATATAAAAATAAATTTTCTATATTTGATAATCTAAAAAATGTTGAAATTAGTTTTTCTAAAGAGTTATCATTTTTAGGAAGCTTTTCTTCAACTATTTTTATTTGAGAGAAAAACAATTTATAAACTTTTTTATATTCTGAATTTTCATTTGTTAGCATTTGTATATACGATTCTTTATTTTCTTTTAGAAAACTATTTAGGTTTTTTAAAAAAACATCTTCATTCATAAGTAAATACTCCTTTTAAATCATTTGTAAAAAAGAAAAAGAACAAAAGGTTTAGTATTTTAAACACTAAACTTTCGTTCTTAACCTCAAAAAGATTATAGCACAGATTAAATTAAAAGTCAAACAAAAGTTCGAAAATAACATTTTAATTACATTAGAATTATAATTAAGTAACATATATTGAAAAATAAAATAGTTATAATATAATAGAATTACAGTATTTTAGAAAGATGGTGAAAAATTGGAATTTTTAGCTATAATAGTAGTATTAGTTTTTATAATTTTACTATTAACTTGCATTGCAGTAATGCAAATAAAAATGGCAGGAATGCAAGTAAAAGATTTTTGGACTTTTATTAAAGCAAACGATACATTAGACAAATTGTATGCGTTTTCATTAAAGTACGAAAAATTAAGTCCACAACAACAGATACTATTTTTAACAGAAGCAGAAAAAATTTTTAATGCATTTGATAAAGTTCCAGACACACTTTGGGAAGAAGAATACAATAAATACATGAAGGTATTAGATAAATATAAAAATATAAAGCTTTCAAGATGGGAAGAAAGCAGTAAATAAAAAAGTAGCAGGTCGATGCATAATTTAACATCGACCTTTTAAAATTTAAAAAAATGTAGGGGTCGCTGTCCACGGCGACCCACAAAAAGGTGAGAATTACAAAAAAATCGTAGCGGAGCATAGTGTGCTCCATGAAGGAGAACAAATGAACTGTAAAATATGCGGAAAAGAAATTAATTTTAAAGATGCTGATACATGTGGTGAATGTGACTCAGAATATAATAAATTAAAACAAGAGTACAAAAAACTGGAAAAAACAAAGATAATAATAATATTAATAATGATTTTATTTCCAATAATAATATTTTTACTTATCAATAGCCAAAAGTGTAGTGAGGGTGGAACAGGAATATCGCCAATGTCTTCCCAAGAAATAGATGCTTTTAATTCAAATTGGATTCAATATAATGGAACATTAACAGGAACGCAAATAAAAGTATTAATTAATAAAATAATAGCAAATTCTAAAACATATGAGGAAGAGCCCCAAAAACAAATTATACTGATGGGAGAATCAAAGAAAACAGGCGAAATTAACATTGAATGCAATATTAAAGATGATTCATATTTTGAGAATTTAAATAGTGCATATAAATTGATTAATTCTAACCACACTTATACAGCGAAAATTTTCTATGATCAAAAAACAGCTTTAATTCATGGTATAGCATTTTATTATGAAACAATTGGAAACACTGAATTAGATGAAAAATTAGAATTACTAGTTAATATGAAATAATAATATTATTAAGCAATATCAAGAATTTGAAATGAAGGAAAATAGTTATGAATGAAATAGAGATATTAAAAGAAAAGATAAAAAAAGAAAAAATTCGAATAACTCTTATAATAATATTAGGAGGGATAATAGAATGCTTTGTTTTAGTTGCAGGACTATATATGTATACAGCTTCTAGAGCAACTATAGATAAACCAATAATTTACCTATACCCAGAACAAGAGATAGAGGTTTCAGCTAAATTAGGTAGAGAAGATTTGCTTACATGTACATATCCAAAATACGAATCAAATGGCTGGAAGGTTTTAGCAAAACCAAATGGAGATTTAGTAGATTTAAAAACGGGAAGAAATTTGTATAGTTTGTATTGGGAAGGAAAAAATTCGAAAGCATATACAGGAAAATTTGAAGAAGGATTTGTAATTTCAGGAGAAGATACAGCTAGTTTCTTAGAAGAAAAGCTTGAAATGCTTGGATTAAATGAAAGAGAAGCAGAAGAGTTTATTGTTTATTGGTTACCACAATTAGAGAAAAATAAATACAATTATATAAGATTCCAAACAATGGAAGAAATAGAAAAAGCAATGCCACTAAATATAGAACCAAAACCAGATACAATAATAAGAGTAATGATGGAATGGAAAGGTTTAAATAAAAAGATAGAAGTAAAAGAACAAAAATTAGAAACACCAGAAAGAAAAGGATTTGTAGCTGTTGAATGGGGCGGAACAGAAATCCATTAATATTTTAAAACCTGTAGGGGTCGGTCTTGACCGACCAAAAATAAATAAAAAATATTTATAAATACTGTAGGGGGCGCTGTCCACGGCGACCCTTTTTTTCACCCTAAAACTATTTGAATCATATTATATAAAGAGCAAATAAAAGAAGGTGAAAAAATGAATAATATAAAATATTTTGATCATGCTGCAACAACTCCAGTAGATAAAGACGTCCTTAAAGAAATGTTACCATTTTTTAGTGAAAGCTTTGGAAATCCATCTTCTATTTATAGTATTGGAAAAAAGAATAAAGAAGCTATAAGTTTATCAAGAATGAAAGTGGCTTCTAGTATTAATGCTAATTTTAATGAAATATATTTTACAAATGGAGGAAGTGAAAGCGATAATCTTGCAATTAAAGGAATTGCTTTTGCAAATAGAAATAAAGGAAATCATATTATTACAAGCAAAATTGAACATTCGGCTGTACTAAATACTTGCAAAACACTTGAGAAGTTTGGCTTTGAAGTAACTTATCTTGATGTGGGTAAAAATGGAATAATAGATTTAAATCAACTTGAAAGAGCAATTAACAGAAGAACAATTTTAATTACGATAATGTTTGCAAATAATGAAATAGGAACGATAGAGCCTATTGAACAAATTGCTAAAATAGCAAAAAAATATGGAGTATATTTTCATACAGATAGTGTTCAAGCAATAGGAAATGTAAAAATAGATGTTAAGAAAATGGGAATAGACAGTTTATCCATGTCCGCACATAAATTTTATGGACCAAAAGGAATGGGAGCGGTTTTCGTAAGGCAAGGAATACCTTTTATGCCAATAATTGATGGTGGACATCAAGAACAGGACAAAAGAGCAGGAACTGAAAATGTTGCTGGAATTGTTGGGATGGGAAAAGCCATTGAACTAAGTCAGCTAAATATGGAAAATAATAATAAAAAAATAAAATTTTTGAGAGATTATTTTATTAACAATATAGAAAATACAATACCAGATATAATTTTAAATGGAGATAGAAAAAATAGATTACCAGGTAATGCTAATATTTCATTTAAAGGTGTAGAAAGAAATAGATTATTACAGGAACTAGATAGTATAGGAGTGTGTGCTTCAAGCGGATCAGCCTGCAGCGCTGGTAGGTTGAAGTCATCCCATGTTTTAACTGCAATAAAAGTTCCACCTGTATTTGAAAGAGGGAGCTTAAGAATTACTTTAGGAAAAGATAATACAAAGGAAGAGGTTGATTTTTTAATTGATAATTTAATAAATATAATAAAAAAAATCCGATGATTTCTCATCGGATTTTAAAAATTTAATTATTCAGTTTTTTTGCTTTTCTTTTCTTTCATAACATCTGATAAAGCACCTAAACTACCAAGAGCAGATGTTGCTTCAAATGGAATGAATATTTTATTTGCATCACCTTTAGCAACTTCTTTTAATGTTTCTAATGATTTAATTTGAACAAGTTTTTCATCAGGATCTGAACTCTTAATTGCATCATAAACCATTTGAATTTCTTTTGCTTTAGCTTCAGCAACTTGTTTAATAGCTTCAGCCTCACCAGTAGCTCTTCTAATTTTAGATTCTCTATCAGCTTCAGCATCTAATATAGCAGCTTGTTTTCTACCTTCAGCAAGAGTGATTGCAGATTGTCTTTCTCCTTCAGCTTCCAAAATTAAAGCTCTTTTATTTCTTTCTGCGTTCATTTGTTTCTCCATTGCATCTCTAATATCAGCTGGTGGAGTAATATCTTTAATTTCAACTCTATCTATTTTGCAACCCCAAACATCAGTTGCTTCATCAAGGATAACTCTTAATTTGTCATTAATTTGATCTCTAGAAGAGAATGTTTCATCAAGTTCCATTTTACCAACAATATCACGAATAGTTGTAATTGCTAAATATTCAATACCTTTTTTCAAACTTTGAATCTCATATACAGCCTTTACAGGGTCTGTGATTTTATAGAATACAACGTTATCAATTGTGATAGTAACGTTATCTGATGTGATAACATTTTGTGGTGGAATATCCATAGTTTGTTGTTTTAAACTAACTACTGAACGAACTCTATCTAGAAAAGGAACAATAATTGTAAGTCCAGCGTCAGCTACTTTATGAAATCTACCTAATCTTTCTATAATGTATACTTCTGATTGTCTAACAACTTTGATTGAATTGTAAGCGATAATACAAATGATGATTAATAAAATTAATAAAAATACCATTTTAATTTCCTCCTATTTCTATTTTAATGGTTTTACAATAGCCTTAACACCTTCAATTTTTTCTACTATAACTTCAGTGTCTTTGGAAATATATGTGTTATCCGAAGATTTTGCAGACCAAGCTTCACCATCTATTTTAACTTGACCGCTTCCTTCGGTAGGGTTTATGTCTATTGTTACAATACCTGTTTTTCCCTCATTTGAAAATGAATTAGTTTTGATTTTTGGTTCTTTTGGCAAAATTTTATTAACAAATGGTTTTGTTGCAAATAATAATCCTGTAGAAACCACAATAAATACGCCAGATTGTATAGCAATGTTATCTGTAAATAAACTAACAAATGTTGTAACTAATGCACCTACTGCAAACCAAAACATTAAAAATCCTACACTAATTATTTCTATTACTAAAAAAACACCAGAGAGAATTAACCAAAATTTCCATAACATAGCATATTTCTCCTTCATTTAATAATACAATACAATTATACAATAAAAAGTATAAAAAATAAATACTTTTACCAAAATATTTGTGTTTTGTAACTATTTTTTAATATTAAAATTAAATAAAGAAAACCTTAAGAAATAAAGTCGAAAAATGGTAGATTTTTTTAAATGATTATTATATAATTCAATAGACATTAAAATGTGGAGTAAATGATAATGAGAATAAATTTAAGAAAAATAAATAAAGAAAAGTGTATTATTGTTTTTGTTTGCGTTGTCTTGCTTTTCATAATAATAAGTTTATTTTTTCGTGTAGAAAAAAATAACGAACTTGAAGTGTTACTTAATAATGAAGCAATTCAGCTTTTGATATCACCTAAAATCGATGAAAATAATAATATTTTCTTTTCAGAAAAAGATATAAAAAACTTATTTGATAAAAATTTATTTTATAATGATATTAGCAAAGAACTAATTACAACTTATAATAAGCATATTGCGTTATTAAAAGTGGGAGATGAGATAGCAATAGTTAATGATGAAGAAATAGTTTTAAATGGAACATTAAAAATAGAAAACGGAACAGTATATTTACCTATTTCTGATTTAGCTAATGTATATGATATAGAAATATTTTATGCTCCCAAAAGTAATAAAATCGTGATAGATTCATTAAATAAAGAAAAAAATCAAGTAATTGTAAAACAAAGAACTAAATTAAAAAATGGGAAAGGTATATTTGGGAAAAAGGTAGAATCATTAATTATTGGAGACAAGTTAATGGTTTTAGAAGAGAGTGGTAATTATAAAAAGGTAAGAAGTCCAATTGGAAATATAGGATATGTAAAGGCAAATAAAGTATCTAATATTGAAAAATTAAGAGATACAGTATCATATGAAAAAATTGAATTAACTCCTTATTTTAATTATTCAAATTCATCAGGAATTTATGATAATATTGAAGTTGATAAAACAAAGAGAAATGTTGTGTTACCTATATTTTTTACAATAGAAAATGATGACAAAGTTTTAGATAAAACAAACATCAATACAGCAACATATTCAATTTATCAGAAGTGGACTGAAACAAATAATTTAGAAATGTTGCCAACACTTACTAATGATACAAATATTTCGGATTCTTTAATAACGTATGATCAAAGAACAAAAGTTATTAATTATATTAGAGATAAAATTCTTGAGTATGGTTTTTTTGGATTAAATATAGATTTCAAAACAATAGATGATTATAACAGTTTTTATAGATTTATTATTGAATTAGTACCAAGATTTAGAAATGCTAATTTAAAAGTTATTGTAACTATAAATAGTAATAATATTGAAAGAGAAAAAATTGAAAATATAGTAGATTGTATGATAGAGGAATAAAGATGAAAAGAAAAATTTTAGTAACACTAATAATAATTATTTTGGTAATACCGCTATTTATAATTCTTTTTTATAAATCAGGTATGAGTCCAGTTAATAATAAGAATAATACAGAATCAATTAGAGTAGAGATTCCAGAAGGCTCAACATTGAAACAAATTGCAAAAATTCTAAAGGAGAATAATGTAATAAAAAGTGATTTAGTAATGATTATCTATTCTAGATTCAATGAGGTTAAAGCTCTTAAAGCAGGCAAATATGATTTAAATAATAGTGAAGATATGAAAACAATCATTTCTCATATAGAAAATGGTGATGTTGCTAATGATGATGTAAAAATTACATTTATAGAAGGCAAAAATATGAGATGGATTGCAAAATTAATAGCAGAAAAAACAAATAATACAGAGCAAGATGTATATGAACTTTTAAAAGATGAAAAATACATAGATTCATTAATTGAAAAGTATTGGTTCCTTACTGATGAAATAAAAGATTCAAGAGTATATTATCCATTAGAGGGATATCTACTTCCAGATACATATAACTTCGAAAATGAAGATGTATCTGTAGAAGAGATTTTTTCAGTGCAGTTAAGTTTTATGGAAAAATATTTGAATTCAATAAAAACTGATATTGACAATTCAAATCTTACAGTTCATCAAATATTAACACTAGCTTCTATGGCTGAATTAGAAGGAAAATCATTGGAAGATAGGAAAGAAATAATAGGAGTATTTTTTCATAGATTAAATATAGGTATGAGTTTAGGTAGTGATGTTACTACATATTATGCTTTTAAAGTAGATATGGGAGAAAGAGATTTAACATACAAAGAAATAAATACAGAAAATCCATATAATACAAGAGGACCTAACATGAACGGAAAAATTCCTGTTGGACCAATAGATAATCCAAGTAAAACAGCAATTGAAGCAACAATAAACTATACGGAAACTGATAATTTATATTTTGTAGCAGATAAAAACGGAAAAGCATATTTCACACCAAATTATAATGAACATCAGAAAATAATAAATAAATTAAAAAAAGATGGATTATGGTACACATATTAAAATAGAAAGAGGCAATTTTTTACATTGCTTCTTTTATTTTTTTTAATAGAAAAACTAGTTTACAACCTAAAATTAATGATATATAATAGGCTTGTCGAAATAAAAATTAATGGAGAACTAATGAGAAATAAAGAGTTAAAATATTTATCATATTTATATATTGCATTACCTATAATACTGTTTGTAATAGGCTTTTTAAAGTTATATATATCAATTCCAATAACAGTAATTATATTCATAATCTTGTACAAAGTATTTAGTGTCAGTATAAATGATGATGAATTTGTTATTGATTATAAAAATATAGCAATTATTTTTTCTATAACAGTGATATTATGCATATTTGCAGGACATGGAAAGTTCTTTTATCAAAGTGATGACTATATTATTAGAAATGCAGTATTTAGAGATTTAGTTACTAAAAATTGGCCGGTTTATTATTCAAATAATAGTATGGCACTTACATATTATATTGGACAATGGATTGTACCTGCTTGTATAGGAAAAATATTTTTGTTTTTAAATCCAGAAACTGCGTTTATGAAAGCAAACTTATCATTATTATTATGGAATGCATTAGGAGTTACAATTTGTTTGTTGTGGTTAATAAAAATAATAAAACCAAATACCAAAGGAGACTGGTTTTTATGCGTTTTTGCTTTTCTATTTTTTAGTGGTTTAGATTTAATTGGAATGCTCATTATACAAACATATCCAGTATGTATAGTGAGACAACACATAGAATGGTGGGGAATATTTTTTCAATTTAGTTCAATGATTACTCAACTATTTTGGGTATTTAATCAATGTATTGTTCCGTGGATTGTTACATTAATGGTTTTAGAAGAAAAGAAAGTTAATAATTATATTGTACTAATACTTTTTGCGGTTCCATATGGACCAATTCCATGTGTTGGGTTAGCTTTAATACTTGCATTTAAAGGAATTGAATTATTAATAAATTCAATAAAAAATAAAGAAATAAAGCAATTTATAAAAAATGTATTTTCTTTGCAAAATATTTTAACATTTTTTACTATTTTGCCAGTGTATTTTTTGTATTATACAGCAAACTCATCAGTACAGGGGGGTGCTGAGGGATCAATTATTTATGTAATAGATGGCTTATTTACTCCAACTCGAATAATTATTGAATTGCTTTTTTGGTTTGTAGAGGTTGGAATTTATGGAATATTCTTATACAAAAAACATAAAAAAGATATTTTATATTATTTAGTTTTTATATCATTATTAATAATTCCTTTCTTTGGAATAGGATACGAGTTTGATTTTTCAATGAGAGCATCAATACCTTGTTTGGTAGTAATTGATGTTTGGGTTGTTGAACTATTAATTGAATTAACAAAGAAAGAGAGTTTTAAGAATAATACTTTAACAGCAATATTATTACTAATTGTTTTTTGGATAGGAACATTTACGCCATTATTTGAGTTTTACAGAGGTATTAATTATGCAGTTAATCATTATGATATAAATGAATCTGCAGATCCAATCGTTACACTAGAAGGAAAACCAGAAGATACAATAACGAATTTTGTGGTGAAAAATCCCCAAAAAAGCTCATCATTTTATAAATATTTAGCAAAATAAAAGTTTATAGGTATCTATTAAACCTAAATTAATATAAGGAAGTATTTATATGAAAGTTGTTATTTTAGCAGGTGGATTAGGAACAAGAATTTCCGAAGAATCACACTTAAAACCAAAACCAATGATTGAAATAGGAGAAATGCCAATTTTATGGCATATAATGAAAGAATATTATAGCCAGGGTTTTGATGATTTTGTTATTTGTTTAGGATATAAAGGATATAAAATAAAGGAATTCTTTAATGACTATAATTTATATACATCAGATGTTACTTTTGATTTTAGTAATAATAGTATAGAGGTTAATAATAGTAATTCAGAGAAATGGAAAGTCACATTAGTAGATACTGGGCTTAATACTTTAACTGCAGGAAGATTAAAAAGAGTAAGAAAGTATCTTAATGAAGAACCATTTATGATTACATATGGCGATGGAGTAAGTGACATAGATATTAATAAGTTACTAGAATTTCACAATTCTCATAACGAAATTGTCACAATTACTACTTATAATTTTGGACAAAGATTTGGTGTAGTTGATGTTGATTCAAATGGAGTAGTTACAGAGTTTAGAGAGAAAAAAACTACAGATGGTAGTTTAATAAATGCAGGATACATGGTAATGGAGCCAGAAGTGTTTAATTTCTTTCCTGAAGAAAGTGACGATTTAATGTTAGAAGAACTACTAGAAACGTTAGCAAAAGAGAGAAAACTAAATACATATACACATACTGGTTTTTGGTTTGGTATGGATACACAAAGAGATAAAAAGCAATTAGAAGATATGTGGAGATCTGGAAATGCAAAATGGAAAAGATGGGATGATTAATATGGTAGATTTAAGTTTTTTTAATGGTAAAAAAGTATTTGTTACAGGACATACTGGATTTAAAGGAACTTGGCTTTCAAAAGTGTTAATAGATTGTGGTGCTATAGTATCTGGATATGCTTTGGAACCAGAAAAAAATAGTTTATTTAGGAAAATTGATTTATCATCAAAGATGATGTCAGTAATTGGAGATATAAGAGATATCGAAAAACTAAAAGAAACAATGAAAGAGTTTTCTCCAGAAATTGTAATTCATATGGCAGCACAACCAATAGTTATTAGATCATATAAAGAACCAAGATATACATATGAAACGAACGTAATGGGAGTTGTTAATGTGCTTGAATGTGTTAGAGAATGCGAATCTGTAAAAAGCTTTTTAAATATTACTACTGATAAAGTATATGAAAACAATGATTTAGATGAAGCATTTAAAGAAGATGATAAATTAAATGGACATGATCCATATTCTAATAGTAAATCATGTTCAGAATTAATTACAAATACGTATAGATTATCATTTTTCAAAGATAGAGAAATCGGAATTTCAACTGCTAGAGCGGGAAATGTTTTAGGTGGAGGAGATTATGCAGATAACAGAATAATTCCTGATTGTGTTAGAGCTGCAAAATTCGAGAGCGAAATAATTGTTAGAAATCCATATTCAATAAGACCATATCAACATGTTTTAGATGCTATTTTTGCTTATTTGTTAATAATAGAAAAACAATATGAAAATCCAGATTATAGTGGTGCATATAATATAGGACCAGTAGAAGATGATATAATCACTACTAAAAAACTAGTTAATCTATTTTGTGAAAAATGGGGAAATGGTGTTACTTGGAAGAAGAGCTTGTCAGATGGACCATATGAAAATCAGTTTTTAAGATTGAACTGTGATAAGATGAAAGAAAAGTTTAATTGGAATCCTTTATGGAATATTTCGCAAACTATTGAAAAAGTTGTTGAATTTGAACAATATAACGAGGATAAATACGAAGAATGTATGGAAAAACAAATTAAAGAGTTTTGTAAATAATTATAGGAGATATTATTAGATGTTTGAAAACAAAAATGAAAAAGAAGCCAGAGAAGAAATTCTTTCTTATGTAAAAGAGTATTATAATAAATTTCATAAGAAAAATGACGAGTTTAAAGAAGGCGATAAGATTAATTATGCTTCTAGAGTTTATGATGAAAATGAAATGATGAATTTAGTAGATAGTTCTTTAGAATTTTGGCTAACATCTGGTAGATATACTAGAGAATTCGAAGAAGAATTTGCAAAAAAAATAAATGTTAAATATTGTAGTTTAGTAAATTCTGGGTCTTCTGCAAATTTACTTGCTTTTATGTGTTTAACATCACCTTTGCTTGAAGCGAGAGCTATAAAAAGAGGAGATGAAATAATTACAGTTGCAGCTGGATTTCCTACTACAATTTCACCAATAGTGCAATATGGTGCAATTCCAGTTTTTGTAGATATAACAATTCCACAATATAATATTGATTGTGATATGCTTGAAAAAGCTTTATCAAAAAAGACAAAAGCTGTAATGATAGCACATACATTAGGAAATCCTTTTAATTTGAAAAAAGTTAAAGAGTTTTGTTATAAGAATAATTTATGGCTTGTAGAAGATAATTGTGATGCATTAGGAAGTAAATATATAATTGATGGAGAAGAAAAATATACAGGAACAGTTGGAGATATTGGAACTTCAAGTTTTTACCCACCACATCATATGACGATGGGTGAAGGTGGAGCTGTATATACTAATAATCCATTATTACATAAGATAATTAGATCATTTAGAGATTGGGGAAGAGAGTGTAGTTGTCCATCTGGAGTTGATAATTTATGTGGACATAGATTTGATGGACAATTCGGAGATTTACCTAAAGGATATGATCATAAATATGTATATTCTCATTTTGGATATAATCTAAAAGCAACTGATATGCAAGCCGCAATTGGTTGTGCACAGCTAAAAAAAATTAATGATTTTACACAAAGAAGAAGAGAAAACTTTAATAGGTTAAAAGAAGGACTAAAAGATTTATCAGATAAAATAATTCTTCCAGAGCCAGAAAAAGATTCTATTCCTAGTTGGTTTGGATTTCTAATTACATGCAAAGATGGAATTAATAGAAATGAATTGGTTAGATATTTAGAAGAAAATGGAATACAGACAAGAAACTTATTTGCTGGAAACATTATTAAACATCCATGTTTTAATGGAATGCGAGAAAAAAATGAGGGCTATAGAGTTGTTGGAGAATTAAATAATACAGATAATGTTATGAATAATAGTTTTTGGATTGGCGTATATCCAGGAATGACTGAAAAACAAATTGATTACATGATTGATAGAATAAAAAACTATATATTAAAATAAAGTTTTAGGAGTAATAAGTAATAGTATGAATAAAATTGAAATAATAGAAAAAATAAAGCAAGAAAAAATAATTTCTGTAGTAAGATATAAAGATCAAGAAAAAATTGAAAAGATAGTAGAGAGCATTATAGAAGGTGGAATTAATTTAATAGAAATAACAATGACTATACCAAATGCTATTGAAATAATAAAAAAACTTGCAAATAAGTATAAAGATTCTAATGTTATTATTGGTGCAGGAACTGTTGTAGATTTTCAAATAGCTAAAGAAGCAATAGATGTAGGAGCACAATTTGTTGTAAGTCCAATTTTAAATAAAGAAATAATAAAAGTATGCAATGAATTAAATATAGTTACAATACCAGGAATAGCAACACCAACAGAAGCTTATGAAGCAATGAAAAGTGGTGCAGAAATATTAAAATTATTTCCAAGTAACATATTTAAACCTAATATAATAAAAACTCTAAAAGGACCTTTCCCAGAGATCAAATTGATGCCAACTGGTGGAATTAATCTAGATAATATGAATGAGTGGATTGATAATGGTGCTATTGCATTAGGAATAGGTGGAGAATTACTAAAAGGATTTAATGGTGATAATTATGAAGAAATAATTAACACGGTAAGATTATTTAGAAAAAAAATAATTTAATAAAAAAAATAAATAAATAAATAATTTTATTTATAGGATAAAAAATTATATAGAGGAAAGTTAAGTTTATGAAAATTAAAGTTTCGGATTATATTGCTAATTTTTTAGTAGAGAGCGGAATAACAGATGTTTTTATGGTAGTAGGTGGAGGTGCAATGCATTTAGATGATAGCTTTGGACATCATCCTGATTTACATTGTATATTTAACCATCATGAACAAGCTTGTAGCATAGCTGCTGAAAGCTATGCTAGAGTAAATAATAAAATAGCTGCAGTGTGTGTAACAACAGGGCCTGGTGGAACAAATGCAATAACAGGAGTAGTTGGAGCTTATTTAGATTCAATTCCAATGTTAGTAATTTCTGGACAAGTTAGATATGATACTACAGCAAGAAGCACAGGACTAGATTTAAGAGCAATGGGAGATCAAGAGTTTGATATTTGCAAAGCTGTAAATTCTATGACTAAATATTGTGAAATGGTAATAGAACCAAATAAAATTAAATATTGCCTTCAAAAAGCTATTCATATAGCTAAATCTGGAAGACAAGGACCTTGTTGGTTAGATATTCCAATGAATGTTCAAGGAGCGTATATTGAGACTGAGGATTTAGAGGAATATGATTTTAATGAATATGATAAAGAACTACCAATATTAGATGAAAGTCTATTAGATACAATAATAGAAAAAATAAAAAATTCTAAAAGACCTGTATTATATGCTGGAAGTGCAATAAGATGGTCTGGTGCATATAATGGCTTTTTAGAATTAATTAAAAAATTAAATATTCCAATTGTAACAGCTTGGAATAGTATAGATTTAATTCATGATGAGCACCCACTATATGTTGGACGTGGTGGAAATATGGGAGATAGGCCAGGAAATTTTGCTGTTCAAAATAGTGATTTAATTTTATCTGTTGGATGTAGATTAAGCATTAGACAAGTAGGATATAATTGGAAAACTTGGGCTAGAGAAGCATTTGTAATAGATGTAGATATTGATAAAGCAGAATTACAAAAACCAACATTACATGTGGATATTCCAGTACATGCAGATGCTAAAGATTTTATAGAAGCAATGAATTTAAAAATTAAAGATAAGTTGTTTAATAATGTAGAATGGTTAGACAGATGTAGATTATGGAAAAAAGAATATCCTGTAGTGCAAGAGAAACATTATGAAGTAAATGAAAATTTTGCTAATGTATATTGCTTTATTAAAGAACTAAGTAATTCTTTGAAAGAAGGACAAATTACTGTAGTAAGTAATGGAGCCGCTTGTGTTGTTGGAAGTCATGCATATACAATAAAACCAAATCAAAGATTTATTATAAACTCTGCAATAGCATCTATGGGATATGGATTGCCAGCAGCTATAGGAGTTTGTGAAGCTGAAAAAGAAAAAGACATTGTTTGCATAGAAGGTGATGGAAGTATACAAATGAATTTACAAGAATTGCAAACAATGGTACATCATCAATATCCAATTAAATTATTTGTTATAAATAATGATGGTTATCATTCAATAAGGCAAACACAAAATAATTTCTTTAAAAAACCATTAATAGGAATTGGATCAGATAGTGGAGATATTAGTTTCCCAAAAATGGAAAAAATAGCAGAAGCATATGGAATAAGATATTTTTCAATTAATACAAATAAAGATATTACTAAAAACATAATAAATGTTTTAAAACAAAATGGTCCGGTTATGTGTGAAGTTTTCGTGGACACTGAACAAAAATTTGAGCCTAAATCCTCATCAAAACGTTTAGAAAATGGAGCAATTATTTCACCACCATTAGAAGATTTAGCTCCATTTCTTCCAAAAGATGAATTAGAAAAAAATATGATTATTCCTTTGATTGGAGAATAATATGTTAGATGTTTTAAAATATAAAATAGTTGTTTTTGACCTAGATGGTACTATTTATTATGGAGATAAGATAATAGATGGGGCAAATGATGTAATAAGATATTTTAGGGAAAAACAAATTAAGGTTTACTTTGTATCAAATAATTCATTTAAAAAAAGAGAGCAGATATATAAAAAATTAGTTGATATGGGAATTAGCTGCAATGTAGAAGAAGTACTAAATTCAGGATTAATATCTTCTTTTATTATTAATAAATTTGGAATTAAAGATATATATGTGTTTGGATCAGATAATTTAAAAGAAGAATTAAAAAATAATAATGTTAGTATCAGTGAAAATATTGATGATGCCAAGAACTTAATAATTGGATACAATCCAGATTTTAATTATGAGAAATTAACAAATGCAGTAAATGTTGCTTTAAAAGCAGATAAAATAATTGTTTGTAATGAAGATAAAATATTTCCTGGAAAAGATGGAAGACTAATGCCTGGATGTGGTGCAATGGTTGCACCAGTTTTATTTTGCTCTAATAGAAAATATGATTATTTTGTTGGAAAGCCAAATCCTTTAATGATTAATATGGTTGCAGAAAAAAATAAAGTTGATATAAAAGACATTCTTATTATAGGCGATAATTATGAAACAGATATACAAATGGCAATAAAAGCCAATTGTGATTCTATATATATTGGAAAAGAAAAATATGAGAATACGATTTGTGTAGAGAAAATAATAGATGTTTTAAATATTTAATATTGGAGTAGCTTATGAAAAAAGTTATAATAATAGGTGCTCCAGGTATGATTGAAATTAAATTATTAAATAATAGAAGAGGTTATAATGTTTAAAGAATTGAAAAAAGAATTTGATATTAAAAACGATAAAGTAACGTATTTTAAGCAAGTACATGAAAATATAATGAATTTTAAAGATATTATAGAATATATCAAAGACTCTGATATAGAAGAATTAATATTTAAAAATGATGGTGTACAAATATTGCTAAATGATTCTTTTAGTAATATTCGAATGAATGTAGATGAAACAGATTTTGAAGAAGTACCCATATCATTATTGTGTTTTGGGCATTATGAATTAGAAGAAACAAATATTGTGCTAAAGGTTCTAGAAATGATAAAAAAAGATAATAAGGTAGTTCTAGATATTGGTGCAAATTTGGGATGGTATTCTTTAAATATTTTAAAGAAATTTACTAAATCAGAAGTGTATTCTTTTGAACCTTCAAAAGAAACTTTTGAAAGGCTAAAAAATAATTTTAGTTTAAATAATTTATTAACTGATAAATTACAAAATGTTGGTTTATATAATGAAGATGGAAGTATAGATTTTTATTATGATAAAGCTGGATCTGGGGCTTCTTCTATGAAAAATATTAGAGAAAGAAATACAGTTGAAAAAATATCTGTTCCAGTAAAAAAACTAGATAATTGGTGTAAAGAGAAGAATATTAAAGAAATTGATTTCATTAAATGTGATGTTGAAGGTGCAGAGCTTTTTGTTTATCAAGGCGGAAAAGATACCATTGAAAAATATAAGCCAATTATATTTTCAGAGATGCTAAGAAAATGGTCTGCAAAATTTGGATATCATCCAAATGATATAATTAAATTCATGAAAGATATAGGATATAATTGTTATGTTATATATAATGACAAATTAAAAGAAATAAATGAGGTTACTGAAGAAACAGTTGAAACAAATTATTTCTTTCTAAATAGACAAAAACATGCTGATATAATAGAAAAATTACTATATAAGGAGTAAACTATGAATAATTTTGAAAATTGCATTATTCAAGATGACATGAATATAATTAGTAAATTAATAGATTATTCAAAATTTAATAATAAAACATTTCTTGTTACCGGTTCATCGGGTATGCTAGCAAGTTATATAGTATATGTATTAATTTATTTAAATGAGAATATAGAGAATTTTAAATGCAATATTATATTGGTGGCAAGGAGTACAGATAAATTAAGAGAAAAATATGGAAATTATTTAGAAAAAGATTATATAAAAATTTATATAAGTAATTTAGATACAGAAATTGAAATAGAAGATAGTATAAATTATATAATTCATGCGGCAAGTATTGCGCAAACACAATTTTTTTCTCAAAAACCAATTGATGTTATAAACCCAAACACTATAGGGACGAAATATTTATTAGATTTGGCAGCCAAGAAAAAAATTGAAAGTTTTTTATATTTTAGTACATGTAGTATTTATGGAAAAATATTAAATAATAATCATATAGATGAAAATACGTATGGAATATTAGATCCATTAGATATTAATAGTTGTTATAGTGAAAGTAAAAGACTTGGTGAAACTATGTGTAAAGCATATTTTTTACAAAAGGATGTAAAGACTAAAATAGCAAGAATTTCACACACATATCGGGCCTACTCTTGATTTAGAAAGTGATAATAGAGTATTTGCAGAATTTATAAAAAATATTATTAATAATAAAGATATTATAATGAAAAGTAGTGGAAATGCAGTTAGAAGTTTTTTATATGTAAGAGATGCAACAATCGCATTTTTCAAGATATTAATTGATGGAAAAGATGGAGAAGCATACAATGTTTCAAATCCTGAACAAAATATTTCTATAAAAGAATTAGCTGAAAGATTAGTTAAAGAATTTTCGGAAAGAAATATAGCTATTCAATACGAAAAAAAAGATAGAGGATATGAAGAAAATAAATATGACAATAAAATAATATATTCTATAAATAAGTTACAAGCTTTAAATTGGAGTCCAACAATATCTATTGAAGAAGGATTTAGAAGGACAGTAGAAAGCTTTGATAAGGAGTTAAAATGAAAAAAATAAGTGTTTTAGTACCATGTTATAATGAAGAAAAAAATATTGCAGAAATGGCTGCAATTATAGCCAAAGAGTTTAAAGATTATTTAATCAACTATGAATATGAAATTGTTTTTATTGATAATTGTTCTACAGATAGTACAAGAAAAATTATTGAAGAACTTACTAAAAATGATAAAAGGATAAAAGCAATATTTAATGCTAGAAATTTTGGATTTGTTAATTCTCCATATTATGGTCTAATGCAAGTTACTGGAGATTGTGCAATTCAAATAGCTGCTGATTTTCAAGAACCACCTGAAATGATACATAAATTTGTTGAAGAATGGGAAAGTGGATGGAAAGTAGTAATAGGAATAAAGAATAAAACACATGAAAATTTAATTATTAAAGGCTTCAGAAATTTATATTATAAATTAATTAGAAAATTTTCAAAAGTTGAACAGATAGATCATTTTACAGGATTTGGACTATACGATAGAGAATTTTTAGACTTTTTGAAGAAAATAGATGATTCAACTCCATATTTAAAAGGTGCAGTAGCAGAATTTGGATTTAAGAGAAAATCTTTATATTATGAACAAAAAAAGAGAAAAGAAGGAAAGACAAGCACAAATTTCTTTATTCTCTATGATACTGCTATGCTTGGTTTTACATCATATACAAAATTTGGACTAAGACTAGCAACTTTTTCAGGTATGGTAATTGCTTTTTTTAGTTTTATAATCGGATTTATATATTTAATTTTAAAATTGATGTATTGGAATAGTTTTAGTGCTGGTGCAGCTCCAATATTAGTTGGAACATTTTTCCTTGGCGCTATACAATTAGTATTTATAGGATTTTTAGGAGAATATATAATGGCAATAAATGAAAGAGTAAAACATAGGCCATTAGTTATAGAAGAAAAAAGAATTAATTTTTAGTGTACATTAAGAGGAAAAAATGAAAGAAAAAAAACAAAAAATATTAATAATTATAGCATTAATATTTTTAGCATTTATAGTAATTAATAAAAATTTAAATAGTGTTAATTTTGCTTCAATTACATATGGAAGAGGGATGCTTGAAGAAGGAAAGAACATATATAATAATTACTCATTTATAGTGGAAGATGAATTTGAAAATCCTAATTGGTTTTTGGATTTAGTATTAGCAAAAACATATATGCAATTTGGCTTTTTAGGTGTTTATATTTTTTATATAGTTCTAACAAGTGTTTTTGGAATGACTATATATTATTTATTAGTTAAAAAATATAACAATCAATTACTAGCATTTCTATTTGTTAGTTTATTATTGATTTTATCAAAGAAAGTTTTTAATAACATTATATGTTCAATGTCATTATTTATATTAATTTTGGAAGTACATTTTATTTCTAAGTGGATTAACACAATGCAAAAAAGATATTTGTTGTTCACTTTTATAGTTGTAGCTATATTAACAAATATAAATGCATCAGTATATCCTATAACACTATTATTGTTAATTCCATTTTTAATAGAAATGATATATAAAAAAAGCAAAAAAATGGAAGATAATGGAGATTATTATTTAATTAGTATAGCATTTATTGTTATATTTATAGCTGGTTCAGTTAATCCATTAAAATGGACACCATATTTAAATATAATAAATATTTGGAGAATGTATAATAAAGTAGTTTTGTTATCAGATTACTATTATATTTTTCTAGTGGCAATATTACCAATTTCTTATATAGTTAATAAGTATATTAAAGATTCTGCTACAATTATAGTTATTATTTCAATAGCTATTATTTGCATAGGAGTTGCATTTATATTATTAAATATAAACAAAGAATTTGTTGACCCAAAACAAAATCCAGTTTTGGTTTCAGAATATATAGTGGAAAAAATTGGTTTAAACAATTTTACAATAGTACACGATTCTAATATTGGTGATTATCTTGAGTTCAAAAATATACCAGTATTTAATGATTCTAAAAAAGAATTATTATTAAGTGGTGCACCTGAATATCTAAAATTAAGAGCATTATATGAAATAAAAGATGGAAAAAGAAAATATACAGAATTTTGTCAAAAACAGAATATTAAATATTTTTTAATAGCTTATAATGATATAATTTTTAATAAAATAAACAATGATTTAGACTGGAACTTAGTTTATAATGATGATTATTTTTATTTATACGAAATAAATAAATAAGGAGAAAAGTATTGAGAAGTGGAGCAATTAAAATAGCTATAGCAATTGTTTTAATTTCTATAGCCATTTATTTTGTAAAAAATAATAAGAAAATAATTCCATATGTTGAAAGAATTTTTAATTCAAAATATGCAAAAATTATATATGGTCTTATATTTATTTTATTAATATTATTTTCTTTTTTTACTATCAAATTTATATTGGATAAGTTTGATTTATATGAGACTAATAAAGAAAATCAAGAGATATTTAAAGAACATGAAAGTAAAGTTTTGGAAGAAAATAATTATTATAAATCAATTATAAATTTGAATTATTCTGCCCAGAATTACAAGAAGCCATATATTCCAGAAGGCTTTGAATATGTTGGTGGAGAGTGGAATACAGGATTTGTAATAAGCGATAATAAAAAAAATGAGTATGTGTGGATTCCTTGTACAAATCAAGACAATCAAGAAGTTTCTAAATTAGAGAAAAGATATTTTACAAATTTTCCACTTATTAGTAAAGACCATTGCTATGATTTAAATTATAAAGATTTTTTGAATAGTGCATTACAAAATGGTGGATTTTATATTTCAAGATATGAGATTGGAAAAGAAGATAATAATCCTGTTTCAAAAAAATCTGTTTTAATTTGGAATAATATTTCTCAAAAAGAAGCTAATGATTTAGCTAATACAATGAACGATAATCCTAACTATATATCAGAACTTCTTAATGGATATGCATATGATACAGCTTTAGAATGGATTTATAAAACAAATAAAATAGAAATAAGTAATTTTATAAAAGAAGATGAATTGATTTCAGGAAGAGGAAACCAATATAATGGTATTTATGATATATGTGACAATATTCTAGAATTAACTTTAGAAAAAAATTATGATACAGATATTGTAAGAGGAGTATATTTAGATACTGCATATGATAAATATGATGACATGTTAGATAGTAATGAAACAAGATTTTCAATAACAGAAAACTTTAAAGATTCATTAACTACTTTTAGAGTAGTTTTATATAAAAAGATGGGGGAAGAGTAATTAATAAATATGAAAAATAATAAAAAAGTAAATTTAATAATATTCATAATTTTAATTATATTTTTCTCTATATCTGTTGTTGAGAAAACATTTCAAAATGACACATATTTCACTATAGTTGTTGGAGAAAAAATATTAAATGAAGGTATATATACAGATGAGGATTTTTCATGGCATGAAGGATTAAAATATCAAAATGTTAGATGGATTTTTGATGTTTTAGTTGCTAAAACATATAATATATTTGGATTTGCAGGTATATATGCATTAGTATTATTAATTGCATCTTTAATTGGATTAACAGTTTTTTATATATTAATTAAGCAAAGAAATTCGTATTTGATTTCTTTCCTTTTAACTCTATGTGCTATATATTTATCAAAAGGAGTATTGGCTGCTAGGGCGCAAATATTATCTTTTTATATATTTATTTTAGAATATTATTTTATTTATAAGTTATATGAAACTGGTGATAAAAAGAATATTATTATACTGTTTGTTTTATCAATATTATTAGCAAATACACATGCATCTGTATATCCATTATTTTTCGTGTTTTTTATGCCTTATTTTGCAGAATTTATTTTGTATAAAGTTATAAGAAATAATGCAGAAGATAATAAAATTATATGTGAGACAAATAATAATATTTTAATTTTATTTATTTCAATGATAATATCTGCGCTTGGAGGACTAATTACACCTATAGGGCTAGCACCATTTGTCAATATGTTCAAAACTGTAAATGAAATATCTTCAGATATTATTTCAGAAATGAGATCATTAGTTCCTGCAGTTGATTATCACTTTGCTTTTTATATTTCCGTAGTAGTTGCGGTTGTTGGCTTTACAAAAATAAAAGTGCATTTAAGAGATTTGTTATATATATTTGGATTTGGAATTCTTTCTTTATCAACAATAAGAAGTGAATATTTTATTTATTTAATATGCATATTTCCACTAGCAAAAATGATTACAGAGTTTATTGAATCTTATGATTTTAAAATATATTTAACACAAAAAAATAAAAATATATTACTAACAATTTGTGCAATTCTTATTTTGATTATTAGTGCCAAAAATTTTGCTACAAGAATAGTGCATGAGTATGTAGATACAAGTATGTATCCAATAGATGCTGCAGATTTTATATTAGAAAATTTGGATATTAATAATATTAGATTATTTAATCATTTTAATTTTGGAAGCTATCTTGAATATAAAGGTATTCCAGTTTTTATTGATTCAAGGGCGGAAATCTATTTAGATTCTTTTAATAATAAAAATATATTAAAGGATTGGAGTGATGCTACTACACTAAATGGTTACAAAAAAATTTTTGATAAATACGATATAACTCATGCTATTTTGTATACAAATGAAAGTATAGCAAATCTAATTTGTGAAGATGATGAATGGAAGATGATTTATAGAGATAATTGCTTTTGTGTTTATGAAAAAGTTAAATAAAAAGACTTCAAAAGAGAAGTCTTTTTTTAGTTTTAAAATGCAGAAAAATCTTATAAATTATATGAATTTTAGGTTTACAATAATTTAAAAATAGTATATAATATCCTAGTCAAAAATTATTTAAAAGGGGCGAAAAATTATGGATGAAAATCAAAACAATGAAGTAAATGAAGAGGTAGACATTAATAAGCTAATGCAAGTAAGAATGGATAAATTAAAAGAGCTTAGAGAAGCTGGAAAAGATCCATTTGAAATAACAAAATATGATAGAACAGATTATTCTAAAAATATAAAAGATAATTATGATAATTTTGAAGGAAAAGATGTATCTGTTGCAGGAAGAATAATGGCAAAAAGAATAATGGGTAAAGCATCTTTCTGTACTATTCAAGATAGCAAAGGTACAATTCAAAGTTATGTTAGTATAAATGATTTAGGTGAAGAATCTTATAAAGCATTTAAAACTTTTGATATAGGTGATATCATTGGCTTAAAAGGTTTTGTTTTTAAAACTAGAACAGAAGAGATTTCTATTCATGCTAAAGAAGTTGTATTACTTTCAAAATCTCTAAGAGATTTACCTGAAAAATTCCATGGTTTAAAAGATATGGATTTAAGATATAGACAAAGATATGTTGATTTAATTGTTAATCCAGAAGTAAAAGAAACTTTTGTTACAAGAACACAAATTATAAAAGAAATTAGAAATATATTAGATGAAAAAGGTTACTTAGAGGTTGAAACACCAGTATTAAATACAATTTCTGGTGGTGCAACTGCAAGACCATTTATAACACATCATAATACATTAGATATTGATATGTATCTAAGAATAGCAACAGAGTTAAATTTAAAAAGATTAATAGTTGGTGGATTTGATAAAGTTTATGAAATTGGCAGAATCTTTAGAAATGAAGGAATGGACATCAGACATAATCCGGAATTCACTTCTATAGAATTTTATTCTGCATATGAAAACTATAATGACATGATGAGTATTACTGAAGAGATATTTACAAGAATTGCAATGAAATTAAAAGGAACATATAAAATTAATTATCAAGGAACTGAAATTGATTTAACACCAGGATGGAAGAAAATGACAATGATAGAGAGTATTAAAGAAGCATGTGGTGTTGATTTTGATAAAATTCAAACAGATGAAGAAGCAGTAAAAATAGCACAAGAAAGAAACATAGAAATTCCAAATGGCAAAGAAACAAGAGGAAATGTTATTGCATTGTTCTTTGATGAATATGTAGAAAAAACATTAATTCAACCAACATTTATTTATGATTATCCGATAGAGATTTCACCACTTGCTAAAAAGTGTACACATGATCCAAGATTAACTCAAAGATTTGAAGTGTTTATTGGTGGAAGAGAATACGGAAATGCATTTTCAGAATTAAATGATCCAATGGATCAATATGAAAGATTTAAAGCTGAAGTTGAAGCTAAAGCAAATGGTGACGATGAAGCTGGAATGATGGATGAAGATTATGTTCAAGCACTAGAATATGGATTACCTCCAACAGGTGGAGAAGGTATTGGAATTGATAGAATGGTTATGCTATTTACAGACAGTAGCTCTATTAGAGATGTTCTATTATTCCCAACTATGAAACCTTTAAACTAATTAAAATTGGAGAAATACTATGAATAAAATAAGGATATTATGCTATGGTGATTCAAATACATGGGGATATATTTCAGGTAGTGATCATCAAAGATACGGAAACGATGAGAGATGGACAAAAATATTAGAATCTAATCTTGGAAATGATTTTGAAGTAATAGAAGAAGGATTAAACAGTAGAACTATTATATCAAATGATCCAAGACCTGGAAGAGAGGGAAGAAGTGGGTATGAATATCTAATTCCTTGTTTAGATTCACATGATCCTATTGATTTAGTAGTAGTTATGTTAGGAAGTAATGAGTTAAAATCTATGTATAATAAAACTGCTGAAGAAATAGGAGAAATGTTTGAAGAGTATTTTGTAAAAATAGTATTAAATAGAAAATCACAAATTAGTGATAATTATCCTAAATTATTAATTGTAGTTCCACCAGTGGTAGATGAAAATGGAGAGTATGCAAAAAAAGATAATGCATTTGAGGGAACTGCTCAAAAATCTAAAGAACTAAACAATATTTATAAAAATATTGCTGAAAAATACAATTGTTATTTTTTGAGTAATGAAGGCCTAAAACCTGGAATAGATGGCGTTCATTTAGACAAAAATAGTCATAGAAAACTAGCTAACTTATTACAAACAAAAATAGAAGGAATTTTTAAATAACTTGAAAAATAAAGGAGATAAAAAATGTTATTTGGTTATGGCGTTGACAAGAGGGTTATATATGCATTGCTAATTGTTTTAGCAGTAATTTCACTAGCAAGCATGGAAGCAAGTGAATGGTTAACATTATTATTAACACTTCCTGCAGTATTAATTGCTGTAAGTTTCCATGAATTTGCACATGCGAATGCTGCAGATAAATTGGGAGATACAACTCCAAGAAATCAAGGAAGACTAACATTAAATCCTTTAGTTCATCTGGATTTTTTTGGAACTATATTAATGATATTTGCTCATATAGGCTGGGGTAAACCAGTTCAAATTAATCCCAATAATTTTAATAGTAATAAATCAAGAAGCTTTTGCGAGTCAATGGTTGCATTAGCAGGCCCATTAATGAATTTTTTTATCGCAATTGTTTCTTGCATTGCTTATGTTGTTTTATTTGAAGCAATAAAACCAGGTTTTATAAATACAGATGCAGGATTATTATTAGAAGCATTTTTAATATTATTAATTTACGTGGACATAGGATTAGGTGTATTTAATTTAATTCCACTTCCACCACTTGATGGAGAAAAAATTTTTAGAAATTTGTTACCATATAAAATACAACAATGGTTAGATAGAAATTATGCTACACTTTATATGATTTTTATGATTTTATGGTTTTTTGGTTTCTTAGAAATCATTGTAGCACCAGTAATTGCATTTTTATCTAATGGACTTTTTACTGTTGTGGAATGGATTGTACAATTGTTTATTTAATAGGAGTTTAAATTGAAAGATATATTAATAATGGGAATTGAATCAAGCTGTGATGAGACTTCTATTGCTATTGTAAAAAATGGAAGAGAAGTCTTATCAAATGTTATTAATTCTCAAATTAAAATACATGAAGAATATGGAGGAGTTGTTCCAGAAATTGCTTCAAGATGTCATACAGAAGTAATTAATCAAATTATGAAAGAGGCTCTAAAAGAAGCAAATGTTACTATAGATGATATAGATGCTATTGCAGTAACACAAGGACCAGGTTTAGTTGGAGCATTATTAGTTGGTGTATCCTATGCAAAAGGATTAAGCTATGTTAGTAACAAACCATTGATCGCAGTAAATCATATAGAGGGGCATATTGCAGGAAATTACTTAACATATAGTGAACTTGAGCCACCATTTCTGTGTTTAATTATTTCTGGTGGACATACTCATTTAGTAAATGTAAAAAGTTATAATGAGTTCGAAATATTAGGTAGAACAAAAGATGATGCAATAGGCGAGGCTTTTGATAAAGTAGCAAGGGTAGTTGGATTAGGATATCCAGGAGGGCCTAAAGTAGATAATCTAGCTAAAGAAGGAAAAGCAAATATTGATTTACCAGTAAGCCATTTTGATAATTATGATTTTAGTTTTAGTGGAATTAAAACGGCAGTAATAAATTTAAATCATAAAAATCCAAACTTAAATAAAGCAGATCTATGTGCAAGCTTTGAAAAAGCTGCAACTGAAATGTTAACAACTAATGTAAGGAAAGCAGTAAAAGAATTTCACGCTGACAAAATTGTTTTAGCAGGTGGAGTATCCAGAAATTCTTATATTAGAGATTCATTTGATAAGTTATCAGATGAATTAAAAATTGAAGTATATTATCCAGAACCTATACTTTGTACTGACAATGCTGCTATGATAGGCGCTGCAGGATATTATAATTATACTAATGGAGAAAGAGCAGACTTGAAATTAAATGCTGTTCCTAATTTAAAGATTGGAGAATAATAGATGGTAGAAATGTTTATAAATGGTATAATTTCTTTTCTTTTTTTTATAGGAATTTTAGTTATACGTATTGTATTTATTGTTTTTGTAATATTTATAATAATAGAAGAGTATAAAAAATTTAGAGGAAATAATACTTATACTGATGAAACTATTGATAAAAAAAATGTTAATAATGTTATTAATAAAAATAGACCGTTAAAAGTTATGGTTCCAGATAATGTAAAAAGAAATTCTCAAAAAGAATCAACACAGAAAGAAGATGCAAAAGTTTTTGATGTTTTAAATGAGAAAAGAATGCTTGAGTCAAAAGGATATAAAAAGACAAGAAATACAAATGAGTATATAAAAAGAGATGGTTTAAGTATTAATAATGCAGATGATTATATTACAAATGAAAAAGAATTTGATCCTATAAATAATCGTGATGATAATTATAAACCACTTAATGATAACGAAGATGATGATGATCCAATAAAAGATTTATAGATAGAAAGGGAGATAAATGTCAATATATATAATAGGTGATTTACACCTATCGTTTTCAGTAGATAAACCAATGGATATTTTTGGAAACAATTGGGAAAATCATGTGGAAAAAATAAAGGAAAATTGGATAAAGAAAGTAGCACCAGAAGATACAGTTATTTTGCCAGGTGATTTTTCTTGGGCAACATATTTAGAAGATACATATAAAGATTTTGAATTTTTAAATAGTTTGCCAGGTAAAAAAATTATGAGCAAGGGAAATCATGATTATTGGTGGACAACTGTAACAAGTATGAGAAAATATTTAAAAGAGAATAACTTTGAAAATATTGACTTTTTATATAATAATTCATATTTAGTTGAAGATAAGATAATTGTTGGAACAAGAGGATGGGTTAATAACTGGAAATCAGATGACAATAGAAAAATTTTAAAAAGAGAAAATGATAGACTAGTTTTATCAATAGAAGATGGAATAAAAAAATATGGAACTGAAAAAGAAATAATTGCTTTTATTCACTATCCTCCTTTTTATAAAGAACCAATAGTGCCAGAAGAAATTGATTTTATTAAAATCCTTGAAAAATACAATATCAAAAAGTGTTATTATGCACATTTACATGCAGAGGCACATAAAGAAGCAATAGAAGGAATAGTAAACGGAATAGATTTTAAATTAGTAAGTTCTGATTATTTAAAATTTGATTTATTAAAAATTAATTAGAAATATGGAGTATAGACATAATGCAAAATAAACAAAAAAACATTAGAAATTTTAGTATAATTGCACATATTGATCATGGAAAATCTACATTGGCAGATAGAATAATTGAAATGACGGGTGTACTTTCTGAAAGAGAAATGACATCACAAGTTCTAGATAATATGGATATAGAACAAGAAAGAGGAATTACAATTAAATCTCAAGCAGTAAAAATGAATTATACTGCAAAAAATGGAGAAACATATGAGTTTAATCTAATTGATACACCAGGACATGTTGATTTTAATTATGAAGTTTCAAGAAGCTTAGCTGCTTGTGAAGGAGCAATACTTGTTGTAGATAGCACACAGGGAGTGGAAGCACAAACTCTTGCAAATGTATATTTAGCAATAGATGACAATCTAGAAATAGTACCAGTAATTAATAAAGTAGATTTGCCAAATGCTAGACCAGAAGAAGTAAAAAAAGAAATTGAAGATATTATTGGTATTCCGGCGATGGATGCACCTTGCATTTCTGCTAAAACAGGATTAAATGTAGATGAAGTTTTAGAAAGAATAGTAACTGACATTCCAGCTCCAAATGGAGATCCAGATTCGGAATTACAAGCATTAATATTTGATTCTGTTTATGATAATTATAAAGGTGCTTTAAGTTATGTAAGAATAAAAAATGGCCAAGTTAAAGCAAATGATGAAATATTATTTATGGCAACAGGAAAAGTATTTACAGTAACAGAAGTAGGGTATTTTGGAGCAGGAAGCTATATACCATGTGACCACTTAGAAGCAGGAGAAGTCGGTTATGTCGCAGCAAGTGTAAAAACTGTTTCTGATTTACATGTTGGTGATACAATTACTCAAAATAGTAATCCTGCAAAAGAAGCTTTACCAGGATACAAAAAAGCAAATTCAATGGTTTATTGTGGTATGTACCCATTAGATGGAAGTGAATATGAACCATTAAAAGAAGCATTAGAAAAACTAAAATTAAATGATGCTGCACTAAATTATGAACCAGAAACCTCAGCTGCTTTGGGATTTGGATTTAGATGTGGATTTTTAGGATTATTACATTTAGAGATAGTAATTGAAAGATTAGAAAGAGAATTTGATATAGGATTAATTACAACTGCACCATCAGTTATTTATCAAATTCATAGAACAAATGGAGAAATAATTGAATTATATAATCCAATGGACTTACCACCACAAACTGAAATAAGTTATATGGAAGAACCTATAATGAAAGTTCAAATAATGATTCCAAAAGAGTTTGTTGGAAATGTAATGAAAGTATGTCAAGAAAGAAGAGGAACTTACTTAGATATGAAATATCTAGATGAGAATAGAGTTACTCTTGAATATGATTTACCATTGAATGAAATTATATATGATTTTTTTGATACAATTAAATCAAAAACAAAAGGTTACGCTTCAGTAGATTATGAGTTTAAAGAATATAGAAGGGCAGAACTTGTTAAATTAGATCTTCATATAAATAATGAATCGGTTGATGCATTGTCATTTATAGTTCATAAAGATTCAGCCTATGAAAGAGGAAGAAAAATGGCTGAGAAGTTAAAAAAAGTAATACCAAGACAATTATTCGAAATACCAATTCAAGCTGTTGTTGGTGGAAAAATTATAGCAAGAGAAACATTATCTGCGATGAGAAAAGATGTACTTGCAAAGTGTTATGGTGGAGATATTACAAGAAAGAAAAAATTATTAGAAAAACAAAAACGTGGTAAGAAAAAAATGAGACAAATAGGAAATGTTGAAGTTCCACAAGAAGCGTTTTTAGCAGTTCTAAAATTAGATGATGAAGAGTAAAAGGAGATTAGTATGAAAGAAAGAAGATCAGGAGAAGGAGATAGAAGACAAGGAGACAGAAGAACAGATGACCGTAGACAAGGCGACCGTAGACAATGGGTTAGAAGAGAAACTAGACCAGGTGAATTTGATAGAAGAATTGGTGAGAGAAGAGGCTCTGATAGAAGATTTATAGAGAGAAGATCTGGTGAAGATAGAAGAGAAAAAGAAGAAAAAGTATATGATGATGTTGTTGCAGGAAGAAATGCTGTTTTAGAATTACTAAAATCTGATAAAGATGTTAATAAGATATATATCGAACGTGGAGAAAGACATGGATCAATAAATGAAATAATTGCTAGAGCTAAAGAGAGAAAAATTATTTTAGTAGAAAGTGAAAAAAGCAAACTTGACTTAATGGCAGAAAATAATCAAGGTGTTGTTGCAGTTATTCCACCATTTAATTATTGTGAAGTAGAAGATATTTTAGAAGTAGCAAAAAGTAAAAACGAAGATCCATTTATTTTAATATTAGATGGAATAGAGGATCCACATAATTTAGGATCAATTATTAGAACAGCTGAAACTGCAGGAGTACATGGAGTGATTATTCCTAAAAGAAGAAGTGTTGCAGTAAATAGTACTGTTGTAAAAGTATCAACAGGTGCTACTTCATATGTGAAAATTGCGAGAGTTACAAATATAAATGAAACAATAAGATTTTTAAAAGAAAATGGATTATGGGTAATAGGTACAGATGGAACAGCAGATACATTATACTATAATCAAGATTTAAAAGGACCTTTAGCAATTATTATTGGTAGCGAAGGATTTGGAATGAGTAATCTTGTAAAAGAAAATTCAGATTGTTTAATAAAAATTCCAATGAAAGGACAAATTACGTCATTAAATGCTTCTGTTTCAGCAGGAATTGTAATTTATGAAGCGTTAAAACAAAGAATGTAAAAAAAAACCTCCTATAAAAAGGAGGTTATTTTTTATTCTTCTACAATTTTGAATAAAGTAAAATATTCTGGAGTATTATTCTCTATACATTTTAAGTAAAATTCGGCTTCTTCCACATTTTTGCAAGCTCTAATGATAAGAGGATTTACATTTGAAAGTTTTTTTGCATTATTTGCAAATTTCATTGCTTTAATAGAACTATAATTTTCTCTTTTAGCTAAGTTATAACATTCATCATATACAGATGAAGAATCAAACTTATAATCTTTTAAAGATATAGTATATTCTTTATCGATAATGTTTTGCAAAGAAGAATATTTTTCTGGACTATCTGAAAAAGTTTTTTCTAAATCAGATGTAGAATAAGGTAAAATAGCATATCCTTTTTTGTGTGAAATAAATAATACTTTTTCAGGTAATGGAGATGAGGGTTCACTTGTACTTTCTTCTAATGAATTTTCTGCTAATGCTTCTTCAAGTAAAGCGTCTTCAATTAGAGAGCTTTCATCTTTTTCTATGGTATTTTCAAGTGTTTCTTTTGAAACAACATTATTAGTAGAATTATCTTGTATTTGAATGTTTTCTAAAGTTTCATTCATTTGAGTTTCTATATCATCTATTGTTATTTGAGAAGTATACAAATCTGATATTTCTTGTTGAATAGGTTTATCTTCAACTGAAATTTCTGGGAAAGTAACACTAATATAGTCAAATAATGAATCCATAAAAGAATAATATATTGAATTGTCTGAATTTATTTTATCTAATAGATTTTTACATTTATCATTATAATTTATATAATCAAATGACTCATAAGTATTGTTAGTAATAACACTTTCTAAAAATAATTTTAATTCAATTAATCTATTAATATTTTCTTTTAATTTATCAAAACATTTTTGAACATTTTCTAAGAAAGAATGAATTTGATCTGTATCCTGAGGATTTGATGAGTTGTAAATTCCTTCTGAAATTTTTTCAAGATATAATAATAAAGTTTTCTTTAGTTGTCTTTGTTGAATTAAAACATTATTTAATTCATTAATTTCTTTTTCCACAATGCTTTGATTAATTACATAATTTGGAACTATCATTTGTACCCTCCATTAATATCAATATTATATAATATAAATATTTTTTTTACAAGGAATTATATTTTTTTCTACATAATTTTACAAAAATATTGAAATAATTAAATTCTAATATTAAAATATTTATGTTAAAAAATTGTAAAAGGGAGAATATACGTGGAAGTTGGATTCGATAGTGAAAAGTATTTAAAAGTACAAAGTGAGAAAATAGCAGAAAGAATTAAAATGTTTGATAATAAATTATATTTGGAATTTGGTGGAAAAATATTTGATGATTTACATGCAGCAAGAGTACTACCAGGATTTAAAGCCGATAATAAAATTAATTTATTAAAAGAATTTAAAGATGATTTAGAAGTCATATTTTGTATAAATGCATCAGCAATACAAAAAAGTAAAATCAGAGCGGACTATGGGATTAGCTATGAACTAGATCTTATACGATTAATTGAGAAACTTCAGGAATTAGAAATTTCTATAAATAGTGTTGTAGTTACCATGTATCATGATGGTGATAATATATCACATTTAGAAAAAATGCTAGAAGAAAGAAATATCAAAATGTATATTCACAGACCAACTTCTGGATATCCTGATAATGTAGATTTAATAGTTAGTGATGAAGGGTATGGAAGAAATCCATATATAGAAACAACTAAAAAATTAGTTGTAGTAACTGCACCAGGACCAAATAGTGGAAAACTTGGAACATGTTTATCACAACTATATCATGAACATAAAAGAGGAGTAAGAGCAGGATACGCTAAGTTTGAAACTTTTCCGGTTTGGAACTTAAGATTACTAGATCCAGTAAATATTGCTTATGAAGCTGCAACAGCGGATTTAAAAGATTTTAACATGATAGATCCATTTCATTTAGAAGCTTATGGAGAAAGTGCAGTAAATTATAATAGAGACATATCTGCATTCCCAATTTTAAAAAATATTTTATTTAAAATAACAGGTCAAGAAGTATATAAATCTCCTACAGATATGGGTGTTAACATGATTAAACAATGTATAACTAATGAAGATATTATCCATAAAGCTGCAACTGATGAAATAATAAGGAGATATTATAGTGTTTTATGTGATTATAAACAAGGTATCTGTGGAGAAGAAACAGTAGATGCAGTAAAAGTATTGATGGACAAACTAAATCTTTCTTTAACAGATAGAGATGTTGCAAATTTTGCAAATGAAAGAGCAGAAAGAGAAAAAGCAAATGTTTTAGCAATAAAACTTCCAAATGGAAATATAGTTTCTGGAAAGGAATCTAAGCTTCTTAGCTGTTCAAGTTCTGCAATTTTAAATGCTGTAAAAAATATTGCTGGAATTCCAGATCCTGAGTATTTACTATCTCCTTCAGTATTAGATGGAATTTATAAAATGAAGCAAAAAACATCTTATAAAACATCATATTTCTTAAATTTATCAGAAGTTTTAATTGCACTTAGTATTTGTTCAATGACAAATCCAATTATTGAAAAAGTAATAAATGATTTAGATAAACTAAGAGGATGTGAAGCACACGCAAGCTACATCATAGATAAAAGTGAATTAAATGTAATCAAAAACTTAGGAATGAACTTAACTTGTGAACCAAAGATGTAAAATATCAGTCTAATATACAAATGATTATTGGGGGTAAAAAATGGAAGAAAATAAAAAGGGTAAAATAGATTTTTTAAGTTTATTATGTTTAGCTGCTATTGCTATAATTACGATAGGATTTTTTGTGGGTGCTATGATAAGATGGCAAAAAACAGAAATCATAAAAGAAAGTAAATTAAATGCAGAATATACTGAAAGTACGATTGAAGAGAATACAGTTGAAGAAAATACTGTAACTGAAAAACAAGAACCTGATTATAATAATAAATTAGTTGAAAATGAAAAATATATATATTCAGTTGAAACATATACATATAAATATACCAGTGGAGGAATTGAAGATGAAAAGAAAATCTCTTTACCTTGTATAAATATTAATTCTACTGATGCTCTGAAATTAAATAAAGAATTCAAATCATATTTTGATAAAGCACAAGAATCTTTAACTACTGTAGAAGAAGATGGTTATGTTTATGTTCATTTTGATTACATGGACTATAATTATAATATTTATAACGATGAGTTATTATCGTTAGATGTAAGGACTGGAACTTATTATGTTGATAGTGATGCAATACTTCCAGAAGAGATATATAACTTTAATATAAAAAGCGGAAAATTACTTACAAATGAAGAAGTAATTGACGTATTAGGACTAACAAAAGAAGAGTTCAAAAAAATTATTGATACTGAATTAGAGGAGATTTATCAACGTGAAAATTCATATAGCGAATTAAATTATAGTTTGGAAGAATTTTTTGATAAGGTTGAATATGACATTGATAAAATTAATATTTATTATGAATATGATAATGCATTTACTATAATAGGAATTAAATATCCAACAGATTTAGATGGATCGCAACAGATATTTATAAAAATATAATCTTTATAAAATAATAAATGACATAGATAAATTGAAGCACACGCAAGCTACATCATAGATAAAAGTGAATCATATGTATTCGAAAAAACTGTGGGTTATAATAATGATTTTAATAAATATATAGGAGATATAAAATTTCAAAAAAATGAAGAGATTTTTGAAATAGATTACAATAAAATCTGCGAATTATGTGATTTGAGTTTGTATGTTAGTCAAATACAAATAAATGGATTATTGATACCAACGCGTTTACGTCCTGGTATAACATATTTTATTAGTATTAGTGATGAACCTACATATATATTTGATGAAGATTATTATTTTTATATTAGTTATGAAAACTATGTAAAAGACTATGCTAAAATAGTATCAAACCATTTACCTATTATTAATTTAAAATCAAATGATGCAAATAAAGTTAATAAAGAATTAGAGGATTTTTTTTGAGAATGCAAAAAAAAATTGTCTTTAATTGTAGAAAAAACTGATGACAAATATTCTAAAGTAGAAGGCAATCTATGTGAATTTTGTATATATAATTTTGATTTAGAAACAGGTAAGTTGCTATCAAATAGAGAGTTTATAAAGCGTTGTGGTTATTCGATAAAAGAATTTGAAGGAAAAGCAGGTTTTAATATAGATGATATAAATATTACTTTTGATGATAGAATTAATATGTTTAAAGGAGATAAGCATGATTTTAAAGATGAAGTGGATGATATTGATAAGTTTTATGTTTTTAAAAATTCCGATAAATACAATTGGATTGAGGTTAATATGAAATAATATAAAAAACACTTGACAAATTTAAAATAAGGTATAAAATATTAGCAGTCGAAAGTTTCGACTGCTAATTTTATTTACAATAGTTATATAAATAAAATTTAACAATATAAAAATAAAAGGAGGAATTTGTAAAATGATAAAACCTTTAAATGACAGAGTTTTAATTAAAATGGTAGAAGCAGAAGAGACAACAAAAAGTGGAATTATTTTATCTTCTGGTTCACAAGAAAAACCACAAATAGCTGAGGTCGTAGAAGTAGGACCTGGAGGAGTTGATGAAAATAATAAAAAGATAGAAATGCAAGTAAAAAAAGGAGACAGAGTAATAATTAGTAAATACTCTGGAACAGAAGTTAAATATGAAGGAGTTGAATATATCATTGTAAAACAAAATGATATATTAGCTACTGTTGAATAGGAAGGAGAGATGTAAATATGTCTAAAGAAATTTTATATGGTGAAGATGCTAGAAAGAAAATGCTTGATGGAGTTAACAAATTAGCAGATACAGTAAAAGTTACATTGGGCCCAAAAGGAAGAAATGTTGTATTAGATAAAAGTTTTGGTGCTCCACTTATTACTAATGATGGTGTAACTATTGCAAAAGAAATTGAACTTGAAGATTCATTCGAAAATATGGGAGCGAGTCTTGTAAAAGAAGTTTCTACCAAAACAAATGATGTTGCAGGTGATGGAACAACAACAGCTACTGTATTAGCACAAGTAATGTTAAAAGAAGGTGTAAAAAATGTTGCAGCAGGTGGAGATGTTCTTGCAATAAAAAGAGGAATGGATAAAGCAACAGAAAAAGCAGTTGAAGAATTGAAAAAAATTAGTGTTCCAATTAATGGTAAAGAAGATATTGCAAGAGTTGCAAGTATTTCAGCAAATAATATAGAAATTGGAAATTTAATAGCAGATGCTATGGAAAAAGTATCTAAAGATGGAGTAATAACAATTGAAGAATCAAAAACATCATCTACAGAAGTAGATGTTGTTGAAGGTATGCAATTTGATAAAGGATATGTTTCTCCATATATGGTAACAGATACAGAAAAAATGGAAGCAGTAATGGATAATCCATACATTTTAATTACAGATAAGAAGATTGCTAATATTCAAGAAATATTACCATTACTTGAAGAATTATCTCAAGCTGGTGGAAAGATGGTTATCATAGCTGACGATTTCGAAAATGAAGCTTTATCAACACTTATCTTAAATAAATTAAGAGGTGTATTAAATGTTGTAGGTGTTAAAGCACCTGGATTCGGAGACAAGAGAAAAGAGATGCTTCAAGATATTGCTATTTTAACTGGCGGAGAAGTAATTACCCAAGACTTAGGACTAGAGCTTAAAGATACTCATTTAAATCAACTAGGAAGAGCAAGACAAGTAAAATGCACTAAAGAAAACACAATCATAGTTGACGGTATGGGTGATAAAAATGCATTACAAGAAAGAGTAAACCAAATTAAGAGAAATATTGAAGAAACAAAATCAAGCTATGATAAAGAATCTCTTCAAGAAAGATTAGCAAAACTAGCAGGTGGTGTTGCGGTAATTCAAGTAGGTGCAGCAACAGAAATAGAAATGAAGGAAAAGAAATTAAGAATAGAAGATGCATTATCTGCAACTAAAGCTGCTATCGAAGAGGGAATACTTCCTGGTGGTGGAACAGCATATGTAAATGTTATACCAGAAGTTGAAAAACTATTATCAGAAGTTTCTGATGAAGAAAGAATTGGTGTAAGAATAGTTCTTAAAGCATTAGAAGAACCATTAAAGCAGATAGTTACAAATGCAGGCCTTGAAGGTGCTGTTATATTAGATAAAGTAAAGTCAAGCAAACCAGGTATTGGATTTGATGCTGCAAATGAAGAATATGTAGATATGAAAAAAGCAGGAATTGTAGATCCAACTAAAGTTACACGTTCAGCCATTCAAAACGCAGAAAGTGTTGCTTCAATGATAATTACAACAGAAAGTATAGTAACAGAAAAGAAAGAAAAGAATTGTAATTGTAATCATGGTAATGAAGGAATGCCAGACATGGGTGGAATGTATTAAAATAAAAAGAAAAGGGCTCTTAATAAGAGCCCTTTTCCTTTTAGTTACAGCAACCTCTATTGTTATTGTTTCCACAACAACAGAATAAAATAATAAGTAGAATTATTATCCAAAGACAATCATTGTCTCCTCCAAATAATCCACAACCTCTGTTTTCTGGCATTTTTAAACCCTCCTTTAAAATGTTTTCAAATCTTTTGTATGTTATATTCTATGAATTTTAATAAAAAGTGTTACAGTTGTAATAAAAAGAATAATGTGTTAAAATTTAAATATATTTGAGGTGGTAATAATGAAGTATATTTTTATTTTAAACTCAATGGCTGGAAGAGGAAAATCTATTGATATAAAAGAGAATATAGAAAAAGAATGTATAATTAGAAAAATGGAATATGAATTTAGATATATCACTAAAGAAGTTAGTGGTGCTGATATTGCTAGAGAATATGCATCTGAAGAAAATGTCATATATGTTGTTGGTGGTGATGGATCAATAACAAAAACAATACAAGGAATTGTTGGAACCAAAAATAGACTAGGTATTATTCCAGCAGGATCCGGAAATGACACATATAAATCAGTAAAAAAGCTACCTGAAGGAAATACATTAATAGATATAGCTAAAATAAATAGTGTTTATTTTATAAATGTTGCTTGTTTGGGAATAGATGCTGAAGTTGGAAATAATATAGATATATTTAGAGAGAAAAACATACCAACAAGTCAATTATACAATGCTAGTATATTTTATACATTTAGACATTTTAAATTTAAAAAAATGAATTTTAAGTCTAAAATAAAAAATATAAGTGAAGAATTTTCAATTTTAAGTATATGTAATGGTGCATATTATGGCGGTGGATTTAATGTTGCTCCAAAATCTAAATTAACAGATGGTTTATTAGATATATATTTTGGAGAAAAAATACCTAAAATAGCAATGATACCATTACTTCTTAAATTAAAAAAAGGAGAACATGAAGGTAAACGCCATATGCATAAATTTAGAACAGATCATGTGGAACTAGAGTTAAACGAGATGGTCACATTTAATGTTGATGGTGAAAAACTAACCGATAAAAAGTTCGTTATAGATGTTTTGCCAAAAGCAATATGTGTTTACAATAATGCAGATTTTGTGGAAAAAAGTATTATCAAAATAAAATAGTATTTACAATACTATTTTATTTTTTTTATATGTACAAAATTTTTTTTTAATGATATAATTTGTTACGAATTGGATTTTAAATGTAATAAAATGGAATATAGCATATAGAAAAGGAGAAAAAGATGGGAAATATAGTATTATTAGACGATTCAACTATCAATAAAATTGCTGCTGGTGAGGTTATAGAGAGACCTGCTTCAGTAGTAAAAGAAATGGTTGAAAATTCTATAGATGCAGGAGCTAAAAATATAACAGTAGAAGTTAAAAATGGTGGAATTTCTCTAATAAAAATAACAGATGATGGATGTGGTATTGCTGAAGATGATATGGAAATTGCTTTTGAACGTCATGCTACAAGTAAGATTAGAAAAGCAGAAGATTTAGAAACAGTAACTTCCATGGGGTTTAGAGGTGAGGCTTTAGCAAGTATAGCTGCTATTTCCAAAATTGAAATGGTTTCTAAAAAAGAAGATGAAGATGTTGGACATAAAATTATTGTTGAGGGTGGAAAGACTCTTGAATTTACAGAAGCAGCTAGATCTGTTGGAACAACAATAACAGTTCAAAATCTTTTCTATAACACACCTGTAAGATATAAGTTTTTGAAAAAGGATTATACAGAAGCAGGATATATTGAAGATACTGTAAACAGAATTGCAATGGTAAATAAAGATGTTGCAATAAAACTTATTAGTAATGGAAAGACTGTTATTCAAACAAATGGAAATGGTGATTTAACATCAATTGTATATAGTATATATGGAAAAGATACAGCTGCTGAATTAATAGATGTTAATTACAAATATGAAGATATTGAGGTATGCGGAGTAATTGGGAAACCAGTTATTGCAAGAGCTAATAGAAGTAACCAAGTATTTTTTGTAAATGGAAGATATATCAAAGATAAGAACCTAACAGCAGCTGCTGATCAAGCATATAAAGGAATGATTCCAGTTGGAAGATATGGATTTATTATATTAAATATAATAATGGATCCAAAATTAGTAGATGTTAATGTTCATCCAGCTAAATTAGAAGTAAGATTTGAAGAAGAGAACATGGTATTTAAAGCAGTATATCATGCAATAAAATCAAATTTAGCAAAATCAGAATTAGTTGAAGATGTACAAAAAGAAAGTACTTCTAATGTATATGGAAAAATAGAAACTTCTTCAAACGAAACAACAGAAAATACTGAAACAGAAAAAAAGGGCGGCATAACGGGATTATTCCATAAGATACTAGGAGAATCTGAAGAAACACAAGAAGAAATTAATAACAATCATTTAGAAGAAATTTTTAAATATAGACAAGGATTAAAGAATAATTCTTATGCTGCAGCTGCAAGTACAATAGGAGAAAACAGTATATCAGATAATGTTGAACCTAAAATAATAAATAATAATGAAATTGATAAAAGAGTGGAATTAGGTTCTACAATGATTTCAAGCAATACAAGAGAACTTGATGTAAATGTAAATAATTTAATAAAAGATGAAACAACTGTTATGGATACTGCTAATTTCAACAATAAAGAAGCTACACAAGCAATAGAAGGAATAGGACTAGGAAATTCAACAAGTAGTAATACACAAGTAGTAAATACAGAAGAAATAAGAGAAAATACTACACAAAATACAGTTGAGATTAATTCAGAAACAATTAGCGCTTTACCTCAAAATACAATGGAAATTAATGGCATTAAGCAAGAAATTGAATCTGATAATAGTGAATTTGCATCTGCTGCAGAAAAGATGATGGAAGCAAAATTAAATTTCGATAACACACAACCAATCGATACAAATATGGTTAGAGGTGCTATTAATAAACAAAAAGAAGAGATAGTTGAGAATAATCCTGAATTTGATCAAATGTATAAAAAGACATTTGGAGTAGATCCATTTTCTGTAAGAAGAGAAAGAGAAGTAGAAAATTTAGAACAAAAGAAGATTGATGCTACTAATGAATTTTCATATGCTACAGAGAATGAGAGTGTTTTTGAGAAAACAGAAGAAACTCAAAAAATACCATATAAGTTTTTAGGTATAGCTTTTGATACATACATTATTATTGAATTAAAAGATGAAATGTATATTTTAGATCAACATGCAGCTCATGAAAGAATTATGTATGAGAAAATAAAAGAGAATTATTACAGTGACGCAGAAAAAAATGAACAATTTTTACTATTACCAGATGTTATTACTCTTTCTCATAAAGAAATGGCTGTTGCAAGAGAAAATGTAGATATGTTTGAAAGAGCAGGATTTTCATTTGAAGAATTTGGTGAGAATACAATAAAACTGATGTCTGTACCAGGTATGTGTGAAGACATGAATACAAAGCAATTGTTTTTAGATATACTAGATGAAATAGATACGATTGCAGTTACAGCTAGACAAGAAAAAGAAGATAAATTTATTGCAACTGTTGCATGTAAGGCTGCTGTTAAAGCAAAAATGAAATTGGATGAACAAGAAGTAGATAGTTTGATGCAAAAACTTCTTGAATTACCAAATCCATTTACTTGCCCACATGGAAGACCTACTGCAATTAAAATGACAAAATTAGATTTAGATAAAAAATTTGATAGGAGATAGTATGAACAATAAAGTTGTAGTTATTGTTGGACCAACTGCATCAGGAAAAACAGCATTATCTGTAGAACTTGCAAAAAAAATCAATGGAGAAATTATTTCTTCTGATTCAATGCAAATTTATAAAGATATGGATATTGGAACAGCAAAAGTTACAAAAGAAGAAATGCAAGGAATAAAACATTATCTTGTCGATTTCGTATCTCCCGATAAAAGGTATAACGTATCTGATTTTAAAAAAGACTGTGTTAATGCTATTGAAGAAATATTAGCAAAAGATAAAACACCAATTGTTGTTGGCGGAACAGGTCTATATGTTGATTCATTAATTTACGGGATTGAATATCCAAATATGGAATTTGATGAAGAATACCGAAATTCATTAATGAAACAGGCACAAGATGCAATTAAATTAGAAGAGTTGTGGAATAAAGCAAATGAAATTGATCCTGAATCAATGAAGAAAATAAGTAAAAATGATAAAAAAAGGATTATTAGGGTTCTTGAAATATATAAAGCTACAGGAAAAACAAAAACAGAATTAGAAATTCTTTCAAGACAAAATGCTCCAAAATATGATTTTAAAATTTTTGGAGTAAATATGGAAAGAGATATTTTGTATGATAGAATTAATCGTAGAGTAGATATTATGATAGAAAATGGCCTTGAGGATGAGGTTAAAAAACTTATTACAAAATATCATGATTTTCCAACAGCTTTGCAAGGAATCGGATATAAAGAAGTTATAGAATACTTTGATGGAAAAATATCTAGAGATGAAATGATTGATAAAATTAAACAAGAATCTAGAAGATATGCTAAAAGACAACTAACATGGTTTAGAAGAAATAAAGAAATTATTTGGTTAGATTCACATGAAAATAGTATAGAATATAATGTACAAGAAATAGAAAAGGAGCTATAGTGAAAAACAAAAAAACTAAGAAAACTAAGAAGAATAGTAATAATATTAGTTTTTTAATAGTTACAATTGTCATAATTACTGTGATAATTGTAATTATTAATAGTACAAAACTTTTGGGATCAACTTCAGAAGTTTATGTTGTTTCTAATGGCTCATTGTCTTATGAAGAATCAGCAGAAGGGTATATTATAAGAGATGAAGTAGTACTTAGCAATGATGAATATCAAAATGGTATGATTAAAGTAGTACCAGATGGAGAGAGGGCTTCAAAATCTGAAATGGTTTTTAGGTATTATTCTAGTAATGAAGATAATATATTAAAACAAATTGCAGAATTAGATGAAGAAATGAATGAAATAATAGAAACAACTGGTGTTTCATTAGGATCTAGTGATATTCCAAGTCTTGAAAAACAGATTGAAACAACAATTGATTCTATGTATAATTTAAATTATTTACAAAAAATTCAAGAGAATAAAAATAAAATTGAAACATATATATCTAAAAAGACACAAATTACAGAAAGTTTAAGTCCAGAAGATTCATATTTAAAACAGCTTGCTGAAAAAAGAGTAAATTTAGAAAAAGAACTTGAAAATGAATCTGAAAAAATGTATTCTCCAATTGCTGGAATGGTATCTTATAGAGTAGATGGATTAGAAGATATTTTAAAAGTAAATGATTTTGATTATTTAACAACAGAATTGCTTTCTAATTTTGATTTAAAAGTTGGAGCAGTAGTTCCTTTAAGTAATGAAAAAGGAAAAATAGTGGACAACTTTAAATGTTATATAGCAGCACCTATTAATACGGAAAAATCATTATCAGCAAATGTAGGAGATACTGTTTCACTAAGATTATCAAATTTAGATGAAGTTGATGCAGAAATAATAAAGATTATAGAAGAAGACAATGGAAGAATTATTGTTTTTGAAATTACTTCAGATGTTGATTCACTCTTAGAATATAGAAAGATATCATTTGATATTATTTGGTGGAAATATTCTGGATTAAAAGTTAGTAATTCTAGTTTAATTGAAGAATATGATAAAACATATGTTGAGAGACGTAAAGCTGGTTATACAGATAAGATTTTAGTGAAAGTACTAAGACAAAATGATACTTATTCAATTGTAATAAATTATGATGAGGATGAATTAAAGGAATTAGGGTATAGCGAAGACGAAATTTCTAGTATGTTAAAGATAAAACTATATGATGAAATTTTGTTACATTAATTTACAAAAAAATTACAATAAAATTACGAAACAGTTATTTTTCTATGACATTTGGGAAAATTAAGAAAAAACGCTTGACATTATGGCTAATTAGATAGATACTATATTCGTGATTAAACTACAAATGAAAAGAAATATTTAGGAGGTCAGTGAAGATGGCAGGTGCATCACCAATAAGAAAAATGTTTGATTTTATATGGGGAGAACAAGAGGATACTCCAGAAGATTATGAAGAGAATGTTTATTCAGATTACGCTGATGATTATGATAATGAAGAAGTTGTTGAGAATGAACCAATAAGTTTGTTCAAAAGAAAAAAGGTAGTTCAAATGCCTCAAACTCAACAAATAACAATGAAGATATCAAAACCAACTAATTTTGACCAAGCAGACGAAATAGTTATGCAATTAAAGGACAAAAATGCAGTTGTTATTAATTTAGAATATGTAAGTAAAGACGTTGCTAGAAGAATAGTGGACGTTGTTTGTGGAGCAGTAAAAGCTTTAGATGGAAATATGGAAAAAGTATCTAATTCTATATTTGTTGTTGCTCCATCAAATTATGATTTAATTAATGAATTAACAAAAGAAAAAATTGAAAGAAAATTTTCAGATTCATGGATTAAATAACATATAGGAGGAACTATTATGCTAACACCTTTAGATATCGAGAACAAGAGATTTACTAAAACATTAAAAGGTTATAATGTTGAAGAAGTAGATGACTTTCTTGATCAACTTACAGAAGATTATGAAAAATTGTATAAAGAAAATGCAGAATTAAGAAATCAAATTGATGAAAACAAAAAAGATTTAGAACATTATAGAAGTGTTGAACATACATTGCAAAACACATTAGTAATGGCGCAAACTACTGCAGAAGATATTAAAGCTAATGCCCAAAGCCATGCTGAACAGATTATTAGAGATGCACAAAGTGAAGCTAGACGCGCTACTGAGGAAATATCTAAAGATGAATTCGAAATTAGGAAGAGGACAGAAGAGTTAAAAAGACAATTTGGTGTGTATAAAGCCAAAATGGAAGCATTATTGATATCACAATTAGAATTATTACAAGATAAAGATGATGATGAAAATAATTAAAGATAATAAAAAAAGAGGTACTAAAAAAGTGCCTCTTTTTTGTTTGAATTGCACATTACAAAAGAATTAAGTATGTATTACATTTTGGTTAACTTTATTGACTTATCCATATTTTAGAATAAAATATATTATAGAATACAATTAGAATAATAGGAGAATTATGAGGATAATTAGTGGCTCTTTACGAGGAAACAAATTATTTACTCTTGAAGGGCTAAATACGCGACCAACATTAGATAGAGTAAAAGAAGCTTTATTTAGTAAAATCCATTACGATTTAGAAGATGCTATTGTGTTAGATTTATTTTCCGGAAGTGGAGCATTAGCATTAGAGTCTATTAGTAGAGGAGCTAAAAAAGCATATTTATGTGATTCTTCACGAGAAGCAATAAAAATAATAAAACAGAATATTGATAAAACTCGAACTTATGAAAAAACAATTGTATTAAATTGCGATTATAAAAAGGCATTAGAAAAATTTACAAATGAGAAAATAAAATTTGATTTTGTCTTTTTAGATCCACCATATTTAAGTGATTATGCAGAAGATGCTGCAAAAATAATTCTAGATAATGATTTGTTATCAGAAAATGGTTTAATAATTCTTGAAACAGATAACAAAGAAAAAGTAACACAGAATTTGGAAAGAGAATTAATTAGAATTAATGAAGTTAAGAAATACGGAAGAGTGTATCTTTTGTTTTTAACCCGCTAGGTACTTTAGATTAGTATCTTAAGAAAGGATGATAAAAAGATGGAAATATTTACTTTACTAGAAACTTTAGAGGATATCTTAGAAAAAAGTAGATCAGTGCCTTTTACAGACAAAACATTGGTAGAAAAAAATCAAATATTAAATATTATAAAAGATATTAGATTAAAATTACCAGATGAGTTAAAACAAGCTAAATGGATTAAAGAAGAACGTGAAAGAATTATAGATGAGGCTCAAAAAGAAGCAAATGATATTGTGAAAGAAGCAGAAAACAGGATAATATCTATGATAGATGAGCATGAAATTACTAAAAAGGCTTATGATAAAAAGAAAGAAATCATAGAAGATGCAAATGACATGTATAGGGAAATTACTCAAGGAACAAATGCTTATGTTGATGAAATACTAGCAAATATCGAAAACAATATGATAGAATTAGGAAAGAGTCTAAGTGGAGTTGAATTATCAGTTCAAAATGCTTTAGAAACAATTCAAAACAATAGAAAAGAACTTAAATAAATTGTTTTAAGCAGAATCAAAATCAATGACAATTGATTCTGATTCTGCTTTTTAAATCCGGTTTTTTAGGAGGATGTTTTGGGAAGAAAAAGGAAAAGAAATACTACAAGTAGTAAAAAAAGAAATAGTACAGGAATTAATATAGATTTAGCAGTAATTATATTATTTGTTTTAAGTATATTACTGTTTGTTTTAATATATGCTGAAAAAGGAGTAATAGGCGAAATTATTAGTCCTGCACTTGGAGGAATAGTTGGAGTAATCAAATATTTTATTCCAATTGGTTTTATGTTATTAGCAATTGCAATTGCAAGAGATGATAGAAAATATTTGACATCTAAATTAATAGAATATGCAGTTTTATTAGCTTGTATAGCAGCTACTTTATCAATTTATCAAATTTCTAAAGGTGAAATTAATGCTGACTTAGAATTTAGTGATATTATAGAAGTTGCTTATGACTTGGGTTCTCTTCACAATAAAGGTGGAGGAACAGTGGGAGCTGTAATTGCATATCCACTTATAAAATTATTAGGTATGTTTGGAGCCGCTGTTACTACTGTTGGAATAGTGGTTGTTCTTAGTGTATTTACATTTGGACTACATCCATCAAATTTATTAATTGAAATCATAGATGAATTCAATATTAGAAAAGAAGAAAGAGATGCCGAACTGAATTCAAGAAGAGAACAAAGAATGGCAAGAAGAGAAGCTGGTGAAGAAATTGATCCTAGAAGAGCTAGAAGGAGAAGATCAATTTCGGATATGCAAGCAAGCATTGATGATGATGACATTGATTTAGGAAATATTAATGTTAATAATCAACCTGTTAAAAATATTGAAGCAGAAGAAAAATTGAAAAAAACATTATTTGGTAGAAATTCTAAAGATGAAAATGAGACTGAAAATAATCCTGATGTAATAGAGAAAAATATCTATAAAGATATGGCTAAAGCAAATGAAGCAGAAGCACAAAATCAAAATGTTCAATCAGATTTATTTACAGTAGAAGCTGAACAAAAAGAAGAAAAAACTAAAGCTGTATTGCAATTAGAGCACACTATTAGTATAGAAGATGAACAATATGAATATCCTCCTGTATCTTTATTAGGCAAGGGTTCAAAGAAAGGATCAAAAGCGGGAGCAAAGGCACTTACAGAGAGGGCTACTCAATTGCAAAGAACATTGCATAGTTTTGGAGTATCTGCAAAAGTTGAAAATATTTCTGTAGGACCAGCTATCACAAGATATGAATTAAAACCAGCAGAAGGTGTAAGAGTAAGTAAAATAGCGAACCTTGCAGATGATATAGCACTTAACTTAGCAGCAGAAAGTATAAGAATAGAAGCGCCTATACCAGGTAAACAAGCAGTTGGTATTGAGATTCCAAATAAAGAAAAAGAATCAGTTCCATTAAGAGATGTAATAGAATCAGAAGAATTTGAAGATAATAAATCTAAATTAACAATTGCTCTTGGGAAAGACGTTGCGGGAAATGTTGTTTTAGGTGATATAGCGAAAATGCCTCATGCGTTAATAGCAGGTGCTACAGGATCAGGAAAATCTGTATGTATAAATACAATAATTACAAGCATAATCTTTAATGCAAAGCCAAGTGAAGTGAAATTAGTAATGATTGATCCAAAGGTTGTTGAACTTTCTGTATATAATGGAATACCACACTTATTAATTCCAGTTGTAACAGATCCTAGAAAAGCTGCTGGAGCATTAGCATGGGCAGTGCAAGAAATGGATAATAGATATAATTTGTTTGCACAAAAAGGTGTAAGAGATTTAAAAGGATACAATGCAGCTGTTGAAAATGATGAAATGAGTACTGGAAAATTACCACAAATTGTAATTATTGTAGATGAGCTTGCAGATTTGATGATGGTTGCTTCAAAAGAAGTTGAAGACTCTATTTGTAGATTAGCTCAAAAAGCAAGAGCTTGTGGTATGCATTTAGTAATTGCTACACAAAGACCATCTGTTGATGTTATTACAGGTTTAATTAAGGCTAATATTCCATCAAGAATTGCATTTGCTGTTTCATCACAAATAGATTCTAGAACTATTTTGGATCAAGTAGGAGCAGAAAAACTTTTAGGAAAAGGGGATATGTTGTTCTTCCCTGCAAGTGCTTCTAAACCAATGAGGGTTCAAGGTGCATTTGTATCTGATGGTGAAGTTGAAAAGATTGTAGATTTTGTTAAAGCAAATGGCGTTGCAAAATATAATGAAGATATATTAGAAGAGATTGAAAGAGCAAATAAAACAGAAGGACAAAAAGAAGAAGATAATGCTGATGACGATGATACAGACCCATTACTGATGGATGCAATAGAAACTGTAATTGATATTGGTCAAGCATCTACATCATTTATTCAAAGAAGATTTAAAGTTGGTTATGCAAGAGCCGGAAGAATTATAGATCAAATGGAAGCCAGAGGAATTATATCTGGATATGAAGGTAGCAAGCCAAGACAAGTAATTATGCCAAAAGAAAGATGGGAAGAACTTAAGATGGCTAAGCCACCAGAAGGTGAATCAGAAGAATAGTTAAAAAGGAGGTTTAATATGGGATTATTTTCTAAACTAAAAGATTATAATTTAGAACTAGAAGAAGTTTTAGATAGTAAATATTTCTCAAGTAATATTAAAAGCCTCCTTTTAAATATGGTTTATAAACTAGAAGTCTCTTATAATGATTACTCAACAGTAAAAAGATGTGTTCGTAGTAAAGAAGATTTTTTAAATGAGTTTGTTGAAATAATAAGACTTTATTGTGATAATGTAAAAATTGTTGAGCCTGATTCCGATCAGGCTAAAATACTTATTAAAAACAAGACTCGTGCGCTCACTAATGAAAAGGAAAGAAGCATACTAACATATCCAACAGAAATTGATTTATTATATGCTCTTTCTGATATTTCACCAAAATATTTTTATGTTGATGATAATATTGCAATTAAAAATGTTTTGCAAAATTCTCTTGTAAATGGGTTCAATATAAATAATCTTGAGATTTTAAAAGACTTTAATGGTTGGTCTTGGGATTCCAAATATGATTCAAATTTTAATTTTGTCGATAATTTAATTTATATTAATTTATTAATTATTTTAGGCGAGAAGTTTTTGTATGAATGGAGAACTTATGGATCAACTAGAAAAGACTTTTTAGGACAGGCTAAAAAATATATTAAAACTCATACAAATAACGATAATTATTTTAAATATTTTTTAAAAACAGTGTATTACTTTGCTGATGATAAAGAAAAAGAGAATGCAGATAAAGTAATAAAAAGTAATGTAAAACTATTAAAGAGGATGGAAAATAAAGTTACATTTTTAAATGAAGAACAAAGTAGAAGATTATTACTAACGAAGAAAATAGAAAAATTAGATATTGCTTTAAATGATAAGAATATTCTAAAAAAAGAACTTATGAGAACAAATTCAAAATTAGATGAAAATAAAAAAATAAAATCATTAAGTGCTTATAAAAAAATGCTAATAAAACAAAGAATTAATCTTTTGAGGGAATTAGATGAAATTACTTATTTATTAAAACCATCTAATTATATTGAAAAAAAACACATTCTGGAAGAAAGTTTATCATTTTTAGAGTGTAAGGAAAAAGATTTAAACTTATTAATTGCTTTTCAAAAAGAGTTTTTAGTCTTTTTAGAAAGAAAACTAAGTAAAATGAAAACAAGAGACGAAGTAGTTGATATGTTATATATAATTAGATATTATAGTAGAGTTCACTTAACAAATGATATAGCAGTTACAGACATAGAAGAATTAAATGATAAGATTGATTCTATTTTGAAAAAAGCTATTACAATGCTTTGTAAACTTGGTGCAGTTAAAATTATAAGTATGGATATCAATCTAAATTTTGAAATAATTAGATATGCTATAGATACAAAAATAATTAATCTAGAAGAAATAAAAATAGCAATTATTAGTGAAAAAGAATCAATTATAATTAAAGTATTTGATAAAGATGTTTTTGAAAAACAAGGAAGAAAACAACTAAAATTTAATAATAAATTATTTAGCATTAAGGAAAATAAGAAAATAAAATTGTTTAATTAATCGGAGGTTTAAATGAAAATATCTTTTTTTGGTGCAGCTAGAATGGTTACAGGATCCAATTTTTTAGTAGAGGCTGCAGGAAAAAAATTCTTGGTAGATTGTGGTATGTTTCAAGGCAAAATGGCAGAAGAAATGGAGAATTCAGATCCGTTTATATATGATGTAAATTCAATTGATTTTGTTTTACTAACACATGCACATATAGACCATTCAGGAAGAATTCCAAAACTATACAATGAAGGATATAGAAATAAAATATATGCTACAAAAGCTACATGTGATTTATGTGAAATAATGTTACCAGATAGTGGTCACATCCAAGAAGTTGAAATTGGATGGAAAAATAAGAAGAGAATAAGAGAATCACTAGATCCATTACCACCACTTTATACAGCAGAAGATGCTTATAAATGTTTGGAAGTATTTGAACCTGTTAATTATGATGAGATTATAGAAATAGATGAAAATATAAGTGTAAGATTTAATGATGCTGGGCATATGCTTGGATCTGCAATAATAGAAGTATGGGCTTTAGAAGATGGAAAAACAACAAAAGTAGTATTTACAGGAGATATAGGAAACAACGATTTACCACTATTAGATTCTCCAACAATGATTGGAAATGCTGATTATGTTGTTATGGAATCTACTTATGGTGGTAGATTACATATGAGAAATGATGACAAAGCTAAATTATTCTTAGATATAGTTTCTGAAACTTTAGATAATGGTGGAAGAGTAATTATACCATCATTTGCTGTTGGTAGAACACAAGAAATATTATATGAATTAGATAAATTGAGAGAAGATTTAGGGCAAGATGAAGAATTTGCTAGAAAATATGAGAGAATAATGAATGTTCCCGTTTATGTTGATAGTCCTCTAGCAATTTCAGCCACAGAAGTTTTTAAAAAGAATACAGAACTTTTTGAAGAGGAAATACGTGATAAAATTAAAAGAGGAGACAATCCATTAGAGTTTAAGGGACTACAATTTACACAAACTGCCGATGAATCTAAAGCATTAAACGAAGACACGAGACCTTCTATTATAATTTCTGCAAGTGGTATGTGTGATGTAGGAAGAATTAAACATCATTTAAAACATAATTTATGGAATCCTAATAGTACGATTTTATTTGTTGGATATCAAGCACCTGGAACTTTAGGAAGAAGTATTGTTGATGGTGCTAAAAAAGTAAAAATATTTGGAGAAGAAATTGCAGTAAATGCAAGAGTTGAATATATTGAAGGTTATTCCGGACATGCAGATCAAACTTGGCTTTTAAATTTTGTATATTCATTTAATAATAAACCTTCACATATATTTTTAGTACATGGTGAACCTGAAGGTCAAGAAGTGTTAAAACAAAAAATAGAAGAAAATACAGAATGTAAAGTAATTATTCCGGAATTTGCTGATACATATGATTTATCAGGTGGAGTACCGGTTCTACAAGAAGAAACAGATGAGATAGAATTATATAAGAAAGAATTTAAACGTTTAGACTTAATTGATAAGATTGAAGAATTAAGAGAAAATATCACAGATATTGAAAATGTAGTTATGAAACAAAATATGGATACAAATGATAAAGAAATTAAAGACCTAGAAAACAGAGTATTAGATATTCAAAAGCAAATAGCGGATTTAATGAAATAAGGAGAAAAGATGCGTACAAAATATTTTAATGATGGAGTAATTGGAAACGAAAAAGTAACAGCAAGTTATTCTGAAAAAGGAGAACTGATAAGATTATTTTATGGTTCCGCTGATTTCAAACAATTTGTTGATTATAATCATATTGGCTTAAAAATAAATGATTCAGCATTAATATACTTACATCAAGATGTTAATAATCGTTTTAATCAAGAATATATTCAAGATACTAATGTGTTAAAAACAGATATTTATAATGCTTACTTTAATGTCAATATTACTCAGATTGATTTTGTACCAATAAAAGAAAATGTATTAATTCGTAAATTTAAAATAAAAAATGAAAATAGAATTGATTTAAATATTAATTTACTAGTATATTCAAAAACTCTTACAGATATTAATAATGATACATCAGGATATTATAAATGTGAAAGTTTAATACAATATAATCATGATTTTTCTATGTGCACATTTTCTAAAGAGAGACCACTTTCTGTTCAAATTAACGGAGTGTCTAATAACTTTATGGAAGGTCAAATTGGTGGAAAAGATTATGTAGGAATGTCATCAGATTCTGGCATAAGTTATTCTGTTGGATTACTAAAACCAGGTGAAGAACGTGAGATAGATATATTTGTTTATATAAGTAAAAATAAAGAATTTCACCTTATTACAGGGATAGATGATGAAATTGCTAGAATAAAAAAATTAAATACAAATAAATTATTAAATGAAACAATTAGTTTTTGGAGGGAATATATAGTTAAACATGATGTTAAAAATATAAATTCAACTCATGTTGGACAAAAAGTTAAAGATATTTACAATAGAAGTATTTTATTATTTCCATTATTAATTAATCATAAAACAGGAGGCATTTCTGCTGGGATTGAAGTTGATGAAGGAAAGACACGTTGCGGAAGATATTCATATTGTTGGACAAGAGATGCAGCTTTCATCACAGAAGCTTTTGATCTAGTTGGAATGAGTGATAAGACTGAATTGTTTTATCTTAATTTTTGTAAAAGTACACAATGTAAAAACGGTATGTGGGAACAAAGATTTTATACAGATGGAAGATTAGCACCATCATGGGGGTATCAAGTTGATGAAACAGCAAGTGTTATATTCGGAACATATGCACATTATAAAGTATGCAGAGATATTAATTTTTTAAAGAATACAATTGAAATGTGTGAAAAAGCAATTGGATTTTTGGAAAAATATATTGATGATATTTTTAGTAACAAATTCCAAATGCAATTAAGCTATGATCTATGGGAAGAATATGAAGGCTATAGCTTATATTCACTTTCTAGTATATTTGCAGCTTTTAGTGCTATGATAAAAATTTATAATGAATTAAAAAAATCATATAAAGCAAAATCAAAACAAGAAAATATTGAAAAGAAAATAGAAAAGTTAACAAGCGAAGTTCTTAAAATAAGAGAGTATTGTGAAAATACATTTTATGATGAAGAAAAGAAATGCTATGTTCGCAATAATAACGATAAAAAAATGGATATTAGTATGCTTGGAATGATAATTCCGTTTCACATGTTTAGCTCAAGAGATAAAAAAATAGAGAACACAATAGAAAGAATGGAAATGACTCTAAGAACATATACGGGCGGATTTGTTAGATACGAAAATGACACATATATGTCAAACCCAAATCCAAATCCATGGGCTATTGCAACTTTATGGATGGCGTGGTATTATTTAGAAGCAGGAAAAAATAAAGAAGCATTGTCATGTTTTACATTTGTTACTAATAGTGCTGCTACAAATGGACTTTTAGGAGAACAAATTAACAATCAAACAATGAAACCTGCTTGGGTAATTGGATTAACCTGGAGCCATGCAATGTATTTATTATTATTAGATAAATTATTAAATAAAGGGTTGCTAAAATAAGAAAGGAGCAAAATGGCAAAGAAAAATAGTACAGTGTTTGTATGTAATAATTGTGGATATGATTCAAGTAAATGGCTTGGAAAATGTCCTTCTTGTGGAGAATGGAACACATTTGTTGAAGAAAAGATTGTTACTACAAGCTCACATGGAAGTTTTTCAAAAGATAAAGTAAAGCCTCAAAGTGAAGTAATAAAATTAAATGAGGTGGTAAAAAGAGAATCATTTAGAATAAAAACTGAAGTAGGAGAATTAGATAGAGTTCTTGGAGGTGGGTTCGTTTCAGGATCTTTAACATTACTTGGTGGTGAACCAGGAATTGGAAAATCTACTCTAATTCTTCAAATATGCAATCAAATAAAAATAGATGGAAATATTTTATATGTTTCAGGAGAAGAATCTGCTGAACAAATAAAATCAAGAGCGGATAGGTTAGGTATCAAAAGAGATAATTTATTGTTTTTAGCAGAGACAGATATTGATAATGTTGAACTTGCAATTGAAAAAACAGAAGCAAAATTTGTAATAATTGACTCTGTACAAACAATGTATTCAGATGAAATTACTTCTGCTGCTGGAAGTGTTAGCCAAGTAAGAGAAATTACTGGTAGAATAATGAAAATGTGTAAGCAGACAGGAATAACAACAATAATTATTGGACATGTTACAAAAGATGGAAATATAGCAGGTCCAAGAGTATTAGAACATATGGTAGATACAGTGTTATATCTAGAAGGAGAAAGATATTTCTCTTATAGAATTTTGCGTGGAGTAAAAAATAGATTTGGATCAACAAATGAAATAGGAATGTTTGAAATGCAAAATGAAGGATTAATTGAAGTTACAAATCCATCTAAATTATTGATTTCCGAAAGAGATTCGAATCCACCAGGCTCTATAATAGTAGTTAGTTTAGAAGGCACAAGACCACTTGTAATAGAGCTTCAAGCGCTTTCAATTCCAACTGTTTTTGGAATGCCAAGAAGAAATGCAAATGGTATAGATTTTAATAGACTCACACTTTTGATGGCTGTATTGGAAAAAAGAGCAAATATGAATTTTGGTTCTCAAGATGTTTATATAAATTTAGTAGGTGGAATAAAGATTAATGAACCAGCATTAGATTTAGGAATTGTTTTAGCTGCAGCATCTAGTTTTAAAAATATTAGTATAAAAGAAGATGTTGTAGTAATAGGAGAAGTTGGCTTAACAGGTGAAGTAAGAAGTGTTAATATGATTGAAAAACGCATGAAAGAAGCAGAAAAGCTTGGATATAAGACCTGTATTATTCCAGAAAGTAATAAAAAACTATTGAAAGAAAAATTCAAATTAGATATAATAGGCGTGAAAAATATTTTAGATGCTATGAAATATTTAGGTTTAAAATAGTGCAAAAGATTATGGAGGAAAAAATGAAAAAATTAGTACTTTGGATAATAATATTAGTTATTTTAGTCGCATTAGTAGGAGTATATGCGTATTCTACTTTTGATAGAAATGTTAATGGGAATGTTCATCCTGTAGTTTCAATAGAACTTGGAGATTATGGAACAGTAAAATTTGAATTATACCCAGAATATGCACCTAATACTGTTACAAATTTTATTAAACTAGCAGAATCAGGATATTATAATAATAAAGTTATGTATGGAAAAGATTCAATATGTTTATATTTAGGAAGAGATGAAAATGGTGAAGTAGTAAATCCTACTACAGAAGATATTGAATATGCAGCAGTTGCACCATATAATTATTCAATAGATGGTGAATTTATAGCTAATGGATTTAGCAAAAACACATTAAGACACGAAAAAGGTGTTTTATCTTTAATCAGAAATAACTATCCATCGGAATTATCTTTAACTGAAGAAAGTTATAATTCAGGAAATGCTCAAGTTGGAATTATGATGAGTGATGATTCTGTTAACTTAAATGGAGTTTATGCAGCTTTTGGTAGAGTTGTAGAAGGAATGGATGTATTAGAAAAAATATATAATGAAGCAGAAACAAAAGTTGAAGAAACAGAAGAAACTGATGAGATAGCTGCAGAAACTGTAGATACAGCTACCGAAGAAACAGTTGAAGTAGAAGAAGATGATAGTGAAATCAAAACCTTTGTAAATTATCCAACAATTACAGAAGTAAGAGTTGATACGCATGGAATTAATTTTGGAATGCCAGAAATTCATGAAATGTTTGATTATGAAACATATATAAATCAATATTTAAGTTCAATGTATAATAATTAATTATAAAAATAAAAGGGACTCCCAAAAGGAAGTCCTTTTTATGAATATGGGAGAATTATGAGTATAAAAAAGAAGATTACAATAAAAGAATTAGCAATACTTACAGTGGTTATTTTTTGTATAATCATTGCTATTTTTTATACTCTAAGTTTTTCTAATAAGTCTTACAAATTAAAACAATATGTTGCAAAACTAGAACAGATTCAACAAAAAGTAAATTATGTTCGTGATCAATATAAAGTTTGGAATGATTATAATCCAAATGAGTATGGAAATTTTTATAGTTATTTACAAGAGTTTAAATTTAGCAATGCTAATTCAAATTCAAATTTATATAAAAAGGATTTTGAAAATGTCCTAAAAGAACTTGAAAATGGTGAAAAAAACGATTGGAATTCTAATATTGATTCTATCTTAACAAATTATTATTACTTTACACCATCTAGTTTAAAAAAATATTTTGGATTAGATAATATTAATTATTATGTTATTATAAACTTCTATACAGGTAATGTAGTAGAAAGAGATGGAATATATGACATTGGAAACAATAAAACAATTTATCGCCAATATGATTCAAGTATAGGAAATCCATTGTATATTTCAAAAATTTATAATGATAAAACAGAAGCAAAAATAGAAGTTGTTGAAAATAGAGGCTTAAGTCAAAAAATAAAAATATATATAGATTCTGAAAATAAAAATGATTTACCAGATATTTATGATGTATTTTATTATACAGAAACAGATGAAACTTTAAAAAGCTGTAGTTATTTAGATGACTATACATATATTAAATCAGAAAGAGCGGTTTATTTTACAGTTTCAACTTCTAATAAGTATTTTTTTGTAGTAGAAGATTCGAATTATATTCAATATGAAAAAATAGAATATGAGTTTAATTTTTGTAATCCTCCAATCTTAGGAAATGACATGGAAGGAATATATTGGGATAATGAGGGCAAAGAAATATATATTGATGATATATATTCTCCAAATTGGTATAATTATTCTAAAGAACAAATGAAATTTGCAAATGCCAAATCAAATGATGGTAATTATTGGGTTTGGATTCCAAGATATTCTTATAAAATAGATAAAAATAATGATGTAGATATAGAATTTGTTGACAATTTATCAAGTCTATCTACAAGCAAAAGAGCATTAGTAGATTATAAAATACAAAAAGCTTTTAGTGAAGAAGGAGAAATTACAGGATTTTGGGTCTCTAAATTTCAAGCAAATGTTGATGGTAATAAGATAAATATCAAACCTGGATTAACACTAACATATAAAAGAATGGATAATGATATTAAAGATAAAATAATGTCAGAATCACAAAGAGAAGCCATATTATTATTTGCTGAACAAAATAAAATAGAGATTTCAAATGACCATGTACATTATGCTGGTGGGTCACCTGATGCAAAAGAATTTATACATAATGAAAAATATTCTAATACTAATAACGTTTATGGGGTATATGATTTGATATGCTCTGAAAATGAACTTACAAGAGATTCAAACTTAAATGAAGAAGGAAGATTTAGACTAGTTATTAAATAGTTTAATTTGATTTTAGTAATTTAAAATAAATAATTAAAAAACTTGATAAAATGCTTGACAATTGAGCTAAAAAGGTGTAAAGTATATTAGCATTACATTTTATACAGAGAGGAAATCAGTATGGAAAAAAATGTAAAGGTTAGTATACTTTTAGATTTTTACGGAAAATTGCTAACTGAAAAGCAATTTAAACTCTTAGATGATTATTATAATAATGATTTATCTCTTTCAGAAATAGCTGAAAATGAAAAAATTACAAGACAAGCAGTAAGAGATAACTTGAAAAATGGTGAGAATAATCTTTTAGAGTATGAATCAAGACTTGGTTTAATGGAAAAAACATTATCTCAAGAAAAAAGTATAGAAGAAATTTTAAAACAAATTGAAGAAGTAAATGAAAAAGATGCAATGAAACTTCTTCAAACTATAAAAACAAAACTTAGAAATTTATTCTAGGGTTAGGAGGGACTAATGGCATTTGAAGGCTTATCAGCAAGATTACAAGAAATAACAAGAAAACTTAGCGGAAAAGCAAGGATTAGTGAAGATGATCTAAAAGAAGTCTTAAGAGAAGTTAAACTTGCTTTGCTCGAAGCTGATGTTAACTATAAAATAGTTAAAGATTTTGTTAAAGTAATAGAAGAAAAAGCCTTAGGTCAAGATGTTTTAAAATCACTAACGCCTGGACAACAAGTTGTTAAGATTGTTAAAGATGAATTAGTAAGCTTACTTGGTGGAGAAGAAACAAAAATTAATTTTACTCCAAACCCACCTACAGTAATTATGCTAATTGGTTTAAATGGTGCTGGTAAAACAACAACAGCAGGAAAATTAGCAAATTTAATTAGAAAGCAAGGTAAGAAACCATTGTTAGTAGCATGTGATGTTTATAGACCAGCTGCTATCAAACAATTACAAGTTGTTGGGAAACAATTAGATATACCTGTATATACAAATGAAAATACAAAAGATGTAAATCTAATTGCTAAACAAGCATATTCTCAAGCAATATCAAAATTAAATGATGTAATCATTTTAGATACAGCAGGACGTCTTCAAATTGATGAAGAATTAATGCAAGAATTAAAAGATCTAAAAGCTAGCATAAAACCACATGAAATACTATTAGTAGTAGATTCAATGACAGGTCAAGATGCAGTTAATGTTGCAGATACATTTAATAAAGAAGTTGGAATAGATGGTATAGTACTTACAAAATTAGATGGTGATACAAGAGGTGGTGCTGCATTATCTGTTAAAACTATTACAGGAAGACCAATTAAGTTTGCAGCAACTGGTGAAAAATTAAGTGATATTGAAGTATTTCATCCAGAAAGAATGGCATCAAGAATTTTAGGTATGGGTGATGTACTTTCTATTATAGAAAAAGCAGAAGAAGCTTTTGATATGGAAGAGGCTGAAAAATTAGAAAAGAAATTAAAGAAACAAAACTTTGATTTAGAAGATTATTTAGCTCAATTAAGGCAAATGAAGAAGATGGGGTCTTTTTCATCAATCTTAAAAATGATACCAGGTTTTAATAAATTAAAAGATATTGAAATAGATGATAAAGAGTTTGTTAAAATAGAAGCAATTATTTGTTCTATGACAACAGAAGAAAGAAGGAATCCTAAATTACTAAATGGAAGCAGAAGATTAAGAATTGCAAAAGGAAGTGGAACAACAGTAGAACAAATAAACAAGTTTATGAAATCTTTTGAAATGACTCAGAAAATGATGAAAGATATGACATCAAATAAGGGCATGATGAAGAAAATGATGAAAAATATGAATATAGATGAATCTAGTTTAAAAGATTTCAAGTTTTAAGTTGTTATTAAATTTTTAAATTTTAATAAAATTTTTAAATAATTCAGGAGGTGAATTTAAATGGTAAAAATAAGATTGCAAAGAGTTGGAAAGAAAAAGAATCCTTTCTATCATGTAGTAGTAGCTGATTCTAGATCTCCAAGAGATGGTAAAATAGTTGAACAAATAGGAACATATAATCCTATGACAGAACCTGCAACTATTGAACTAGACAAAGAGAAAGTTGAAAAATGGATCAAAAATGGTGCTAAACCAACAGACACAGTAAAAGCTTTAATTGAAAAAGCAGCTAAATAAGAGGGGTTTTAAAAATTATGAAAGATATTCTTGAAGTAATAATTAAAAACTTAGTAGACAAACCAGAAGAAGTACAAGTAACTGAAAAAAATGATGAAAAAGGTGTTTGTTACGAAGTTAAAGTTTCCAAAGACGATATGGGAAAAGTAATTGGTAAACAAGGAAAAATGGCTAAAGCTATTAGATCAATAGTAAAAGCATTAGCTGCAAAAGAGCATAGAAGAGTTAGTGTTGAATTTATTGATTAGGTGAAAATATGAATAAATATTTAGAAATTGGTCAAATCGTAAATGTTAAAGGCTTAAAAGGTGAAGTAAAAGTAAATTCCTTTTCTGAAGATAGTCAAAGATTTGAAAAAATTAAAACTGTTTTTATTAAGAGAAAAGGTGAAATGAAAGAATACGAAATTGAATCTGTAGGATACAATAAAATTCAAGTTATTATTAAGTTTAGAGGCGTTGATTCAGTTGAAGAAGCAGAAAAATTAAGAAATGCTTTTATATTGATAGATAGAAATGTGCTTGGTGATCTTCCAGAAGGAAAGTATTATATAGCAGACTTAATAGGATTAGAAGTATATACAGAATCAAATGAATATTTAGGAAAAGTAGATGATATCTACAACACTGGAGCAAATGACATTTATGTAATAAAAGATGATTTAGGAAAACAAAAATTATTGCCTGGAATTAAAGAAGTTATTAAACAAATTGATTTAAATCAAGGCAAAATAATTGTTGATCTTATTGAAGGACTTTAAAATGAAATTTGATGTATTAACACTTTTCCCTGAGATGTTTGAACCTATAAAGGAAAGCATTATTGGAAGAGGAACTCAAAAAAAAATATTAGAAATTAATTTAATAAATATAAGAGACTTTTCAAAAGATAAACATAAAAAAGTAGATGATACAGTTTATGGCGGAGGAGCAGGAATGTTAATTCGTCCAGATGTAGTTTATGATTCCTATAAATCTGTAAAAAAAGACAATTCTAAAGTAATTTATATGTCACCACAAGGAAAAACTTTAAACCAAGAAAAAGTTGTTGAGTTAGCTAAAGAAGAACATTTAATTATACTTTGTGGACACTATGAAGGTATTGATCAAAGAGTTATTGACAAAATATCTCCAGAAGAAATATCAATAGGAGATTATGTATTAACAGGTGGTGAATTACCAGCTATGGTGTTAATTGATAGTATTTCAAGATATGTTGATGGAGTACTTGCAGAAGAATCCATTTCAGAAGAAAGTTTTTCAAATGGGCTTTTAGAATACCCACAATATACAAGACCAGTAGAATTTGAAGGGGTAGAAGTACCTGAAGTTTTACAATCAGGTCATCATGAAAATATTAGAAAGTGGAGATTAAAAGAATCTTTAAAAACAACTTTAAATAAAAGACCAGATCTTTTAAATAATATTAATTTAACTGATGAAGAAAGAAAAATATTAGAAGAGTTAAAAAATAAAAGCGAAAGCTATCCATTATAGAAGAAGGAGGAAAGAAAATGGATATTTTAAAATCAATTGAACATGAACAATTAAAAAATAAAATACCAGAATTACGTGTAGGTAATACTGTTAGAGTTCACGTAAGAATTAAAGAAGGAAACAAAGAGAGAATCCAAGTTTTCGAAGGAATTATAATTAAAAAACAAGGTGGAGGATTAAACGCTACATTTACTGTAAGAAGAATCTCTTATGGTGTTGGTGTTGAAAAGACATTCTTAGTACATTCACCAATGGTTGAAAAAGTAGAAGTAGTAAGAGTTGGTAAAGCAAGAAGATCAAAACTATACTACTTAAGAGACAGAGTTGGTAAAGCTGCTAAAACTAAAGAGCAAGTTGGAGCAAGAATCGAAACAAAAGAAATCGTTGTTAAAGAAGAAGTTGTTCCAGGTGAATCTGAAGCTGTTGAAGAAGTAACTGAAGAAGCAGTAGCTGAAGCAGTTGAAGTTGCAAAAGCTGAAGAAGCTGCAAAAGCAGCAGAAGAAGCAGCTAAAGCAGAAGAAACTTCTGAAGAGCAAGTTGCTACAGCTGAACCAGCAGTTGCTGAAGAACCAGCTAAAGAAGATAAAGACAAAAAAGAAGAATAATATCAATAAAAGGAAGTGTGCAGGTGGAGTGGTTTGTATCCATTAGGCACTAAGTTAGATGTTTTGAAGAGACTATAAATTGAGTATAGTCTCTTTTTTTACTATATTGATAGTAAAAAACTAAAACCAAATCAAAATTTATTGAATTTTTATGTGGAATTGATATAATATATGTGGAGAATATATAAATTATAATCCGAATTTAATAAAATGATATAATAAATGATTAAATATTAAATTAAAACATAGAACTATATAAAATAAGGGACAAAGAAAAAATATGAATGAGAACGATAAAAGTGAGAGCAATAATAGTGGATCTGAAGCTGTAAAAAAAGCTTCAGATAAAGCTAAAAAAGAAATTGAAAATCAACTAAAAAAGAGAGCAGGAAAAAGTGCGGCTGTAAAAGGAAAATTAGCAACTGCCATAGGCCCAGTTCTTTTTTGGACGGTTGTTATTATAGTAGCAATAATTATTATAATAGGAATAATTATGTTTTTTTCAACTTTGCCAGGAATGGTAATGGAAAATCTTAAAGCAATTGGAAAAGCCATTGCTAAAGCATGGAATTCGTGGTGGGGAGCTGATGATACACAATATGTTGAAGATGAGCAGATATATGAAGCGTTAGATTACTTAGAAAAAATGGGATATGATTTAAAAGAATTTGGATTTTTAACAGAATATGTTGGAAATAGAGATGATGGAGTAGAAAGAGGAGAAAATGGTGAAATTATTAATGCCAAAAGTGATTTTATTAAAACATATCTTGCTTCAGATAATTATGTATATACTATAAAAAATCATAATCTTGTTACAGATAAAAAATGGAAAGCTTTTTGGCAACATGTTGTTAATTTTTTTGGAGGTTCTTTTGATGAAAAATTAACAAGAGGGTTAATTGCTATATATAACGAAGGTTCAAAAGGATTAGGAGATAGAGGAGATTTTTATACAGATACAAGTGCATTTAATGGAGATGAAATAATACTAGATATTGCATCTCGAAAACTAAAACTAAGAAAAGGCAGAAAAAATCAAACTATGGAATATGACTTAGATGGATGGACAGGAAGATATGGTATGCCAATTGATTTCCTTATGTCTGTTCATTTTGCGACAATGATGCCAGATTTAGCATATGATATGGCTAATAATTTTGATACAGAAATAGTTTTAATATTACATAGTATTGATAAAGCAAAGGTATCAGCTGCTTTTTATAATGGAACTTCATATATTACATATGAAAATATGAAAGAAAAAGCATCGAAATCAGGATGGTGGATTTTTAGAAATGATGATGATGTTACAAGAGAAGAAGCACAAACAGCTATGACGGAATATAATATACATAGTCCTGATGATTGTGAAAATAATCCACAATGTAGTGAAGATTCAGAAAGAAAAGAGTGTTGTGGAAACTGTGAGGAATATGTTCAAAAAATATTAGATGAATTGAGAAAACCACATAATGATGATTTTTCATATTATGTTCCATATATTGAAAGTGTAAAAAATCATTGGTATAGAAATGTATATTTTGCAATTAATGATAAGAATACAGCTGAATATAGAGAAAATATTGGCAAAGATAAAATAGAATTTGTAAGATATGATGATGATTATGAGATTCTAATGAAAGAAAGATGGACATTATATGAAACTTATGAGAATGGAGAATTTAAACTATATGCATTAAATTCAGAAGGACGATATGCAACAAATCCATCTGAAATAGAAAATTATTCAGAAGATAAATTTGAAAAAGAAGAAGAAACAGGATATTATTTGTTTAAAGGCTCTTTAGAAGAACAAGCAGAAGTTTTAAGAGGAGAAAACGAAAATGGATTCAGATATAATGTTTCTAAAATGGCCAAAACATTAAATACTTCTAATACAGATAAGCTAAAAGATTTTGGATGGACTGATGAGTATTCAGGGTTATGGACAGCGTATGAAGAAGAAGGAACAAGAACTACAAATTGGGAAAAAATCTATCCAGATTCTGATGATAGTGTAAAAAGTATGATATATACAAAAGTTACTTCTCCTGTGCAAATAATTCAAACAGGAGAAGGTCAAAGATCAGAGACTAATGCACAAATAAAGAAAATGTTTTTAAGTAATAAGTATTTTAGATATGATGGGACCAAGGGAAGAGCAGAATTAATTACAAGAATGAGGTTAGAAAACGATATAGAATATGGACCTTTATCAGAAGAAGACTTAAGGAAAACTGTAATAGGAGAAGATGGAAAAACTTATACAGCTGATAATCTTGCAGGACAAGTAATAATTAATCAAGATTCTTTAAATGTAATTGGTATGTTGGAAAATACACATACATTAGATTCTGATTACATCTATAGAGATTTTAAAGAATTAATTGTTGAGTTAGGATATTTTACAAAAGAAGAATTAACAGATGAAACCCCTAGATTACTTGAATGGATAGTTCCTAATATTGCTTCTAGCGGATATCCTAATAGAACTATAGATAAAAGAGAAAATGAATACGGAACGGCAATTCACTCAAAAGGTGATATTGAAGTAAATAAGAAATATACATTAACTGAATTGTTAAATATATTAGAAGAAAGTAAAAGTATTGATCCAGAAAATCCAATATTTGATGGAGAAGAAGACAAAACTTCCATAATAAATGTAAAAAATACTCGTACAACACCAGTTGGAGCAAATCCAACACAATTGTTTGATACTACAAAAAAACCAGTAGTAGATGTAAATATATCAAATGAAGATGTTTTAAAAAAAGCTAAAGAACTATTTGATGGAATGATAAATGCACCTGGAGGAATTAGATTTGAGTATTGTGTTGGAAATAGACCAGAGAATTGTAAAGATTGTAGCGCTGCTTGCAAAACAGCGCGACAACACTCCACAAAGAATTCATGTAGTTGTACAACATTTCATTGTAATCACATAACTAATGATGGAAGAGGATGTGGCTATGAGAAGACATTTCAAGAAGCAATAGATTCACCAACAAGATTACGTAATGTATGTTGCGCAGTTTTTGTTGGTTGGGTTTTAAGAGATTTAGATGTAGATATTGATACAGCTATGGAAGCAATGGGAAATACAAGTGCATGGAGATTTGCATCCGATATAACACGATTATGCGTAGAATATTTAGGAGCAGAAATAATAACAGAATATGATGATTTAAAACCAGGAGATATAATGTCATATATAGATAAAGGACATGTTGATATATTGGGAGAAAAGAACGGAGATAATTTTGCTATATATGGATGTGGAATTGTACCAGATATAGGCGGAACAAATAGAAATGGTCCTTTAGATAGAAAAGCATTTGAATCTGGAACGACAATAGGCTTAAGATTTAATGGTGCTGGAAATAACGATAAGTATGTTGGCTATGATGGTAATGAAGCTGTGGTATCACCTGTAACGGGAATCCTTTTGGAGTATGGAACATATAATCCAAACAGTGAAACTAGAGTTGATTGGGATACTATTCAAGATGCTGCATACAGAGTAAATGTAGATTTAAAATATGGTCCTATTATTCAAAATGAAGAAAACACAAATTTTGAAAGCCAAATTATTTCAGACAGTGTAGGATATGCTAAAATTTTAGTATTAACAAAAGATTATTATTATAATTTAGAACAGTCAACATCTAATAGATGGAATGAAGATAGTGGCGGACAAAGTTTATTAAAATCAAATGGAACATTTAGAGAAGAATTAGTTGATGATGCTACACTTGCTGATGATAAATTAAATAGTAATGATAAGAAAATTAAATGGCCAGATATAGATCAAACAATATATGGTTATAAAGAATTTGCAGAAAGGTATGAGAAAGCTGGAATAGCTGGTTATGTAGTGTTTATAGATGGATTTGTTTGTGAAAAACCAGATAAATCACTTAAAGATGTAACTTCAAAATTGCCATATGAAGATGTATCTGAAGATGAAAGAAATAAATCAAGATTTACTATTGAAGAAAGTACTGGAATGATAAGTTTTAAATCTGTTACAGAAGATAATTTCACAGAAGAAGATATTCAACTAGAAAGTGCTTATATTAAAGATAAAGATAGTAAACTATTCTCGATTTCTGCTACAAATAAAGAAATAGCTGAAAGTACAGTTAAAGATAATGCTTCTACAACAATGTATATTTCTAATGATAAATCAACTCTTTGTGATGAAGATTTAATCTATATTAAAGAAGGAACAATAATTGGAAGAACAATGACAGATAAAGAATTATTAGAAGCAGATTATTTGAGAAATAGTACACAAGGAACTTATGATGAGATTAGAGAATCAGAAAAAGATGAGAATAATAAAGTAATAGGAAACTATATTAGAATTATCATGAGAGATTTAGATGGTACACCTGTTGAAAATGTTGAAAATTACATGAAAATTGATAGTGATGATAAAGGTACTCAAGCACGTGGTATTCAGATTGAAGGTACAAATTGCTATATAATATCGCCGTTTCTTTCTACAGATATTTATATACTTGGAGGATATAGTAATAAGAATAATAACTGTGGTAGAAATATAAATACTGGTGGTTGGATTGGAAGCATAACGAAAGATTGTAATGTAGGTTTAGATATAGCAAGAAAAGATCATACAGATGTTGAACCTGTTTATGCACCAATAAATGGAATTGTATATGAAGTTGATAAAGGTAATGGATCAGTTTATATTTTAGATAAAGAAAATGGCGTTATGGTAAGGTTTGTCCATTTACGAGATTTAAACGCTCAAGTGGGACAAAACATAAAGCAAGGAGACTATTTAGGAAAAATGAGTGATATATATGGTTTTAAAACACCAGGAAAAATGGTTCCTCGTGCAGATTATGAAATACTTATTGAAAAACCTCGTGGAAGTGGAAATTACTATAATATTGATCCAACTCCATATTTAACACCATTTTTATAAAAAATGTAATGCACTAAAGAAATATGAAGTTGCTGAAGAACCAGCTAAAGAAGATGAAGGCAAAAAGAAGAATAATATACTTATAAAGAACATATACATACTATGTATATGTTCTTTTTTTGAACCTTTTTATGTTATCTGATGGAACTGAGAGTTATTTAATTTATCCATATGGTAGATTTGCATTTGGTGATTAATTATAAAAAATAAAAATAAAATGAAATTTCTCTTGACAAATAGAATAAAATCTTTTATAATTTATACTTGTCAGGAGAAATATGCAGGTGTAGTTCAATGGTAGAATTCCAGCCTTCCAAGCTGGCTATGCGGGTTCGATTCCCGCTACCTGCTCCAATAAAAAATAGACTTCGAAAGAAGTCTATTTTTTATTATTAGAGAAAAATAAATGTATAATTGACATAAGAAATGATGCGTGATAGAATACCAATACAAAATAAGGCCTGATGGCTGTATGAAAGGAGAGCTACTAATGGGCAGGCGGGGAAGAAAGCAATTTATGGCAAAAAATTCTATCAATAAGCATAAATGTTTTTTTGATGGGATTACGCTTATGGCGTTGCATAATTGCACTGTTCCGTATGAACTATTACCTGAACAAGACGAGGAGTTGAGAAAACTAAGAGCTTATTTGAGGAAGAAACCATACACAGTTTGGTGTAGTCAGCGCGGATGGGAAAACTTCCTGAAATATGTCATTGAAAAAAACAAAGAAGAAAGATTCTTTGGCAAATTGAAGGAAAAAGAGAGAGAACATGCCGGAGATTTGTATCTCACATATACTGGAGAGCTCAAGACAGCAAGATCCTTGAACAAGTGGGATTGGTAAGAAAGTATACTGTTTGTTTACACATATGAGTAGTGAATTCGTTGCGGAAATCAATAATTGGTTTCCGCAATCTTTTTAATTACAAATTTAAGTGCTTTAAATATTGAACATAACGAGCTTTTATGATAATATCATAAAGGTAATTCTCGTATGAGGAGGGAAATAAAATGAAAAAGACAAATATTTCAGAAAAACAAAAAGTTGTAGAAACTAATTTAAGAGAAAATAGCAAGTTAGATATTAAAAAACTATTTGAGAAATTTCGAACCTCGTATGAAGGAATTAGTATAGTTGAATTAGAAGAAAGATTTGAAGACTATGGTAAAAATACAATAGAAATTAAAAATGAAAATACAATTTGGCATAAACTAAAAGAAGCGTTTATTAATCCATTTAATGTTGTATTAATGATAGTTGCTGCAATTACATTTTTTACAGATGTTGTTATAGCGACAGACAAAGATTATGCTACTTTTATATTGATAGTAAGTACTGTTTTAATATCAGCCATTATTTCACTGAAAGAACAAACAAAATCTGATAATGCGGCTAAGAAGTTAAAACAAATGATAACAAACAAAATGGAAGTAATAAGAGATGATGTACAATCAACAGTTGATATCGAAAATATTGTGCCAGGAGATATTGTTAAACTTTCATCAGGAGATATGATTCCAGGTGATGTTAGATTTCTAGAAGTAAAGGACTTATTTATTGATCAGGCACCTTTAACTGGAGAATCAGTTCCTGTAGAAAAATTTAGCATTATAAAAGATCCGAAAGCAGATATTACAGATATATCTAATATAGGATTTATGGGCACAAACATAGTAAGTGGTAGCGCTACTGCAATAGTTATTGCAACAGGTAACTATACTTATTTTGGAAGTATGGCAAAATCATTATATACTGTAAATGAAAAGAATAGTTTTGAAAGAGGTATAGATGATATAAGTAAAATGCTTATTAAATTTATGGCTATTCTAATACCAGTTGTAATTATTTCAAGTGTTTTAACAGATAGAGAGTTTTTAGAGTCATTATTGTTTGCTATTACAATAGCTGTTGGACTAACACCTGAAATGCTTCCTGTTATCACAACATCAACACTTGCAAAAGGTGCTGTTGAAATGTCTAAAAAGAAAACAATTGTTAAGAGATTAAGTGCTATTCAAACATTTGGACAAATGGACATCTTGTGTACAGATAAAACAGGAACACTTACAGAAGATGAAGTTGTACTTGAAAGATATATGGATGTAATGGGAAATGAGAATATTAGAATATTAAGACATGCATTTTTAAATAGTTATTTCCAAACAGGACTTAAAAATTTAATAGATTTAGCTATAGTTTCAAGAGCTGAAAAAGAAAATCTAAATATATTAAAAGAAAAATATGTAAGAGAAGATGAGATACCATTTGATTTTAGCAGAAGAAGAATGAGTGTTGTTTTAAAAGATGATACTGGAAAAAGACAACTTATTACTAAAGGTGCAGTTGATGAGGTAATGGCATGTTGTTCTTGGATTGACATTGATGGTGAAGCAGTAGAACTTACAGAAGAATTAAGGAAAAAAGCTTATAGTGTTTATGAGCAACATAATAATGAAGGGTTAAGAGTTTTAGCTGTTGCTCAAAAAAATAATATTCATGATGTTGAAACATTTGGTGTTCAAGATGAAAGCAAAATGGTTTTAATTGGTTTTGTTGGCTTTTTAGATCCACCAAAAGCAAGTGCTAAAAAAGCTATTGCTGCATTAAAAAATCATGGTGTAGATACAGTAATATTAACAGGTGATAGTGAAGGTGTTGCACTAAATGTATGTAAAAAAGTTGGTATAACAGTTAAAAATAGATTAACAGGAAAAGAAATAGAAGAATTATCTGATGAAGAATTGAAGAAAAGAGTACTAGATTGTCACCTTTATTCTAAGCTTTCACCACTTCAAAAGCAAAGAGTTGTTAGAATATATCAAGAATTGGGAAAAACTGTTGGATATATGGGGGATGGAATTAATGATAGTCCACCATTAAAACAAGCAGATGTTGGTATTTCTGTTGATACAGCAGTGGATATTGCAAAAGAAACAGCTGATATTATTTTGCTAGAAAAAGACTTAGATGTTTTAGAAGAAGGCGTAATAAACGGAAGAAAAACATTTACAAATCTTTTAAAGTATATAAAAATGGCAACAAGTGGAAATTTTGGAAATATGATTTCTGTTATCATTGCAACAATATTTTTACCATTTTTACCATTACTTCCAGTGCATATCTTAATTCAAAATTTATTAAATGATTTTGCACAAATTGGAATGCCATTTGATAATGTTGATGAAGACTATATCAAAAAACCAAAAACATGGAATACAGATGGAATAAAAAAATTCATGGTTGCATTTGGATTGATTAGTACTATTTTAGACTTATTATGTTTTGGAGTATTATGGTTTGTATTTGGATTTAATTCACCTGAAAAAGCAATTATGTTCCAAAGCGGATGGTTTATGTTTGGTATACTTTCTCAAACTTTAATTATTCATTTAATAAGAACAAGTAAAATACCTTTTGTACAAAGTAGATCATCAAAACAATTATTGATTTCAACTTTTGCAATTGTGCTTGTTACATTAATAATTTCATTTACAAATATAGCAGTAGTATTTGATTTGCACAAAATGCCAATTACTTATTTAGGATGGATATTAATATTAATGTGTATTTATGTACTTCTAATACAAGTATATAAAAAAGTATATATAAAGAAATATAAAGAATGGTTATAATAGAGGACACAGAGTGAAAAGTTGTGAAGATATAGAAAAAAGTATTATGACAACGTATAGACAGGCAATTTGGACAAAATTTAGAAAAGCTATAAAAGAATATAATCTAATTCAAGACGGAGATAAAATAGCAGTTTGTATTTCTGGTGGAAAAGATTCAATGCTTATGGCAAAATGTTTTCAAGAATTAAAGAGACATAACAAGATAAATTTTGATGTAGTTTATCTTGTTATGAATCCTGGTTATAATGAAGAAAATAAGCAAAAAATAATTTCAAATGCGGAAAAACTAAATATTCCAATTGATATGTTTGAAACAAAGATATTTGATGTTGTCTCAGAAATTGATAATAATCCATGTTTTATATGTTCTAAAATTAGAAGAGGCCATTTATATAAAAAAGCAAAAGAATATGGATGTAATAAAATAGCTTTAGGACATCATTTTGATGATGTAATAGAAACAATACTAATGGGAATGCTATATGGGTCTCAAATTCAAACTATGATGCCTAAATTATATAGTTCATACCACCCAGATATGCAATTAATAAGACCCATGTATTACATCAAAGAAGCTGATATTGTAAGATGGAAAAAAAGAAACGGCTTAGAATTTATAAAGTGTGCTTGTAAGGTTTCAGAAAGAAAGGAACTAACAGGAGAAGATGGTTCTAAAAGAGATGAAATAAAAGAATTAATTAATACTTTAAGAAAAAAATATAAAAATATAGATATAAATATTTTTAGAAGTGTAGAGAATGTTAATTTGAATGCTATAATTTCTTATCGAAAAGGAGATGAAAAGCATCATTTTCTTGATGATTATGGCCACAAAGGAGAGTAACATGCAAGTTAGTGATATTGATGAAGATTTAGTAGAAATAATTGAATATTTAAATGAAAATGGCTTAAGACCTTTTGCATCATGTGATGGAGTACATATACATCATAGTATTGATAATCGACCTAATAATGCTTATATTGCAATGTTAAAATCAGAAAAAATTATTGATTTAATGGTAGCTTTTTTAAGAGACAGAGATAGTTTTACTGTTGGATTAAGTAATAATCCATATTTCGAAAAATATGAATTATATGGAAATGAGATAAGTGGAAATACATATGGAGTATATTTCCAAAATTCTATTGGAGAAAGAACAGGTTATGTAGAAAAGATTATTAGGGGAATAGTTAGTCGGAGAAATAATTATTCCTCAATCAGAGAAGGAAGTTTTATTAGCATTAGATAAGGAATTGGAAGAAGCTGATAATTCAGAATTACATTTCTCTGTTTTGCTAAATAGTGATTTTCTAATTCCTACAATAAAAAGTGGTAATAAAGTTAATGTATTAAAAATAAGCACAAAGGTCAAAGGTGATAAGCCTGAGTGTAAGGATATGCAGAGATTAGCAGAACTATTATCACAAGTTTTAAATGTTCCTGTATTTGAGTATAAGAAAGATATTTCTGTTGACGATTTGCGCGAATTTATTATTGTTCAGGAAGGAAAAACAGAATTAACATATTGTTTTCCTGATGATGAATTTGAAAAAATTATCAAAGTAATAAAATTAGCAAGAGCCAAATGTACAAGCTTACCAGTAATAACGTATGTAGAACCAACAGAAGCAGATTTATTAGAATTAGAACGCGAGAATGAAATTTTGAGAAGCTTAGCTGAAGATGGTGATGAATATACAGATTATTAGGACTCTATTTTATTGAAAAATACAAGCTATTTTGCTATAATTAATAATAACAATGCGGGTATAATTTAGTGGTAGAATGTCATGCTTCCGACCTGATAGCGTGGGTTCAATTCCCACTACCCGCTCCAATAATTTTTAAAGGCACACCCTAAAATCAATTTTTTAAAAAATGATTTTGGGGTGTGTCTTTAAAAATTCCATGAAATTAGGTAAAAATTTGAAATTTGCTTAAATTTGTGCTATAATAAAATTGTAGTCTTATACACTTAAGAAAAAAATGGCTAATAGAGGAGGAATTTTATATGAATAAGAACTCATTAAAACCAGTATTTATATTAGCATTAGTAGTAATATTTGTAGAAGCACTTACAATAAATGTAAATGCTGAAGAATTTGCCGCAGAGTTTTATGGCGGAGGAGGAAGACCAACAAGCTTATTGGATTCTATAATACAAGCTTTACAAGATGCACTTGATGCAATGGCTAGTACACTTGAAGAGGCAGCAGAGGATTTAGAAGGTGGTACTAAAATTACTTGCCCAAATGGAGATCATGTTTGGACGCAAGCAATTGTTTCTGAGGCTAATTGTAAAAATCCTGCTATATACATCGATCGTTGTACTAAATGTGGAGAAGAAACGGGTGATGCATATACAATTGATAATAAAAAAGGTGACCACATTTGGGAAACAATAGAAGCATCTTGTGGTACAAAAGGATACCAGATAACTAGATGTAAAATATGCCAAAAAGAAAAAGAAAAGAAGTATATTGGAAGTTTTCAACATGAATATGAATCTGGTTACTATAATAGGGGTAGCTCAAAAGGACATAGTGATATTCAAATTTGTAAAGTATGTAAAGATAATAAACTATCTTCTAAGATATTACCTCATACATTTATTGATGGTGTATGCGTTTGTGGAGCATATGAAGCAAAAAAGAGACCTACAATTGAAATGGATGACGTAACATTAATAGAGAATAATGGTTCAACAATGGCTTTAAGCCGTGGAGAAAATCAAGATGAAGATTCACCACTTACAGTATATTTTGGAGGAGCAGGTGCAATAGACCATCTTGAAGGCTCTATTAATAATATTAATAAAAGAGGGATATATGATGGATTAGAAACAGATTTAATTATTCCTTCAAATACAACAGGAAAAAATGATAAAGCTAGAGAAGAAGCAGCTGCAGATGCATTTCTTGAATATTATCTAAATAGCGAATACAAGGATAAACCACTTTATATAGATGGACATTCAAATGGTGGTTATGGCGCAATGTATTTAGCTAAAAAAGCAGCAGAGCAAGGAATAGAAATAAAACAATTAGTTTTAGCAGATGCTAATTTCAATGTTAAAGAATTAGAAGAATTTGTTGAGACAAATCCAGATACACATGTTTATAACACAACAGTTAGTGGCTCTAAAACAACTTCAAGTACAACATTTAATAGCAGGGTTCTTAATGAAAGTGAAAATTATACAGGGCAATTTGTTGCAGCTGGACACGTAAATGCATTAACAGAAACCTTGCAACAAACAAGTGCAATGGATGAACGTATTGCAGAAACGAGAGAATAATAAATTTAAATATAAAATAAAAAACTACTATAAATTTATAGTAGTTTTTTATTTTGATGTGCATTTCTAAAAAACTTCTATGCACTATATCTATTTGACAAAGTTGACATAATGTGTTAAAATATTGTTTGAATGTGTGTACTAAAGATGGAGAATTCTTACGGAAATAGATATAGTGGAGGTAATGATGTCTATAAATAAGAAGATTCTTATTTTAGTACTAATAGCTTTGTTTTTAATGATAGATATAGGATATGCAAAAAACTTAAATGAAGTTAGTGTAACGGGAACGTGTAATATAAAAGGAAAAATTGATATTCAATTTGCAAATCCATATATAGTAAATGCAGTTGGAGTAAATGAAGATGAAATTAAAGCAGAAGTATCATCAAGTGGTAATGAATTGAACGTAATTGTATCAAATTTGGCTTATCCAGGTGCGGGAGTTGAGTTTTCAACAAATATAATAAATATAGGTACAGTTCCTGCCCAAATAGAATCTATTGAACCATATGGCTTATCTAATAATAATGCAATTAAAATAAACATATTAGATTCGTTTAATGACAAAGTATTACAACCAAATGAAACATATAATATAAGATTTAGTGTAATATGGGATGAAAATTACAACCAAAGTGTAAATGAAAAAGTAGATTTTTCAATAGTATTAAACTATATTCAAGCAAAATAGAATTAAAAGAAATACTCTTAATAAAGAGTATTTCTTTTTTTAAAATTATTGTTTTTGTGTTTACAATTGATTTTTAATTAGTATATAATTATATTGTTATAATTGTTTTAATTTTAAGGAGAGTAAAATGGAAAAGAAAGAAAGTTTTCAAATTAAACTAATTCCTATATTAATAATTATTATAGTAATAATAATTGGAATAGTACTTTTGGTTAAGGTTAATCAAAAAGAAAAAGCAGATGAAATAGAAAAAAATAATGCAAGTACTATTGCTGGAAACGACTATACAAATCCTACTTTTGTATCTGAAAGTGGAGCACAAGTTTTATTAAAGGAAAAGTTCTATGTAGCAATAGATTTATATAATTTATCTAGATATTATTTTAAAATATCTGAACAGCCAGTTAAAAATGAAAATCAATATGTTTATTTGATTGAAGACTATGAAGAAGTTTTAAAAGACAATTTTACTGATAAAATGATAAAAGATTTTGAAAAGAATGCAAATGGATTAGTAAAATATGACGATAAATATTGGAGCGGAGATAGCGATGATAAAGAATCAACGCTAGATTCAATAAAAGAGTTTAAAGATGTTAAAATTGAAGAAAATAGAATAGTTTCTACGGTTTGTACAATTCACTATAACGGTGATGATAAAAAGGAAAAAATAAAAGAAAATAAATTTGTACTTGTAAAAGAAAATAATAATTGGTTAATTGATGAATTTCATTATTCAGATTTATATTAAAACAGAGAGAAGAGTTTAAATGGGGAAAAATATTAAATTAAAAGGCGCTAAAAACATTCGAGATTTGGGAAAGATTAAAGCAGAAGATGGCATAATAAAAAATGGAAAAATACTTAGAGGAGATGCATTAGATAAACTTACTCAAAAAGATGTTGAAATATTAATAAATAAATATAATTTAAAAAGTGTAATTGATTTAAGATCAACTCAAGAGAAAATGGAAAGACCAGATATATACTGTCCGCAATTAGACTATATAGAAATTCCAATTTTTGATAGGAGAACGCCAGGAATTACACATGAAAAAGGTGTTAACAATGGGCAAAAGCATATCAATATGGTAAATCTATATAAAGAAGTTTTGACAGGTGAATATTTAGAAAATGTTAGTAAAGTAATAAAAACTGTAATGGAAGTTGTAAAAGATGGAGCGGTTTTATATCATTGTTCAGTTGGAAAAGATAGAACAGGAATTATTACTGCAATACTATTAGCCATTTTAGGGGTTGATGGAGAAGATATTATTGAAGATTATCTTTATACAAATAATGTATATGAGAAAAAAGCAGGTAGAGTGTATTGGTTAATTAGATTTTCAGATGGAGATAAAGCTGATGCAGAAAAAACTAAGAATTTAATGCTTGCTAAGGAAGAATATATTGAAGCTGCTTTTGGACAAATAAATGAACAATGGGGAGATTTTAGCAATTTTGTGAAAAATGGATTGGGAATTGATGATGAAATGATAAATGAGTTCAGAAAAAATGTTGTTGATTTTGAGGAGGATAAAGATGAATAATGAAAATGGAAATAGTTTAATATCTTTTTTAATAGGGGTAATTGTTGCTGTAATAATAATGTCTATTTTAGGATATTTATTATATAACAATTATTTAAAAGTTGAAAAAGCAGAAAACTCTAATTTTGCAATTAAAAACAATGAGGAAAAAGATGAAAAAGAAGAAACAAATGAAAATATAGTTAAAACTAATAATATTGAAACCAAAAAACAAATTGTAAATAATGGTGGTTGTTTTGTAAAATATGGAGATGATTTATATTATTGGAAACTAAATAAAAATAGTAGAGAAAATTCAGCATTGTATGGAAATTATGCGGAGCTATTAGATGCTCAAAACGAATTAATAAAAAGAGATTCTTTGGGAAATGAAACGATAATTTATTCAGGCAAAGGTAGTGAAAATATTTATATTATTAATAATAGAATATATACATCATGCATTAAGGAAAATTATTATCGCGATTCTTTATACAGAGAATTATATACTGTAACAATTAATGGAAAAGACAAAGTAGACTTAGGTGAAGGAATATATAGAGGAGTGATTGACAATTATCTAATATGTCAATCACCTAATAATGAAATATTAAAAATAGATATAAATACTAATAGTGCTGAAGTGATAAAATCAGGAGTTGGCTTTTTAGGAATAGTTAATAATAGAGTTTATTATATAGCAACATCTATTGGTAATACATATAAAAATCGATTAAATGCAGATACTGTAGAAATCGGATATATAGAAAACGGTAAAGATAGTGGAATAATTGAAACAGTAGATAAAAGCGTGTTTGAAAACATAGATACATATGGTGAGCATTCAATGATAGTTGAAAACTTTTGGGCAAAAGATAATATGGCGTATTTCTATATTGCATATGTAGATGGATCAGCTGCAATAGAGCAAGAAAAAATAAAAGTTTCTATGGATTTAGATTGCCAAAATATAAAAACAGAAAAATTGAATTTAATAGAAGGTGGAGGATTTAAAAATGATTATGAAAATCCTAATGAACCCCAAATAGTAAAAAATTCAGAAGATGAAACTATAACATATAATAATAAAAAAATTATTTCTCTTAGTAAATTAGTTGCTGATTATGGTTTTGCTGATAAAACGACTGATACGTATACAATATTAGATATCTATTCTTATGATATTACAGATAATGAAATTTACTTAGTAATTGATTACGGAGAATATTCGCAAGAAGCATCAATTGGATGGAGAGACGGATTTAATAGATTAAATACAATAGTATTAAGTTATGATTTTAAAACAGAGAGTATTACCGAATTGTATAAATATTAAAAATATATAGTCTAATATTTAAATGAAAAGGAGTGTTTTATGGAAGAAGATAAAAAAAGAAAAACTAGTTTATTAAACTTTATACTAATATTTATAATTATAGTTTTATGTATTTTTATATTTGTTTTATGTTTTAAATTACATAATGCTTATAATAATATTTTAAATGAAAACGAAATAGAAGAAATTGATAACTCAAAAGAAGTTGATAGTGGAAATATTGAGTTAGATAAGGATTATTCATCAGTTTATGAAAAATATAGAGATGAAAAGATTTATTGGTTAATAAAAGACAAAAAGAGCGTAGAAGATAGATTTCCAAATGGTGCTAATGCAATTTCATATGTAGATGATGATTTTGAAAATGCAATTGAAAGTTATATTACAAATAATTATTATAAATTAGATTATAGTATATTAGATGGGAAAATAAGAATTCTATTTTTCCCAATTGCTGGACAAAGTATGGAAGAAATGTATCTTATAACAGATAAAGGTAGCATTTATGCAAATTATGATGTTAATACTCATGAGCGTTTTGATTTTAAGAAAATAAAGGAATTTAATCAAGAAATAATAGATGTATGTGAAAATTCTGATGGGATAAATTTAGCAATTGCTGAATCACCTTTTTTCCTAATGACTGATGGTTCTCTTAAATCACTAAATGATATTGATTATGGTGAACTTAGTAGTGAATTTAAAAAAGCCAAATCTATAAAAAAAGATTATATAGAATTAAAATACTTTTATTGTAAAAACAACACATTTATACATGTGACATTAGAAGACAATGAATTTAATGAAGAAACAAGAGAATTTTGGTATTCTGGTTGTGATGAAAAAATTAAAGATATTGAGTTTTCTATTAATAAGGGCTTGTATAACAATGATATTGGAAAAATAGAAGATATTTATATTTTAACAGAAAATAACAATGTATATGCATATCCTTTATCTTATACATATTCTTCAGATATTTATTACAAACTTTTTAAAATTGCATCAAACGTTAAGAATATGGAATATCAAAATGATAGATTTGTAATTGTAACAAATGATGGGGAAGTAATTGATGGGGTTGAAGCATTATATGCAGATGGTTATTAATATATAAAGTGGAAAGCAGATAATCAGTATTGAGGATTGTCTGCTTTTATGATATATATAACAATATGGAGAGGTGATTTTATGAAATTAAGAAGTTACCAGGAAAATGATGCAAAAGAAATACTTAAATGGATAAAAACTGAAAGAGATTTTAGATTATGGAGTGCAGATAGATATGATAGTTATCCTGCGAAACCAGAAGATATAAATAATAATTATAATAATTGCAAAAAAAATGGATTATTTTGTCCAATGACTTTAGTAGATGATGAAAAAGTTATAGGGCACCTCATATTAAGGCGACCTAACAAAAATGAAAACACTATTAGATTAGGCTTTATTATTGTAGATGATGGTATGCGTGGAAAAGGTTATGGCAAAGAGATAATAAATCAAGCAATTAAATATGCAAAAGAAAACTTAAATGCAGGTGAAATAAATCTTGGAGTATTTGCAAATAACAATTCTGCAATATGGTGTTATAAAGCAGTTGGATTTGAAGAGGTCGGAATAGAGAAAAATGTATATAGTTTTCAGGGCGAAAATTGGGATTGTATTGAAATGAAATTAAAATAGAGGTTTTATGAGAAAATTAGATAATAGATTTAGAAAACTGGCAATTAATTATGATAATTTAAAAAAATATGGTTTTAACAATCAAAATGATATGTACATATATGAAGAAAATATTGAAAATGGTGAATTTAAAGTAGTTGTTGTAATTTCAGAAAAAGAGAAATATTCTAAATTAATTGAAATTGAAATGGATTCAGAATATGCTTTAGTTGACGTGGAATCAGCTACAGGGGACTTTGTAGGGAACTTAAGAAATCAGTACGATAAAATAATAAATGACATTATAGAAAAATGTACTAATATAGAGAATTTTACATCAAAGCAAGCAAAGGAAATAATAGAATATATTAGAAAAAAGTATAAAGACGAGTTGGAATTTTTGTGGGATAAATATGACGACTGTGCTATTTGGCGTAATAAACAAAACAACAAATGGTATGGAGTGTTAATGGCTATTCCAGAAAACAAGTTGATAGGTGATTCAGAGAAAATTGTAGAAGTAATAGATCTAAGATATTCTAAGGATGAAAGCTATAAAATAATAGATAATGAAAAAATATTTCCAGGATATCATATGAACAAGAAAAGCTGGATAACAATTAAACTTGATGAAACTGTTCCAATAGAAGTGATTATGGAATATATAGATAATAGTTACAATCTAAATATTGGAAATAAAACTGGTAAAACTCAAAGTGAACTTGCGAAAAAAGTATATGAATATTTAACAATAATTCCAAGAGGTAAAGTAGTAACTTATAAACAAGTTGCTGAATATTTGGGAAATAAAGGGCTAGCAAGAGTAGTAGGAAACATTTTACATCAGAATCCAGATGGAGATAAGTATCCATGCTATAAAGTACTTAATAGTAAAGGTGAACTAGCAAGTAATTTTGTTTTTGGAGGAAAGAATATTCAAAAAGAACGCCTTGAAAGAGATGGAATAGAAGTAATAAATGAAAAAGTTGATATGAAAAAATATCAATGGAAGGAATAAAAATGGTCGATATAAATAAAGCTAAATTAGAATTTAAAAATTTTATGCAAAAATATAGTGAAGAGGATAGATTAAGTTTTAATCTAAAAGTAATACATACATATCATGTTGCTGAAAACGCAAGAGAAATTGCTACCAAATTAAACTTAAGTGAAGAAGATATAAACTTAGCTGAACTTATTGGTTTATTACATGATATTGGAAGATTTGATGAATTAAAATTTACTGGTGGCATGGATAATGGTAGTTTCAATCATGGAATACATGGAGCAAAAATATTATTTGAAGAAGGATTAATAAGAAGTTTTGTAGAAGATAATAAATATGATGATATTATAAAAAAATCAATAGAAAATCATAATAAACTATTTATAGAAGATGGATTAACTGATAAAGAATTACTACATGTAAAATTAATAAGAGATGCTGATAAACTTGATAATTACAGAGTAAAAAAAGAAGAAAAGGTAGAAGCAATTTTTCCAGGTCAGGTAAATTCTGCAGAAGAAATGGAAAATTCAAAGATTTCAGATAAGGTATATCAAACAATATTAGATAAAAAACTTGTAGATATAAGAGATAGAAAATATCCACTCGATTATTGGCTTTGTATTTTAGCATTTGCTTTTGATATGAACTTTTCTTCGACATTTAAAATGATGAAAGAAAATGATTATATAAATGTTGTAATTGATAGATTTGATTATAAAGACAAAGATACAAAAAATAAAATAGAAATTATTAGAAAATTGATGAATGATTTTGTAGATGCAAAATCTAATAATGAAAATAAAGGAATTTAGGTATGGAAACTATAGAAAAAATATTTGGTGAAATTTGGAAAACTCAATTAATAAAATCTTTAATAGTAATTATAGTTAGTTTACTATTGTATAAGTCTATAACATTTATTTTCAAAGGTAAAAAATCTGAAAAAATATTTGAAAGTAAAAAAGGAAATACTTATTTAAAAATGTTAAAAAGTATTATTAGATATATTTTCATTATAGTTACAGTATTAATTATTTTACAAATTAATGGTATAAATGTAGGCTCAATGCTTGCAGGCGTTGGAATATTAGGAGTTATAATAGGATTTGCAGTCCAAGATGCATTAAAAGATATTATTAAAGGATTTGATATTATATCAGATTCATATTATCAAGTTGGAGATGTAATTAAATATGGAAATGTAGTAGGTAAAGTTTTAGTTATTGGAATTAAAACAACAAAGATAGAAGATGTTAATACTAAGAATATTGTTTCTATTTCAAACAGAAATATTGATCAAGTAGAAGTTGTATCAAATATGATAAATATAAAAATACCAATGCCATACGAAGTAAAAGTAGCCGATGCTGAAAAAGCGATAGATGATATAGTAAAATTGGTTAAAGAAAATGAAAATGTTGAAAAATGTGAATATAGAGGAGTTGACGAGTTGGCTGATTCAAGTATTAATTATCAAATTAAAGTATACTGTAATCCTATTTTAAAAGTGCAAACTAGAAGAGATGCACTAAGATGTGTTTTAATAGGATTAGATATGAATAATATACAGGTGCCATATAATCAACTTGATATACACAATAAATAAAGGAGGAAAATAATATGTTAAAGAAAAGAGAGGGTTACATAGGTTGGGACTCATATTTTATGGGAGTTGCAATGCTTGCAGCACAAAGAAGCAAAGATCCCAATACGCAAGTAGGAGCTTGTATAGTAAGTAGAGACAAAAAAATATTATCAACAGGATATAACGGAGCACCTAATGGATATGATGATGAAAATATGCCATGGGATAGAGAAGGTGATTTCCTAAATACAAAATATGCATATGTATGCCATGCAGAACTGAATGCAATATTGAATAATAAAGGTTCAGTATTAGAAGATGGAATAATATATGTTGACTTATTTCCTTGCAATGAATGTGCAAAAGCTATTATCCAATGTGGAATAAAAGAAGTTGTATATAAATCAGATAAATACAATGGTACAGATGGGAACATTGTTTCCAAGAAATTGTTTGATACATGTGGAGTGAAATATAGAAAATATGAGGAACAAAACAAACAAATTATATTAGATATATAAAAAGTGGTGCCATGCAGGTTTTGCATGGCACCATTTTTCTTCATCAGTTGATGATTCTTTGAATATAATCGCGTTGTACCCAGCCGTGTCTTTCTTGTTCTGTTCCGTAATTGAGTGCGATATAGTAGTGGTCATCAGTGGAATTTAAGACCTTTACGATAGTGTAGTAACTGAGTTCTTCTACCAGATTCCAGTTTGTATCATACATGGGAACCTTATCGCCAACAACCACATAGGAGGGCATGCCATCTTTAGTATATTGGCCAACATCCCATTTGTGGATGAAAGATGAACCAGCCGTGCCTTCTCTGCATTGTACACAGTAGAATTCATCGTTTTCGGAAATTACCAGCAGAACACGTCCAGATTGTTGACCGTTTTGCTTAGGAATGTATGAGTTCCACGGGTCAGTGTACATGTATGTGTATTTTGTGAGAACAATCCATGCAGGGTCTTCTTTGATAAGCGAAGCTTGGACAAAACCATATGAGGCTTGAGAGTTTGTGATACCAATAGAAGCCAGGTCAACCATAAACCATGTTTGGTATTCTCCAACGATACGGCAGTTTTGTCTGTTTTTCATTTTTCCGTATTCAGTTGCTCCTGTGGAAGGTGCAGAGCGTACGGTGAGTTGAGTACAGATAACAGTTCCATAGCGTTCGAATGGGTAGAGATACATATCATACGGGTTCTCTTCTGCGTTTGCAGAAACAGGTGCTACTACAATAAGGCAAATTGCCAGCACTGCAACAGCAACCAGAGCAATGAGTGGGGCTTTTCCAAAAGTTTTCCGTTTCATCTTTGCTACCTCCTTTGTAGCTTCGTGTTGTAGTGGATTGGGAAACATAGATAAAAATATATTCAAACTTCCTTTTAGGAAGATTATTTTTACAAGAAATTATTCTCGAAAATTACTTAAAATAGCCAAGGCTACAAAAATAATTATAACATATGTTAACATAAAAATCAAATAAAAGCTCATAAATAAAAAGTCGCCGCCGCACTTGGCATTAGTGCGGCGGCATTGTCCTTCAATTGATGATCCTCTGCAGCGACTGCTGAACAATCCAGCAAGAGAGTTCATCGTCAGTACCAGGGTTTGCTGTGATGTGGATGTATTCGCCAGCCGAACGGCCGTCAACATCAATAACAGTCAAGCCTGGAAGTTCTCCGATCTGGTTGCGAGAGTCGTCATATACGGGCGCGCCAATCGGCAATACGTACAGTTCATGACCTTCAGGAGAGTATGGCTTGACATGGTTTTTGACAAGGAAAGAAGTGCCTCCAAAATGATTCATGTACTGAACCGCATAGAACTCTTCATTCTCGTCAAGAATCAATACCAAACCAGTTATGCTCCTAGCATTGTAGAACAGATTGTCATTGAACCACGTAGTGGAATACAGAGTTGTACGTCTTGCCAACATAATCCACGAGGGATTTTCAATCATGTACATGTATGCGACAAAACCATACTCTGCATCGAATCCGTCGAAAATGCCAAGGTCAACAATATACCACTGATATCCGTCATTGTCATAGATACCGAGAATCCGGCACATAGTTCCGGCTCCCAATGTGCCGATGGGTTCGCCTTCGTCAGAAGGGGTCGGCATAATGGGGGCTTCGAAACTGACCACCATGCCAGAGGAGGGGATGTCGTAGTAGGAATCCTGATAGGGGTTGCCATTGTCAGCAAATGCCACTACGGTGCAACTGAGAGCCATCACGATGATGACGACAATTGCGATGAATCGGGTGTAGAAGTTCTTCATGTTGATGCTACCTCCTTATCGTAGCAGGTCGTGCTCTTATAGAGCGGGTGATGTGAAACGAGATACCTATATATGATAAACTCCCAGAAGGGAGGAGATTTTAACTAACAAGATAGTGTATCTGTTAATTAAATATAATAGCGTAAGCTATCTTTAACATTATACCACTATATTGTAAAAAAATCAATTTTTTTAAAAAAATATGTAAAAAATTATGTAAAATATATTTAGGAAAAATATTTTGTGATATAATATTAAAAGTAAAATTTAGGAGAAAAAATATGAATGAAGAAAATTTAACTCCAGCAATGCTTACAGATATGGGAATCTGCCCAACATGTTATGACAAAGAACATAACCATTCTTTATATGGTGATAATACAGAAAAAATGCTATTTGAAAATGATTTATTTGAATGTTTTTTGGTAGGAAATCCTAGAGCAAATGGACATACTATTATTAGTAGCAAAAAACATTACAAAGATATGATGGAAATTCCTGATGATTTATGTAGAGAAATATTTGTGTTTTCAAAAAAATTAATGAATATTATAAAAAAAGTATATAATTCAGAAAGTGTGTATCTATGCACCATGTGTGATGGACCAATGAATCATTTTCATGTTCAATTAATTCCAAGATATGATTATGAAAAAAGGGGATCAAAAAACTTTGTTAAAGAAAGAAAAGAATACGTAGAAGATATAGAAAAAAGAGATAAAATTAGAAAATTATTAAAGGAGGAATAAAAATGGAAGGAAAGAAGAAAATCTATAAAATAGAAGAAGGAAGAAAAATCTGCGGAGTATGTGGAGGAGTTGCTGAATACTTTAATATAGATCCTGTTTTAGTTAGAGTTATATGGGGTGTTTTAGCGCTAGGATGTGGAATAGGAATTGTACTATATTTTGTGTGCGCATTTGTATTTCCTAATAAATCTGAAGTTGAATATTAATAAATAGAAAAGGAAAGAAAGAATATGGAAAATAAAAAAACAAGAATAACTTTAATGAATTTATTAATGGTAATATTTGGAATCATTTTAGCAATAGGAATCGTGGCACTTGGATGTTATCAAACTTATTCTAAATTTTTTGGAGAAAAAATAGAAAAAAAAGAAGTAAAAAATGAAGTATTAGATTCAGAATACAATTATTATGAAGAAGATACAAATAATGACACAGATTTTGAAAACGAAGTTGATACTTATACAAATGATGCCATTGAAAATAATACTACTGTAGAAGAATAAAAAAGAAAAGAGATTTTATGAAAAAGAAAATAACTATAGTAATACTAATTGTATTAATTATAATTGGTATTTGGTTTATTAAAAATAACAAAAAAGAAAGTACTGTCGAAATAAGAAATGTAAATAGTACATTTAAACTAGATTCAACAGTGTTGGATTTAGATGAGTTAAAAAGTTACAATTTGCCAATTATTTTGGATTTCGGAGCTGATGGTTGCCCAGCGTGTGACAAAATGCATCCATATTTAGTAGAATTAAATAATGAAGTACAAGAAAAGGCAATTGTAAAATGTATGGATGTTTGGAAATATCCAGATTTAGCTAATGGTTATCCTGTTGAATTAATACCTACACAGTTTTTATTTAATAGCGATGGAACTCCATATAATCCAACAAATGCTGATGAAATGAATATAGAGATTATTAAAGATGAAAATGGAAATCATACTTTAACAAAACATGTTGGAATTCTAACATTATTTGAGATGAGACAAATGCTTAAGGAGATGGGAATGAATGAATAATTTGTTAGAATTCTTATCGAATATTATTAATAATAATCAATGGATTGCTCCATTAGTTTCTTTATTAGCAGGAGTGTTAACTTCTTTTACACCGTGCTCTTTATCTAGCATTCCACTTGTGATAGGATATGTTGGCGGATACGAAAGAGAAAATACAAAAAAATCATTAAAACTTTCAATAGTTTTTGCAATAGGAATGGCAATTACATTTACAACACTAGGAGCCATTTCTGCAATACTTGGCAAATATATTCGAGGTGGAAGTAAACTGTGGTATATATTTTTAGGAATAATAATGATACTTATGGCACTTCAAACATATGAATTATTTGTATTTATAAAACCATCTACATTTCAGAATAAAAATAAGAAAAAAGGTTATGTTGGGGCCTTGCTAATGGGAATACTTGGAGGATTTTTCGCATCACCTTGTGCAACTCCGGTACTAGTTGTATTATTAGCACTTGTTGCTAATAAAGCCAGTGTTTTATGGGGAATATTTTTATTATTGATATATGCAATAGGAAATAGTTTTCTAGTTATTGCACTTGGAACATCAGCTGGATTAGTTAGAAAAATTAAAAGTAGTGAGAAATATAATAAGTTTTATAATATATCAAAAAATATATTAGGAACTATAATTTTATTAATTGGATTTTATATGTTTTACTTAGGATTTTAAAAGATAAAAGAATACTACTAAGAGTATGAAAAGCTTATTTAATAAGCTTTTCATACTCTTTTTATATTTAATATTACTTTAAGGTTGATAATTTATAATTAGTTTAAAGTTAAGAAAAGGAGTTATGACAATGGCTGATATTTTTAGAAGAGTAGAGAAAAAATATATATTAGATAAAAAACAGTATAATATGATTAGAAACATTATGGCTGACCATATGATTCCGGATGAATATGGTAAAAGCACAATTTGTAATATATATTTTGACACTAACAGCTATGATTTAATTGGTCATTCAATTACGAAACCATTCTTTAAGGAAAAAATTAGATTGAGAAGTTATGGTACACCCAATCAAGACTCAAATGTTTTTTTAGAGATAAAGAGAAAAGTAGATGGTATTGTTTGTAAAAGAAGAATAGAAATGAAACTCAATGAATTTAATAATTATATGAATGATAAAAAATCTATTAATAATGAAAATGTTCAAATTAAAAATGAATTAGATTATTATTTTGATAGATTTAATTTGAAAAAAACTATGTATATAAGTTATAATAGAGAAGCATTCTATGATAAATCTGACAGAGACTTTAGAATTACATTTGATAATAATATTATCGCAAGAGACTATAACTTAAATCTAGAAAAAGGAAATTATGGAGATAATATATTAGAACAAGACAAATACATTATGGAAATAAAGACACTAGGAAGTATACCGCTATGGTTTGTAAAATTGATTAGTGAGTGTGAAATAAGTCCATGTGGATTTTCTAAATACGGAGAAGCTTATACACAGCTAGTATTAAAAGAAAATGATTTGATGTCGTGTGTAGTGTAATTAATAAAGGAGAAAATTATGTTAGAGAGTATTTTTTATAGTAGCAGTGCTACAATCAGTATGCAAAATTGTTTAATCAGTGTTGGAGTGGCAGTTGTTTTAGGAATTATTATAAGTATTGTACATAAATTAACAACTAAAACAACATCTAATTTTTTACTAACTCTTACAATAATACCTGTGTTGGTAGAAGTTGTTATTATGCTAGTAAATGGTAACTTAGGAACATCTTTAGCAATTGCAGGTGCATTTAGTTTAATAAGATTTAGAAGTATGCCTGGGAATAGTAAAGAAATAATTACTGTTTTTTGGGCTATGGCTACAGGTTTAGCTTGTGGTATGGGATATGTAGTTTTTGCAGTAATAATGACAATTGTAGTCGGAATCTTGGTAATATTAATGTCTTATGTTTTAGATAAAGTAGAAGATAAATCAGTAAGAAAACTAAAAATAGTAATTCCAGAAAATTTAGATTATAACGAAATATTTAATGATATTTTTTCAAAATATACTAATAAAGTAGAACTACAAAAAGTTAAAACTACAAATTTAGGAAGCACTTTTGAATTAACATATTCTGTTTCATCAAAGGCAGAAATAAATGAAAAAGCTTTCTTAGATGAAATTAGAGTTCGTAATGCAAATATGCTTGTTATGTTAGAAAGAGAAGAATTAAGTGAGGTGGAATTATAATGAAAAAGAGAGAGATAATTATATTTTCGTTAATAATGATTTTTATAGTAATCGTATTGGCTCTACTGATAGTTTACTCAAAGTTATCTAACAATTCTGAAACAAAAACAACTGGAAATTCTAGTTATTCTGCAAGTAAGTTGGAGGTAGAATCAAAAAATAAGAGAGGAGAAGTAGAATATACAAATTATAATACGAAAATAAATTTAAATGATTTAAGTATAGATGGAAGCGGAGCTTCAGTAAAAGGAAACACAATTACAATTTCAAAAGTTGGAATATACTATTTTAAAGGAACATTAGAAGATGGAAATATTGTAGTTAATGCTGGAGATGAAGACAATGTTGTATTAGTATTTGATGGAGTAAGTATTAAAACATCAAATACAGCATGTATTAATGTTATAAACGCTAAAAATATTTACATTAATTTAGTAGCAGGAACGACGAATACATTCACAGATAGCTCTAAATATACAGTTTTCACAAATGATGATGGTGATGAACCAGATAGTACAATTTTTAGTAAGACAGATTTATTTATTAATGGAAAAGGTACTTTAATTGTTAATGCAAATTATTTGGATGGAATTGTAAGCAAAGATGAATTAGTAATTACAAATGCTACTATAGAAGTAAATAGTAATGATGATGCAATAAGAGGAAAGGATTGCGTTGATATTAAAGATGCAACTATTACGGTAACAAGTAAGCAAGATGGTATTAAATCAACAAATGATACTGATGAAGGAAGAGGATATGTAATTATTGAAAATAGTAATATTGCAATAAATGCTGGTGATGATGGAATTCATGCAGAAAAACAGGTAATTATTAATGGTGGAACACTTAATATAGAAGATTCACATGAAGGTATAGAAGGATTAACTGTTCAGATTAATAGTGGAGATATAAAAATTAAAGCTGATGACGATGGAATAAATGGTGCAGGTGACAATAGTGCATTAGTTGAGATAAATGGTGGAAATATTTATGTTGATAGCAATGGTGATGGATTAGATTCAAATGGAAGCATTAGTATGAAAGGTGGAAATGTTGTAGTTGCTGGAACAATGAATGCAGGGAATGGTGCAGTTGATTATGATAAAGAATTTAATGTAAGTGGTGGAAGCTTAATAGTTTATGGCGGTACCGGAATGTGGCAAAATACTTCAAATACATCTTCACAATACACAATTTGTTTCTCTAGTCAAGGAAGCTCAGGAGATACAATACGAGTAGTAGATTCAGATGGAAATGAAATTGCAAACTTCAAAACTAACAAAAACTATTCAGCACTATTAATTTCAAATAGCAATATTAAAAATGAAAAAACTTATATATTATATATAAATGGAGAAGAAAAAACACAGTTAGAAGTTACATCTGTGGTTTCCTCACAAATAAATTCAAATGGATTTATGGGAGGAATGGGCGGTCAAAGAAATGACGGTCAAGGTGACAAAAGAAGAGAAGAAATGTTTGAAGGTGGAAATATACCAGAAGGATTTAATCCTGACAATATTCCTGAACGACCAGATGATTTTGATCCTAAGAATTTACCTGAAGATTTTGATCAAGAAAATGTGTTACAGATGCCTAATGGCGAAAAACCTGAATTACCAGAAGGAATGGCATCAGATGATATAAGATCAAAAGGTAATAGGGAAAATATGCAAAATAAACAAGGTAAAAATAAAATGAGTCAACAATCTGATAATAATTAAAGTTGTAAAATAGCAATTTATAAAAAATTGCGTAAACTTAGAATGGTAACAGGAAAAAGAGAAAATAAAAAAGAAGAGCCAGTAATTTAATTTACTGGTTCTTTTAAATCTTTTATATCTCTCAAATATCCAACAACTGATGAAATAAATAAAATAGTTTCTAGTATTATTCCAAACATAGATATTAAGTAATTGTTATAAAGTATCCAACAAATACTCACAATCATTCCTAATAATTTAAATAGTTTAATGTTTTTCTGATAAATGCTAAAAGTATAAAGTATTGTTGCAATAACAGGTAAGATTGACCATGGATTTTCATATGTGACAATTCCAAAAATAATCATTGCAATGATTATTATTATAAAATTAATATTTTCAATCAGTTTGTTTTCTTTTTTTGCTGTTAACATAAAAATAATATCTCTAAGAAGAGCAATTATAGCCATAGCAACGGCAGAGTATGCATTTAAACAAAAATAAGATAAACCTGTAAAGATTTGAGCTCCTATATTAAATAATAAAATCTTTTGCCTGTTTCTTAATTGATATGTGATAACTAAGAAAGTATAATTAATAATAATAAATATTTGTGATAAGATATATGCTGTTGTGAACATGTGTATTCCTCCAAAGTAAATTAATTTTCATTCATTATTTTATATATTTTTATTCCATTTTCATATCCTTTTTTATAAAAATCTAAAGGATTCATTTCTAAATACTGTTTTCTATAGCATAGTTCTAATGTTATTGGGCCATCATAATTACATTCTTTTAATTTATGAATAACAAAATTCCAATTTACGGTTCCATCAAATGGTTGAAGATGTTGGTCTTCAGATTGATCGTTATCATGCAAGTGAACTGCAAAGATTTTGTTTTTAAATCTATCAAAATTAAATTCATCTTTAAAATGAGTATGATAATGTCCAGAATCAAAGCAAATTCCTACATTTTCATTTTTAATATTATCTAAAAGGTATTCTAAATAACCCTTAAATCTTGTGTTCTCAAATGCAATTTTAATATTAAGCTTTTCTGCGTAATCAGCTATTTCCTGAAAACTTTTTATTCCAACATTATTAAAAACAGGATCATTCATTTTACCATGTGGATGCATAATTACAAGAGAGATCCCATTTTTGTGACAACAATCTAAATCGTATTTGTAGCTTTCTATAATTAAATTTCTAATATAATCATTTCCGAGCCATAGAGCATTAACATAGTCATATCCAAGATGTGCAAAAATAACGTTTAATCCTTTGCTTTTAATATATTCTAATTGCTTTTCTTGAGATGGATTCCAGCTTCTGTTGTACCATTGTATAAAAACATTCTTAAAGCCAGCATCAGAAATAGCATCTATTGTTTCAAAAGGAGTTATATTTTTATTTGCATTACTTATAACCATTGCTAAATTGTATTCTATATTATTCATAACCATTCCTCCTAAAAACCTAAAAGAGTATATCATATTTTCAATTTTTTTGCTATTGTTTGTTGTAAAATTTACATAATTATTATATAATATTTCTGTTAAATAAAGTTGTAAGGAGGATAAGATGCCAACATTAACTTTTATTCGACATGGAGAAACAAATTATAATAAAGCAGGAAAGTTTACAGGTCAAAAAGAAGCTCACTTAACTGAAAAAGGAATAGAAGAAGCAAAAAAGAAAGCATCAGAACTAAATAAGCATTTTGATTATATATATCGTTCTCCATTAATAAGAACAAAAGAAACTTTAGATGCAATTATTCCTGGTAAAGAAGCAATTATAGATAATAGAATTATAGATACATGTTTAGGAGAATGGGAAGGAAAGAAACAATCTGACCTAGATCCAGAATTAATTAGAGAATTTAAATTAGGAATATATACACCACCTGGAGCTGAAAGTAGAGACGTAGTAATAAAAAGAACATGTGATTTTGTAGAAGATTTATTTAAAGAGTATAAATTAGATGATGAAATATTTATTATTACACATGCAGCAATTATTAGAGCTATACAAATAAAGTTTATGGAGACTTATGATACTAATAGAGTTCAAAACTTGCAAACAGTAGAGATTAATGAAGAAAACTATGAGTATTATTTAAATAATAAATAAGGAGTTTTATGGAGATAATTACAAGATCAGAAGCAGAAACAATAGAGTTAGGAAAGAAAATTGCTAAACAATTAAAAAAAGGAATGGTAATTGTTTTAACAGGAGATTTAGGCTCTGGTAAAACAAAATTAGTAGAAGGAATACTAAGCTATTTTGGACTAGAAAGCGAGATATCTAGTCCAACTTTTACAATTGTCAATGAATACTATTCTCCAAATCTAAACATATATCATTTTGATGTATATAGATTAGAGGATTCTGATGAATTTACAGCTATTGGAGGAGAAGAATACTTTGAAAAAGGAGTATGCTTAATTGAATGGGGAGAATTGATAGAAGATATACTTCCTAATAATTATGTAAAAATCACTTTTTCTAGAAACAATGAAGAAGAGAATGTTAGAAATATAAAAATAGAGAATTTAGAATTCTAATAGGAGAAAAAATGAAGATTTTAGCAATAGATACTTCAAGTGTAATTTGCAGTGTAGCAATACTTGAAAATGATAACTTAATAGATAAAAATGAATTAAATGATGGAAAAACACATTCAGAAAACCTAATGCCTTTAATTGATGAACTTTTAAAAAGAAATAATTTAAGTTTAAAAGAAATCGGTTTAATTGCATGTTGCCCAGGTCCTGGATCTTTTACTGGTATTAGAATTGGGGTTTCTACAGTTAAACCGTTTGCTGAAGTACTAAATATAAAAATAGCTTCTGTAACATCTTTAGAATCATTAGCAAGAAATGTCCAATGTAGTGATAATCAAGTAATTGTTTCATTAATAGATGCCAGAAATAATCAAGTTTATGCTGGTGTTTTTGATAAAAACTATCATAAGAAAGAAGAATTTATTGCAGATGATATCAATAATGTTGTAGACAAATTAAAAAAATATAATAATATTATTTTTGTTGGAAATGGTTCTATATTGCATAGAGATTTATTAATTTCAAAATTAGAGAATATTGTTTTTTCTAATGATAATAAGCAATCGGCTGTTTCATTAGGAAAAATGGCATATCAAAAATATAATGAAAATGATTTGTGTGATGCAGATAGTTTTCTACCAACATATTTAAGAAAATCTCAAGCAGAAAGATTAAAAAAATAGGTGTAAATATGATTGAAGTGAGAGAAATGACTTTAGAAGATTTTGAAAAAGTCAAATTAAATTTACAAGATGAGTTTGATGAATTTTGGAATGCTTCCATTTTAAAAAGTGAACTTGAAAATGAAAATTCACATTACATTGTTGCAGTAAACAATAATGAGATAGTAGGTTTTGCTGGAATATTAGTCACTTTAGATGATACAGAAATAACCAATATTGTTACTAAAAAAACAATGAGAAAAAAAGGTATAGGAAAATTGCTTTTAGATAAGCTAATAGAGATAACAAAAAAACTAGGAAAAGAAAAAATAAGTTTAGAAGTTAACGAGAAAAATATAGCCGCAATTCAGTTATATAAGTCATTTCAGTTTGAACAAGTTGGGCTTAGAAAGAAATATTATAATAGAGAAAATGATGCAATTATTATGACAAAAAAAATTTGAATTTATATTTCAAATATAAATTTAATTTTTTGCAAAATAATAATTGTTTTTTTTTACTATTTGATATAAAATCTCTATATGAGTTTTAAAAAAGTAATTAGTACTTTAATAAATACGGAGGAATAACACTAATGAGAAAAAGAAATGAACTATTGCCAAAGGATTTAAAGGATATTTGTAATCCAAGTTTATTCAAATTCGAAACAACAAAAGAATTAGTCGATACCACTGATTTGATATATGGACAAGAAAGAGGAATTAAAGCACTAGAATTTGGTACAGACATCAATATTAAAGGATATAATCTTTATTTAGAAGGCCCTTCTGGAACTGGAAAAACAATGTATACTAAGAAATTCTTAGCTCAAAAAGCAGAAAAAGAAAAGGTTCCTAATGATTGGGCATATATTTATAATTTTGAAAATCCAAATGAACCTGTTGCAGTTTCTTTCCCTGCTGGACAAGGAAATGCATTTTGTTCAACAATGGAAAACTTTGTAAAAGATGTTAGAAAAGATTTAAAGAAAACATTTAATAACGAAGACTTTGAAAAAGAAAAACAAATTATTAAGCAAGAGTTTGAACAAAAAAGAGAAGAACTATTAGAAAAATTGAATCAAAAAACAATGATGCAAGGTTTCCAAGTAAAATCTACAGAAAATGGTGTCTATATGATGCCTGTATTAGATGGAAAAACATTAGTTGAAGAAGAATTTGAAGAATTAGATGAAAGTGTAAAAAGAGAATTTGAAGAAAGATCAAATTTAGTTCAAGAACAAATATTTCAAGCATTAGCAGAAATTAAAACAATTGAAAAAGAAGCAGAAAAGAAAGTAGAAGAATGGCAATCAAATATCGCATTAATGACAATTAATGTTCATATTAATTCAATTAAGGCAAATTATAAAAGAAATAAAAAGATTTCTACGTATTTAGATGGAGTTAAAAAAGATATATTAAAAAATATAAATTATTTCTTGGCATCAGAAAGTGAGCTTAAAGCAGCTAATCAGATGCAAAGAGGTGAAAATAAAGAACCTTGGCTTAATTACAGAGTAAACTTAATTATTGATAATAGTAAGTTAGAGGGTGCACCAGTAATAATGGATACAAATTATTCATATTATAATATTTTTGGTGGACTAGAATATGAAAATCAATATGGTGCTCTAAAAACTGACTATATGATGATTAAACCTGGTTTATTACATCAAGCAAATGGTGGTTACATTATGTTCCAAGCAAAAGATTTATTATCAAATCCACTTTGCTATGAGTCACTAAAAAAAGCATTAATGGTAAAAGAATTAAATATTGACAATTCAACAGAAAGAAGAAATGGCGTAATGCTTGTTTCTATAAAGCCAGAGCCTATACCATTAAATGTTAAAGTTTTAGTTTTAGGAAGTTCTAATATTTATCACACATTATTATCATTAGATGAAGATTTTAGAAAATTATTTAAAATTAAAGCAGAATTTGAAGAGGATGCGCCAAAAACGCCGGAGAATATCGAAAGATTAAGTAAATTTGTTAGAAGTTTTTGTAATCAAGAAAATTTACTTGATATGGATAGAGAAGCTATGGCTAAACTTGTTGAAATTACTTCTAAAATGGCGGAAGATAAAGATAAATTATCAACACAGTTTAGTGAAATTGGAGAAATTGTTGGAGAAGCATCAGTTTGGGCTAAGAAAGATAAACAAAAAATAATTAGCAAAAAATATATTCAAAAAGCATTAGACGAAAGAATTGAGAGAATCAAAAAATATGACACAAGATATCTTCAAATGATTAAAGAAGAAACATTGTTAATAGATACAGAAGGATATGCTGTAGGACAAGTTAATGGTTTAACAGTTATCAAAATAGGAGATTATTCTTTTGGTAAACCAGCTAGAATTACAGCTAGCACATATGCTGGAAAAGAAGGCATTATAAATATTGAAAGAGAAATAGAAATGTCAGGTCCTTCTCATTCAAAAGGTGTTTTGATTTTAACAGGTTACTTAGGTGAGCAATTTGCTCAAGATACGCCAATGTCTTTAACAGCTAATTTATGCTTTGAACAATTATATGGTGGAGTAGATGGCGATAGTGCTTCTAGTACTGAAGCATATGCAATGCTTTCAAGTTTATCAGGAATACCAATTAATCAATCAATCGCTGTTACTGGATCTATTAATCAAAAAGGATTTATTCAACCTATTGGTGGAGTTAATGAAAAGATTGAAGGATTCTATCAAATATGCAAATTAAGAGGATTAAATGGTGAACAAGGGGTTATTATTCCTAAACAAAATGTTAGAAATCTTTCATTAAATGATGAGATTATAGAAGCTGTTAAGAAAGGAAAATTCCATGTTTATGCAATTTCTACAATTGATGAGGGAATTGAAATTTTAACAGGTGTACCAGCAGGACAAAAGGATAGCCAAGGCAAGTTCCCATTAGGAACAATAAATTATTTAGCACAAGAAAAATTAAGAAAATTTGCTAAAGTGTCAGAAAAATAATAAATACTAAAGAAGAGATTTTAAATTAAATTTAAAATCTCTTTTTTGTAGTAGACACCAAAATAAAATTAATATATAATCAATTTAGTTTTGAACTATAAGGAAATAGGAAGGAGATACTATGAAAATAAAGTTAATAGGCGGAACAACAAAAGATGAATTAGAAACCAGAATAAGAAAGGTTGCAGCTGCTGGAAAATTATCAAGATTTCCCGGAAATGTTTTTGAAGTACTTGAAAGTTGTGATGATTATGAGAATAATTTAAAATTAATTAAAAGAATTATAAAGATGGGCCATAAATCAATTATAGAACATGACTATTTAGTATTTGCTTTAAATGATGTTACACCAATTGTTGAACAAACAATAATTGGAAATAGACTTACATCATTTACTATAAAATCTAGAAGAGAAGTAGATTTTAGAACAGCTGGTTTTTATGTTCCAGAATTTAGAAATCAAAATATGGAAGTACATGAAAAAAATGAAGAGTTAAAGGAAAAATTTATTGCTCATAGCAAAATGTTATTTAATGTATATGGCGATTTAGCAGATAGTGGAATTAATAAAGAAGATGCTAGATTCATATTACCTTATTGTTTCCATAGCAATATTATCATGGGACTTAATGCAAGAGAACTTGAGAAAATGGTAATATCTTTTAGAAGTGGTAGATTAAGTAGAATTACAGAATTAAAAGAATTAGGGGATAAACTTTATGAAATTATAGAAGAATCTATTCCATATTTAGTTCCAAACATTAAAGCTCAAGAAGAACATTCTCAAAATGAATTTGAGTATTTAGAGTCTATGGAGAAAAGACCTGAAATAAAAATTGCACCAAAAGTAACTTTGATTAGCTATACTCCTAATGCAGATGATGTTATATTAGAGAGTAATATAATGTATCATTATCAATGTTCAAAAGATGAAGCAAGAAAAATATTAGATAATATGACTAAGAAAGATAAGAATGCTAAAGAAAAATTAATGCAAAACATTTTACATAAAGAAGAGAGAAGAGAATTAGAGCAAGTAAGTTTTAGTTTCCAAATTCCTATTTCACTTTCAATTCTTACTCATTTAACAAGACATAGAATGCATGCTTTATTGGTTCCTGAATTTGTTCCAATGTGGAATATGAACAATTATATTGTTCCAGAATCAATTAAAGCAAATTATAATGAAAAGTTTGTAAATGCAGTAAATGAAAATATTAAAGTTTGTGAAGAATTTAGAAAAGCAGGTGTTCTTGAAGAAGATTTGATATATTTCTATTTAGGTGCACAAATGCTTAATGTTATTACTACAAGCAATGGAAGAAATACACAATGGGTTTGCAGAATGCGTTGTTGCAATAAAGCACAATGGCAAATTAGATTTGTTGCAAAAGAAATGGCAAAACAAGTAGCTGAAGTGGCACCACTTCTTGGAAAAGGATTAGGCTCAACTTGTATGACAGATAGAGTTTGTTATGAAGGAAAGGAATGCTGTGGATTAGTAGATAAACTAATTGAGGCAGATAATAAAAAATAGTTATGGGTAGTAAGTTTTTTGATGAAAGTATTATTTTAATAGGACCTTCAGGAGCAGGAAAGTCAACTATTGCAGAAGAATTGTCTAAAATAACAGGTATTGATAGAGTTTGCTTAGATAAAGTTGCTAATGATGAAAGACGTAAAGGTGTTAGAAGTAGATTTGAAAGCTCTGAAGCGTATAATTATGATTTATTAAGTAGATTAGTAAAAGCTGGAAAATTAGGTGGAAAACCTTATATCGTAGATTTCGGTGCAGGACATTCTGTTTATGAACAGAGTCAAATTTTTGAACAGGTAAGACAATTATTATCTCATTTTAAAAATATAGTACTTTTACTTCCTTGTATAGATAAAAAAGAAGCTTTAGAAATAATGGCTAAAAGATCTACAGGAGATATTAATGATAATGAAAGATTTTTTACAAGTAATTGCAATAGAGAGTTGGCAACTATGACAATTTTTGCAAATGGAAGGAATCCACAACAAATAGCAGAAGATTTATTACGAATGATTGAAGAAAGAAATAGCGAAAATAAAGATAAACAAAAACAAGTACAATAATAAACATATAAAATAATAAACATATAAAATAATAATGATATAATTTAAAAATATAATTTGAAAAATTAAAAGACACATAGTTAAACTATATGTCTTTATTTTTAATTATGTATTATTTAGTTTTTCATTTTCTATTTCTTGTTGATTTAATCTTACAGAGTATTTTTTTGAACCGAGGATTAATAATAATATCATATTCACTTAGATTGTTTTTTAGAATAAACTCTCCTAAATTCATATTATCAGTTGCTCCAAATCTTTGAATTTTTCTGTAATTTGTTAAATAAATCATTTTCATAGATGAGAAAAAACAATTTGGTTTTATTATTCTTGATTTTTCTGTCATAGGGCAATAAAGATTATAACTATTTTGACTATTGAAAATATAGTCTATTAACTGCTTTTTTGTTATTTCTTTATTGTTATATTTCAATAACTCATTTTCAAATTCATTTTCTGCGGGTTCATTATCATATACTTCGTTTATTCTACTACAACTAGCAATGGAAAAATACTTACATTTATGCATATCAATGTAGTCATCATTTAAGATACTTTCGTCATTTACAGCTGCTATTCTTAATAAATTCCCGCTAAATCCAGAAAAATGAGGAGCTACAACCAAATAGTTTATAGTATTTTCTTTATATAATATAGGTGAGATTTTTACTAGATAACAATCAAACGGATTAAATCTTCTATTAACATCATCTTCTTCATTATTTAAATATTCATTGATGTGTGGATCATAATTCAATTTTTTTATTACTTTAAATTCTAATGGTAGATATTTAGTTAGTTCATCAATAAAATCATCAAAATTTTCAAATAATATACATCTATCACCATCATTAAAAAGTTTTACTTGATTTTCCATATTTTTAATTATTCCTCCAATTTAAATAATATATTAAATTGTCATTATATAATACATACTATTTTTATTATATAAATGTAGTATATCATATATAAGTAAGTTTGAAAATAAATATCTTAAAGAATGAAAAAAGATAGTTTAGATTGAAGCTAAACTATCTTAAGTGTAATTCTGATTTAACAAAATTACTTTTGGCTCCTCTTGTTGGGCTCGAACCAACGACCTATCGGTTAACAGCCGAGCGCTCTACCAACTGAGCTAAAGAGGAATATGTGTAAATTGTACTCGCCTCATGTAGCTCCATACATAATTTTATTTACAAAATTATTATAATTAAATTGTATATTAAAATCAACTATTTATTCATTAAAATTTAATATCATTTCTGTAACATAAAATCTTCTAAAATCTATTAAAATCTTTCAAAATCTCTTTATTTCTTAAATTTTCTATGATATAATATATAAATCTGTGATAGGAGAAAAAGTAATTTGAGTAAGTTTTTTATTAAATCAAATCAAATAGATAATAAAAAAGTAAAAATAATTGGTGAAGATGTAAATCATATAAAAAATGTGCTTAGACTAAAAATAGATGATGATATAAAAGTATGCAATAGTGATAACTCTAAAAATTATATATGTGCGATTAGTAACATTAGTTCAGAGTTGGTAGAATGTGTAATATTAAAAGAAACTGATGATACCTCAGAAGGAAATGTAGAATTGCATATTTATCAGGGGTTACCTAAAGCAGATAAAATGGAATTAATTATTCAAAAAGGAACAGAACTAGGTGTATCAAAATTCATTCCAGTTAATTTTAGAAGATGTATTGTAAAGTTATCTGGAAAAGATGAAGATAAAAAAATTGAAAGATGGAATAAGATTTCTGAAGTTGCAGCTAAACAATGTGGTAGAGATTTGATACCAACTGTTTCAAATATCAAAACTATAAAAAATATTTGTGAAGAAATACCAAATTATGATATAGTATTAGTAGCATATGAAAATGAAAATAATAATTATATAAAAAATGAATTATTAAGAATAAAGCAGTTAAAAGAAAACTATAAAATAGCTGTTATAATTGGACCAGAAGGTGGAATAGAACAAGAAGAAGTAAATTTGTTAGAAGAAAATGGAGCTAAAGTTGTTAGTTTAGGAAAGAGAATTCTTAGAACTGAGACAGTTGCTCTTCAAGTATCTTCTATTATTATGTACGAACTTGAAAACGGAGGAAATAACTAATTTTGGATGATATTGAATTAATTGGAAGTGAATTCGAAAAAAGAAGGAAACTGCCAAGAGAAGTAAAAAGTAGAATTAATTTCAATATATTAAAAAATTTATCGGCAGCTATGATTATCATGTTATATTTGTTAATTATAAATATAACATACTACAAAGTGGGAAATGATTTTGAGAATTACGTTAAATACTATGCATGTGCTGTTGCATTTATTTCTGTTATTTTTTTTGAAATGGCTTATCGAAAAAAAAGTTTATTTATAGCTATTATTGGAATTGAATTATTGTGTTGTGGAATTATATCTGTATATATTCCTTACATATATTTACATACTTCATCAAAATTAAGAACTATCATTATTAGCTTACCAGCAATATTAGTTGTATATTATTTTATAAAATCAATAATTATTTTCAACAAAGGGAAAAAAGATTATACAAATAGTTTATGTGATGTAAAAGAAATTCTTAAAGATGAAAAAGATAGTTATATTGATGAAAAAAGTGAAAAAACATATAAAACAAAATTAGCTGAAGAAAAGAAAATTAAAGAAGAAATAAAAAAAGAACAGGAAATCAGAAGAAAACAAAAAAATAAATTGAATCGAGGTAAATAAAATTGATAAAGAGTATGACAGGCTTTGGCCGTGGAAAATATGAAAATGATGGTAGAATTTATACTGTAGATATTAAATCTGTTAATCACAAATATAGTGACATCAATGTAAAAACTCCTAGATTATTAAATAATGTAGAAGATAAAATAAGAAAAAGAATTTCTGAAGTAATTTCAAGAGGAAAAATTGATGTATTTGTAACTTTTGAAAATTTTAGTAGTAAAGGTACAAGCATTAGAATTAATAAAGAATTAGCAAAAGAATATATTAAAGAATTAAAGGGATTATCAGAAGAAACAGGATTGGAATTCAACTTGAATTTAATTGATGTTTCAAAACTTCCTGAAATTTTAAAAATAGAAGACGAAGAAAATGATGAACTAATTTCAAATGAAGTTATGATTGCTGTTGATGATGCATTAGAAAAATTTGTTTCTATGAGAGAATATGAGGGAGAAAAATTAGTTCAAGATTTAGAAAATAGAATTCATTTAATTGAAGGAAAAGTTAATGAAATTACTAATTATTCAAGTACATTAGTACAGGATTACATGGAAAAATTAGAAGCTAGAGTAAATGAGCTTTTAAAACCTGGAGTTGTTGATGAAACTCGTTTAGCTCAAGAAATAGTTATATTTTCAGATAAATCTTCAATTGAGGAAGAATTAACTAGATTAAAAAGTCATATTTCTCAGTTTATAAATTTGATAAAATCTGAATCTCCAATAGGAAAAAAGTTAGATTTCTTAGTTCAAGAGATTAATAGAGAGACAAATACAATAGGCTCAAAAGCAAATTGCTTAGACATTACTAATAGAGTAATCGAAATAAAAACAGAAGTTGAAAACATTAGAGAACAAATTCAAAATATTGAATAATTTATAGAAAGGAAAGGTTTATTTATGCAATTAATTAATATTGGTTTTGGTAATATTGTTTCAGCAGATAGGATTGTATCTATTGTAAGTCCAGAATCTGCACCAATTAAAAGAATTGTTCAAGAGGCAAAAGATGCTAAAACAGCAATTGATGCAACTTATGGAAGAAGAACAAGATCTGTTATTATCATGGATTCAGGTCATATTATATTATCTGCAGTTCAACCTGAAACTATAGCAGGAAGAGTTAATAACGGATTGGAAAATGTTGATGAATAAATTTAATTTTAAGGGAGGATATAAAAATGATAGTTAAACCAACTGTATCAGAATTATTAGAAGAAGTAGGAGATAACAGATATTCATTAGTTATTATGACAGCTAAAAGGGCAAGACAATTAGCTGATGGAGATCCTGCTAGAGTTAAAGCGAAAGACAGATCATTAGTAACAGTTGCTGCTAAAGAAATAGCAGCAGGTCAAGTTAAAAAATTAGAAGATGAAAATGTAGAAGAATAAGTAATTTTAATGGGGGATAAAAATGTTAGTAATATTATCTGGAGTAGCAGGGGCAGGAAAAGACACAATCAAAAAAGAAATAATAAAAAGAATGGATAATGTAAAATCAATTCCATCTTTTACATCAAGAGCACCTAGAGAAGGAGATGTTCCTGGTCAAACTTATATCTTTTTATCAAAAGAAGAATTTGAAGAGAAAATAAGAAATAATGAAGTTTATGAATATGATATTCATCATAACAATTATTATGGAACTTCAAAGAAGATTCTAAATGAGGAGTCTAAAAATGGAATTATTATAAAAGATATAGATGTTAATCGGAACAGAAATCTTAAAAAATACTTTAAAAGATATCAAAATAGTTACAATATTTTTAAGAGTTCCAAAAGAAGAATTACGTCATAGATTAGAGAACAGAATAGATAAGCCTTCTGAAGGTGAAATCATTTTAAGATTAAATAGATTTGATTATGAAGAATCTAAAATTGGAATGTATGACTATGTTCTAAAAAATGATAACTTAGAAAAAGCAGTAAGTATAATAGAAGAAATCATAAGACAAGAAAGCAAAGAAGAAAACTAATAATATGCGAAAATAATACGGCATAATTTTATTATGCCGTATTATTGAATGGATAAGAAAATGTATGCAGAAGTAATAATTAATAGTAATGCTAAAGCACTTAATAAAATATTTGATTATATAGTACCAGCTCAAATGGAAAAAATTATAAAAGCTGGTGCTAGAGTTCTTGTGCCTTTTGGAAAAGGCACAAAGTTGGAAGATGGTTTTGTTATTAATTTAAAAGAAAATTCAGAATTTGCAAATAAAGAGATAGCAAAAATTGAAATAGAAGAAAGTTTAACTGAAGAAAATATTACTTTAGCTAAATTAATGTCTAGAAAGTATTTCTGCAATATTTCTGACTGTATTAAATTAATGCTTCCACCAGGTACAGGTGGAAAGAAAATATCTGATAGGACAAAAGAAAAAACAGGAAGTTTTGTTTATTTAAAAAAAGATATTGATGAAATTAATTATTTAATCGAAAATGAAAAAATAAAAAGTGAAAAACATTTAAGAGTTTTAAATTTTTTAGAAACTAATGATGGAATATACAAAACAGATTTACAGCTAATTGCAGAGGTTTCTGATAGTATAATTAAAACATTAGAAAAAAATGGTTTTATCGAAATTATACAAAAACAAATTGAAAGAAATCCATTTATAAATAAAAAAATTAAACATGATGAACCTAAAAAATTAAATTCAGAGCAACAGAAGTGTTTTAATGGAATTAGTTATTCGATTGATAACAATGAATTTTCAAAAAGCTTAATATATGGAATTACAGGTTCTGGAAAAACAGAAATATATTTACAATTAATTGGAAAGGTATTAGAAAAAAATAAAACAGCAATTGTTTTAGTGCCTGAAATATCATTAACTCCTCAAATGGTTGATAGATTCTTAGCAAGATTTGGGGAACAAATTGCAGTATTACACAGTAAACTATCTATAGGTGAAAGATTTGACGAGTGGAATAAGATAAAAAATGGTGAAGCTAAAATTGTAATTGGTGCAAGGTCAGCAATATTTGCTCCTGTTAAAGATTTAGGAATCATAATTATTGATGAGGAACATGATAGTTCATATAAGTCTGATATGACACCAAGATATAATGCAAAAGATTTAGCAAAATATATTGCTAAACAGAATAATTGCCCACTTGTTTTGGGAAGTGCTACACCTGAAATTGTTACAATGTATCAAGCAAAATCAAATGATATCAAACTATATACTTTAACTAAGAGAGCTAATAATGCTACACTTCCTAATGTTGAAATAGTAGATTTAAGAAATGAACTAATAAATGGCAATAGATCAATGTTAAGTTTTAAGCTTCAAGATGCAATAAAGAAAAATTTGGAAGATAAAAAACAAACAATTCTATTTTTAAATAGAAGAGGATATTCAACTTTTGTTATGTGTAGGGAATGTGGATATGTAGCAAAATGTAAAAACTGCAATATTAGTTTAACATATCATAGATATGAAAATAAGCTAAAATGTCATTATTGTGGTTATGAAACGAATACTATTGATGAGTGCCCAGATTGTAAAAGTAAAAAGGTTAAATATTTTGGAACAGGTACTCAAAAACTAGAAGATGAAATACATAAAATATTTCCAAATGTTAGTACTATTAGAATGGATATTGATACTGTTTCCAAAAAAAATTCACATGAAGACATATTAAATGCATTTAAAAATAATAATATTGATATTTTAATAGGAACACAAATGGTAGTAAAAGGACATCATTTTCCAAATGTAACTTTAGTAGGTGTTATATCTGCAGATGGTAGTTTAAATATGGATGATTATCGTTCTGTTGAAAGAACATTTCAAACCCTTGTACAAGTTGCAGGAAGGTCTGGAAGAGAAGAAAACGGTAGTGTTATAATTCAAACATACAATCCAGATCATTATGCTATTATTGATAGTCAAAAACAAGATTATGATTTGTTTTATAATCAAGAAATTAACCTAAGAAAAATGTTGAATTACCCACCTTTTTGCGATATAATACTAATTAGGTTTTCAGGGAGTAATCTTCAAGAAATACTAAAACTATCAAATTTAATTTATCAAAAGATTATAAATGTAAAACAAAATAATTTGTTCGTTTATAAGCCTGTGGCAGCACCAATTGATAAAATAAAAAATAAATATCGTTGGAGAATTATATTGAAAGGGAAAGTTACATCCAAATTGCTAGATATAATAAATTATGCAATTAATGATGAAGAAATAAAAAAATGTAAAGATACTTCCATTGTGATAGATATAAATCCAAACACAATGAGTTAAAAGAAGGGGAAAAGTATGGCAATTAGAAATTTAAGATATGAAGGAGACGAAATACTATCTAAGCGAGCAAAAGAAATAGAAGTGATTGATGACAAAATAAAAGTACTTGCTCAAGATATGATGGATACAATGCACAAATGGGATGGATTAGGTTTAGCGGCGCCTCAAGTTGGAATATTAAAAAGAATTATTGTAATAGATCTTTATGAAGAAGGTGCACAATTTATATTAATAAATCCGGTTATCATAAGTCAAAAAGGTGAGCAAGAAGTTGATGAAGGCTGTTTAAGTTTTCCTAATAAATTTGGAAAAGTTACTAGACCTAAAGAAGTTGTTGTTGAGGCTTTAGATTTAGATGGTATAAAAGTAAAATTACAAGCAAGAGATTTATTGGCACAAGCTTTATGCCATGAGATTGATCACTTGAATGGAATTGTATTTACTGAAAAAGTAAAACCAGGAACACTAGAGGTTGTTAATCCTGATGATATAAAAAAATAGAAAGGAATATTTTAATGAAGATTCTTTTTATGGGGACTCCAGATTTTTCAAGGGAGTCTTTAGATAAATTATATAATTCGGGTTATGAAATTTGTGGAGTTGTAACAACTCCAGATAGACCAGCTGGAAGAGGTATGAAGTTAGTGGCATCTCCAGTTAAAGAATATGCACTAGAAAAAGGATTAAGAATATTTCAACCTGAAAAGATATCTAAAAATGATGAGTTTAAAGATGCAATAAGAGAACTTGAGCCAGATTTGGTAGTTGTTGTTTCATATGGTATTATTCTTCCAAAATCATTTTTAAAAATTCCAAAATTAGGGTGTATAAATGTACATCCTTCTATGCTTCCAAAATACAGAGGCTCAGCACCAATACAATGGGCAATATTAAATGGAGATAGTTCAACAGGTGTTACAATTATGTATTTAGATGAAGGAATGGATTCAGGAGATATTATTAAACAAAAAGAAGTTGAAATTGATCCTGATGAAACAACAGGAGAATTGTGGAATAGACTTTCAAGTATAGGGGCAGATTTATTATTAGAATGTGTTAATAATATTGATAAAGGTATAATTGAAAGAAGACCACAACCAGAGGATTATACTTTAGCACCAATGCTTGAAAAAACAATGTCAAAAATTGATTGGAATAAAAGTTCAATAGAGATAAAAAATTTAATAAGAGGATTAAATCCAATAATGGGAACGTATTCTTTATTAAATGATAAAAAAATTAAAATATGGAGAGCTCAAGTTTTACCATTAGAAAAAGAATATATTGAAAAGAAAACTGGTACTGTTTTAGTTGCAGATGCCAAAATTGGTTTATATATAAAAGCAAGTGATGGAATAATTTCTGTGTTGGAAATACAAGGTGAAAATGCAAAAAAAATGAGTATTAATGACTTTTTGAGAGGGAACAAAATAGAGATCGGCGAAGTTTTTGAATAATCTAAAAATACTTGTAAAAAAGTATATATATTGATATACTTAATATATTGATTTAACTCATAATTTAGGGAGGTTTTTATTATGGAAGAAAATAATAATGAAGAAGTAATTGATAGTGCTGAAGAAATTTCAGTTGAAGGAAATGATACAATAAAAATTGCTAATGAAGCTGTAGCAACATATGCAGGAATAGCAGTTTCTGAAGTGCAAGGTGTTTATGGAATGTCAGGCGGATTTGCAGGACTTACTGAAGCTTTAAGTGGTAAAAAGAGTTTTACTAAAGGGATTAAAGTTGATGTAAATGATAAAAATGCAAAAATAGATGTTAGTATTATAGTAGAATATGGTGCTAGAATTCCAGATGTTGCATATGAAATTCAATCAAGAGTAAAAGGTTCAGTTGAGAATATGACAGGATTAAAAGTATTAGAAGTAAACGTTCATGTTCAAGGAGTTCATGCAAAATCTGAAAAAGATAGTAAAGCAGATGAAACTGAAGAAGTTAAGGAAGAACAAGCAGAAGAAACAAATGAATAAAGATAAGGAGAGAAGAAAATGAAATTTTTAGACAAATTAGCTTTAAAAATATTTTCATTAATAATTATTATACTAGTTGTTGTAGTTGCATTATTATTATCTGGAATTGTTGATGCAAAACTTATTACAGAACAAATTGCACATTTGACTGATGGAGAATTAGCAATAAAAATTACAATAGGAGTGCTAGCTGTATTAATACTTTTGGCATTAAAAGGATTGTTCTTTACAAGCAAATCAGAAAATGCAGGTAAAGATGGAATTATATTAGAAAATGCTAATGGTAAATTATTAATTTCAAAAGAGAGTTTAGAAAATTTAATTGCTAGTGTTATAAAAGAAGTTCCAGGAGCTGATTCAATTTCTAGTAGAACTATTTTAGATAGAGATAGAAATTTAATTATAAATGTAACAGCTGCTGTTAGTAAAGATATAATGCTAAAAGATGTTTCTAATGAAATACAAGCAAGAATAAAAGATGCAATGAAAAGGACAGCTGATTTAGAAGTTAAAGAAGTAAATATTAAAATAAAGAATATTACAAATAAAAGAGTAAAAGGCCTACCAGCTGCTGAATCTGATGAACCATTAAAAAATGATACAGATGATAATAGTTCAGAAAATATTGCAAATGCAGAAGAATTATTAAATGATGTAGATCAAAATTTGGAAAATGACAGCAAAGAAGATAAAGAGGAAGAATAGTTATGAATGATGATGATAAGGAAAATATAGATAAAAACAATGTTGAATCAGAATATGATTTTGATGATACAAGTAAATTGAATAGATTTATATATAATTATGGTGGTGCAACAATTGGTGGAGTTATTACTTTATTGTTGTGTATAACTGGAATTTATAAATTACTATTTTGTGTAATTGTAATTTTAGTTGGAATGTTTATTGGAAATTATATTCAAAAAAACAAAATTGATGTAAAAGAGAAATTAAAGAATTTTATTGATAAATTTTAGGAGGAAACAATGCAAAGATCTGCAATGCGAGAATTAGCATTTAAGCTAATTTATGAAATCGAAATACAAAAGCAAAATGATGAAGATCAATTAGAAATTTTCTTAGAGAATAACGAAATAGATGATAAAAAAGTTGTAGAGTATTTGAAAGATATTCAAAATGGCATTAAAGAAAATGAATCTGAAATAAATTCTTTAATCACATCAAATTTAAAAGAAAATTGGAGTTTAAATAGAATATCAAAGATAAATATTAGTTTAATAAAGATAGCAATTTATGAAATGGTATATAAAAAATTACCATATAAAGTAGCAATTAATGAAGTTGTTGAACTTGCCAAAAAATATGCTGATGAATCAGCACCAATATTTATAAATGGTATTCTAGCAAGTGTTGTAAAAGAGAAAAAATTAAACGGAGAAGTTAATGAAAATTAATCCAATTTCTGTAACAGAATTAAATAGATATGTGAAAGATAAAGTAGCAGAAGATGAGTATTTAAATAGCGTATTAGTTAAAGGGGAAATTTCAAATTTTAAGCATCATTATACAGGACATATGTATTTTACTTTAAAAGATGAAAATTCTTTAGTTAAGTGCGTTATGTTTAAAACTAGTACTGCTACTTTAAATTTTGTGCCTAAAGATGGAATGAAAGTTATAGTATTGGGAACTGTTGGTGTTTTTGAAAGAGATGGAGTTTATCAAATATATTGCAAAGCAATGCAAGAAGATGGAATAGGAAATCTTTATGAGGCATTTGAGAAATTAAAAGCAAAACTTGAAGATGAAGGCTTATTTGATACAGCTCATAAAAAAACAATCCCATTTATGCCAAAGATAATTGGAGTTCTAACATCCAATACAGGTGCTGTAATAAGAGATATTATTAATGTTTCTACTAGGAGAAATCCAAATGTTTATATTAGATTACTTCCTGTTCCAGTACAAGGTGAAGGAGCAGGAGTAAAAATTGCAAAAGCAATAAAAACAATGAATGACAAAAAACTAGCAGATGTTATTATCCTTGGAAGAGGTGGTGGAAGTTTAGAAGATTTATGGCCATTTAATGAAGAAATAGTTGCAAGGGCAATATACGATTCTGAAATTCCTATAATTTCAGCAGTAGGCCATGAGACAGATTTTACAATTGCAGATTTTGTTGCAGATTTAAGAGCACCAACACCTTCAGCTGCTGCAGAACTAGCAGTTGCAGATATATCTGATTTAGAATACACAATAAATTTATATCAAAGAAGACTAAAAATATCTTTGAAGAACAGAACAGATTTGATGAGACTACGATATGAAAAATGTATGAGTTCTAAAGTGTATAAAGAGCCATTAGATAGAATTAATGACTATTATTTACAAATTGATCAATACATAAAAAGCATAAAGAATCATGTGGAAAAAGTAATAAAAGATTCTAGAATAGATGCAACAAAGTTGATAACCAAACTTGATACTTTAAGTCCATTAAAAACACTAACAAGAGGTTTTTGTATTACAACAGATGAAAATGACAAAGTTTTGTCAAAAGTTGAAATGCTTGAGAAAGATATGAAAATAAAATTAAGATTTCAAGATGGAACAAAAGATGCGAAAGTAATTTAGGAGGTAAAAAATGAAAAAAATAGTTATTGGAGTTGTATGTTTATTAATTTTTATCTTAGTTGTTGTATTAACTGTTAATATAACAAAAAATCATAAGAAAACAGAAGAAAATCAAGTAAACTATGAAGAAATATCTAATATGATTGGTGATTATGATGGAGTAAAAGTAGAAGAAGGAAATATTGTTATTGATGATGGGCTTATAGAATTAGAAGTTCCAATTTCAAATAATGATATATACGAAGAAGATTCAGATGTTGGAACAACAGATAAAAAGCTAGAGGCTATTGAACTTGCAAAAGAAAAATGGGGAGCTGATGAAACAGTTTCATTTAGATGCGATTCAGTTACATCTAATGGGGAATATATAATAGCAGTTGTTTCAAATGAAACAGCAACTGTAAGCACATACTTTATAGTTAATTTAGAGAAACGTACAGTGGAAGTTGATTATTAGAAGGAGAGAGCAATGGGAAAAGAAGAGTCTTTTGAAGATTTAATGAAAAGATTAGAAGAAATTACAAATAAGTTAGAAAAAGAACAGTTAACATTAGATGATTCTGTAAAGTTGTTTGAGGAAGGAATAGTTCTTTCCCAAAAATGTAATACAAAACTTGAAGAAGCAGAGAAAAAAATTACTATTTTAATAGGTGAAGATGATAATTTAAGAGAGGAGAACTTCATTCCTGAAGAGTAAATAAGATAATGAACATATTTCAACAAATAGTTACAAACAAAGCATTAGTGATACCATTTTTATTATGGCTATCAATTCAAATTATTAAATTTATAACTGACTTTATAGTAAATAAAAAAATAAATTTTAAAAGATTACTTGGAGCTGGAGGAATGCCTAGTTCACATTCAGCTGTTGTTACATCATTAGCTGTTTGTATAGGAAAAAGCTATGGGTTTGATTCAGGTATTTTTGCATTATCAGTAATAATGGCATTAGTTGTTATGTATGATGCTGCAGGAATAAGAAGAGCAGCTGGAAAACAAGCAAGAATTTTAAATAAAATTATGGAAAATCCAGAATTAACAACAGTTGAAGTACATGAAAAATTAATTGAAGCTTTAGGACATACTCCTATTCAAGTATTTGTTGGTGCAATTGTAGGGATTGTCATTGGAGCAATTATAGGATAAGATGGAAAAAATAATAGATAAAATAAAAAAAATACAAGTGAAAAAAGAAAATAGATTTTTAGAAATTATAATATTTGCAATATATGCTTTTGTAGTTGCTTTTATATTATACTTTCATGAAGCTTGGGAAGATGAAGCGCAAGCATGGCTGATTGCTAGAGATTTAAGTTTTATTGATATTATAAAACAAATGAGATTTGAAGGACATTCATATTTTTGGCATTTTTTATTATGTATATTTGCAAAGACAGGCTTACCTTATGAGTCAACAAAAATATTGCAATTATTTTTTGCGTTAAGTTTTGCATTTTTAGTTTTGAAAAAATCGCCATATAATGATTTAGTGAAATGTTGCTTATTATTTAATTCAGTTTTTATATATATTTTACCATCATTATTGAGACCGTACTTTTTAATACCAATACTATTAATGATGTTATCTAATTTGAAGAATGATGATAAACATCAAATTTTATTTGGTATAATACTTTGCTTATTAGCTAATACACACATTATAATGTTTGGATATGTAATTACAATTTTTGTTATATATTATAAAAATAGAATAATTAGTGATAATAAAAAAACATATATTAGTCTAATAATAGCTGTTATTGGAATATTAAATGCCTTGGCTTGTGCTTTTTTTCGGATTATTTTTTTCTACTTCAATAGCAAATGGAAATAATGAAATAGTAAAAATAATTATGTCTTTTGTAGATTTTTGTAAAAACATAATAATTGTTACGATAGGGCAAAAAAATATTATTTTTATTATTGGTATGGAAATATTAACAATTATATTTATAGTGTATTATTCATTAAAGTATAACAAAAAACTTGGCATTATAATGTTTTTGGGAAATTTATTTTTTGTTTACGTACAAACTTGTGTGTTCAGTATCCAAATTAGTCCAAGAACTGCTATTATACCAACATTAGTGTTACTTTTTGATTGGAATGTAAATGAGACAATCAAACAAGATAATAAAATTGATTATTTAGAAATAATAGTTGTAATATTTTGTTTAATGTCTATTCCAAATATGATAAATTTAATTAAAGATGAAATACAGTATCCATATTCAGATTCAAAAAATGCATCCAGTTTTATAGAAGAGAATATTCCCGAGAATTCAACTATTGTTACAATACATTGGAATACAATATCTCCAATTGAAGTTTATTTGTCTGGCAAAGATTATAAGTTCTTTGATGCTACATCATTAGAATATATGACTTATGCAACATGGAATAGGTTTTTAGATGTAGAAGTAGATAACTATATAGAAGATGCAATAGAATATTTGAAAGAAAATGGTGAAAACAATATTTATTTTCTTGAACCGATTTCTGACTCGATAGATATCACATATTATGCATCTTATAATAAAATAAAAGACAAATTAAGACTTTTATATGTGTCACCGACACGTTGTATATCAAGAAAAACATATATATATAAAATAGAGTATTAAAGGAGGAAGTATGACTGATATTGAAATTGCAAGAAGTGTTAAATTAGAAAGAATTTCTAGTATAGCAAAAAAATATGATATTACAGATGATGACATAGAGTTATATGGAAAATATAAAGCCAAAGTTTCTAGAGACTTTATTAAAAAAATAGAAAATAAGAAAGATGGTAATTTAATATTAGTTACAGCAATTAATCCTACTCCTTTAGGAGAAGGAAAAACTACTGTTGCAATTGGATTATCTGATGCATTAAATAAGATAGGCAAAAATTCAGTATTAGCATTAAGAGAACCTTCTTTAGGACCAGTTTTTGGTATTAAAGGTGGAGCAACAGGTGGAGGATATGCTCAAATTGCTCCTATGGAAGATATAAATCTTCACTTTACAGGAGATATTCATGCTATAACATCAGCTAATAATTTATTAGCTGCTATGATAGATAATCATATATATTATGGGAATAAGTTAAAATTTAAAAAAGTAATTTGGAAAAGATGTTTAGATTTAAATGATAGAATCCTAAGACAAATAGAAATAGGGCTTTCTAATGAAAAAAACATGAAACCTAGAGAAGATGGATTTGATATTTCTGTTGCATCTGAAATAATGGCTATTTTTTGCTTAGCAGAAAATCTAAAGGATTTAGAGAGAAGATTAGGAAATATCCTTGTTGGTTATAATGAAGATGATGAACCTATTTTTGCGAAAGATTTAAAAGCAGAAGGGGCATTAACAGTTTTATTAAAAGATGCTATTAATCCTAATATTGTTCAAACTTTAGAACATAATTTAGCTGTTGTTCATGGAGGACCTTTCGCTAATATTGCACATGGTTGTAATAGTATTATTGCAACAAGACTTGCTTTAAAACTTGGAGATTACGTTGTAACAGAAGCAGGATTTGGTGCTGATTTAGGTGCAGAAAAATTCGTTAATATCAAATGCAGAAAAGCTGGGCTAAAACCAAAAGCTTGTGTATGTGTTGCTACATTAAAAGCTTTAAAATATCATGGTGGTGCTTCTAAAGAAGATTGTCAAAAAGAAGATTTTGAATCTCTAAAAATAGGAATAGATAATTTAAAAAGACATGTAGATAATATAAAAAATAAATATGGACTAAATCCAATTGTTGCAATAAATAAATATAGTAATGATTCTGATAAAGAAATTGCTTATTTAAGAGAAGAACTTAAAAAATTAGGAGTAGAATTAAGTTTAGCAGAAGTATGGGCAAAAGGTGGAGAAGGTGCAATAGACTTAGCTGAAAAGGTTGTTAAACTTACAGAAAGTGAAAGTGGAATAAAATTTGTATATAATGACAATGATTCTATTAAAGAAAAAATAGAGAAAGTTGCAAAAGAAGTATATGGTGCAGAAGGTGTAGAATATACAGATGAGTCACTTGAAGAAATTAAACAAATTGAAAAAATGGGATATAGTAATTACCCAGTTTGTATTGCTAAAACACAATATTCTTTTTCTGATAATGACAAGAATTTATTATGTAATGAACCATTTAATATTCATATTAGAGAAGTTGTAGTAAAAAATGGAGCAGAGTTTATTGTTGTAAAAACTGGAAAAATCTATACTATGCCAGGACTTCCTAAGATTCCTTCTGCTGAAAAAATCAGATTAGATGAAAATGAGAATATTACTGGTATATTTTAAAAGAAATAAAAAAAGGCGATTTCAAAATCGCCTTTTTTATGTATTTATTGTTCTATATTTGAAGAAGATGTTCCTTTTGGAAATAATCTAAGTAATTTATAAAATGCAATTTTTATTTTTTTCCTAATTACATAGAACTTGCTTAAAGATCTAGGACTTACAATTAAGCTTTTTTCTTCTTGTTGAGCAGGAATTTCTTTTACAATTTTAACTGGAGATATTTCTTCAACAATAGATGGTTCTTGTTCTTCTTCAACAATTTCTTCTATAACAGGTTCTTCAGCAATAGGTTTAACTTCTTGTGCGGTAGATGTTGGTTCTTCAGTAACAACAGTATTGGTATTTTCATCAACATTTTTATAAATATCTAAAATTAAATCATCTATTAAATTATTAATTTTTTCATCTGATTTTAATTCTTCAGCTAAGCTTAAATTTTCTTCTTTATAATTTAATTCATTTTCTTCTTCGAAAACTTCTGAAGAAACAATAGGAGATAAAATTTCATCTATTAATGAGTTCATGCTAAATTCTTGTTTAGAAGAGTTGGTAGATAAAATGTTGTTCAACAATTCTTGTTTATTAGAAGAATTATCATATAAATCTTCAAACAATGTATCAATTTCTCGAGTTAATTCTGGTTCTTCTATAGAATTAACAAGAGATTCTTCTATATTTAATGGATCATTTTTTTCAACATTTGCTTCAAAACAACTTGCATCATCTTCAGTGTCTTTAGTGTCTATAACATCTTCATCAATAAAAGTTTCTGTTACTTTTTCTTTAGTATTTATTTCTTCTTTTATTTCTTCTTTTGCTATAAGAGCACCATAGTTTTGATAATTGTTGTTATCCCATTCATAGTTTGAATTTCTAAAACAGAAATTGAATGAATTGTAGTTTAACATTTTTATTTCAGCAACAAAACCATTATCAGTTCTTTCCATTACTTTTTCAGAAGACTCTTTCCAGTCATCTTCAAAACCATAAACTATAATTACAGATTCTGAATTGTTTTGAAAAAATGTTCCAGAATATGTAATTTTACATGTTTTGTTTTGTATTAAATTTCCATCAAATTTGATATTTGCAAAACTATTCATTACAGTTACTCCTATTATTTTATTAATTGTATTATAAGTATAATATTTTTATTTTTCAAGATATATTATTGAAATATATGTTAAGTTTTTGTAACAAAAAAATAAAATTGTAACACAATTGTAATAATTAAAATAATAAAGTTAGGGAATACTAGAAAATAAAGGAGATTGAAAATGACAAGAAAAAAAATAATTATATTTTTTGTTTTATTAAATTTATTTTTAATATTGTGTCCAGCTGTATTTTCATTATCTAAATATGGATCAACTGGAAATGAAGTAAAAAAAATTCAAACAAAATTAAAAAATTGGGGATATTATAAGGGAAGTGTAGATGGAATTTTTGGCACACAGACTTTTAATGCAGTAAAAAGTTTTCAGAAAAAGAATGGATTAAATGTTGATGGAATTGTTGGAGAAAAAACATTAGCTGCATTAGGAATTAATTCAATTGGTAATAGTAATACATCAAATAATAATACAGATTTAAATTTATTGAGTAAATTGGTAAATGCCGAAGCAAGGGGGGAACCTTATACAGGAATGGTGGCTGTTGCAGCAACAGTACTAAATAGAGTTTCAAATTCGAAATTTCCAAATAGTGTCGCAGGAGTAATATATCAACCAGGTGCATATACTTGTGTACAAGATGGACAAATTAATTTAACAGCAAGTGCACAATCAAAAAAAGCAGCGCAAGATGCATTAAATGGATGGGACCCTACATCTGGCTGCATATATTATTTTAATCCAAATACGGCAACAAATTCTTGGATTTGGAGTAGACCACAAGTTGTTACAATTGGAAAACATATTTTTTGTAAATAAATTATAATAAATCGGAATAATCAATATCTTTTTCAGGATATTCATCTGGTTTCAATCCAATACGTGGTAGCATATATATTAAAACTAATACTATTAATATAAGTGATGTAATACCAACATATAAGAATGTTTGTGATGGTTCGTGTGTTCTTAAAATAAAAGACCAAATAATTGAAAAAATAAAAGTTATTATTGATTCAATTAATGCATTAACTGAATATATTTTTAAACGCATTTTGCTGTCGGAAAAACTGCTTAGGTATAATTTTATAATAGGATATACAGATCCTTTACAGAAAAATTGTATAGAAAACATTATTAGTATTAAGTACAATTGTAAAAATGGTGAGAAGCCCAAAGTAGCTACTAGTCCAGCAACAATAATAGAAACTGCAAGAGCAATACTAATAACTGTGAGAGTCCTATTTCTATGTTTCTGATGTAGTTTTATAGCACGTGATGCAGAATAACATGATATGATTCCCATTATTGAAAATATAACGCCAAAAACTTCTGATGGTACTCCTAATTCATTCAAAACACCATTTCTTAATTCTACAATGCAAAACAATATGGATATTATAGTTGCATTAAAAATGATAAGTGCTTTTAATCTAGATGAACGAGTAATAAATTTAAGTGCGATTTTAACATCAGAAAAATAATTTTTAATATCATCTTTTAAAGTCATGTTTTTGTCACGCTTTTTAACAGGTTTAATTTCTTTTAGCCTAAATGAAATTAATGTTGAGATTACAATTGCGAAAAGAGACATTATGAGAGGAAGATATGGATTTATTGCAAAAAGAAAACCAGTGGATAATGCTGTAATAGCATCAAAAAAGTAAAATGAAGCATTTGCTTTTCCTTCATATTTAGAGAAAAGTTCTCTTCTATTTTCTGCCTCATCAATAGAATCATATAAAAGGTTTGCATCAGTCATACCTTTTATTACATATGCAAAAGCACAAAAAACATTTGCAATAATTAGTGTTAATGTATTAACCAAATTAAGTACAATTAAAATAAAAATGATAAGTGAACAATCTGCAATAATTATACTTTTTTTCTTACCTAATTTTTGAATTAAAAATGTACATGGAATAATAAATATAATTTTAAATAATGGGTAAAAAGCTTCTCCAAAGATTACTTGAGAAGGAGTAAGTAGTTTAACATTAACTAAAAATAAATATGAAATTGAATAGTAAAAAAGTAAATCATAAGAAAACATTTCGTAGAATATCATTAATCTACGATTTGTTTTTTTATGCTTCGTTAATACTTCATCATTTGTGTTTTCCATAAAATTCTCCAATCACATGTGATTATATTCAAATGTGATTAATTTGTAAATAAAATTGACAAAAACGTAACAAATTGGTAATATAAATATTGAAAATGGAGGTCCGCTTTTATGATTTTATATCCTAAACTATATTGTAGAAAAGTAACAGATATAACACCTGAGTATTTAAATCAAAATAATATAAAAGGGCTAATTCTAGATGTTGATAATACTTTATTAGATTTCGATTTGAATATTTTAGATGGATTAGGAGAGTGGGCTCAAAGCATTAAAAATTCTGGAATAAAGAGTATTATTCTTTCAAACAGTAATAAGCTAAATAAAATTAAGATGGTTGCTGAGCTGATGAATATTCCATATATATCATTTGCAACTAAACCTTTGAAAAGAGGATTTAAGAAAGCTAAAGAAATCTTAGAATTACCAAATGAAAACATTGCAGTAATAGGAGATCAGATTTTTACGGATGTTGTTGGCGCTAATCGTTGCCATATGTTTCCAATTCTTGTTGAACCAATTGATAAAAAGGATTTATGGATGACAAGAATCAAGAGACCTTTAGAAAATTTAGTGATTAAAAAATATTTAAAAGACAGGAATGAAAAATGATGTATTATAATAATGTACATATTTTAATTTATACATTAATAGGTTGTATAGGCTTAGTTATTGGTTGGTTTTCTTTTTGGTGTTATGAAAGATTACCAGAAAATAAAAAAATATTAAGTAAAGAGATTTTTTCTGACCAAAATTCAAGTGTATTAAAATATTTATTTATGATTGTTATTACAATATTATACATTTTAGTTTTATATAGGTTTGGATTAAAAGAAGATTCCTTAAAAAACTTAGAACTTATAAAATATTTAATTATTATTCCAACATTAATTTTAACATTTATGATTGATATAAAACATAGAATAATACCAAATAGATTAACTTTAACAATTTTTGAGTTTGGAATTATAATTACTTTCTTATATGGCATTAGTAATATTAATATGGTAAAAGAGTATATATTAGGTTCAATTGTTGGAATAACAATCTTTGGAGTCTTAATGCTTTTAGGTAGATTTGTTGCCGGAAAAGAAGCTATGGGACTTGGAGATTTAAAATTTATGGGAGCAATAGGATTATTTTTTGGAGTAAATTCTATTGTAGAAATTTCAATATTATCTTTTATTATTGCTGCCATATGCTCTATAGTTATTCTTGTTTTTAGATTAATTATTAAGAAAAAAGATGAGTATATAGCTTTTGGACCATTTCTTGCTTTATCAAGTTTAATATGCATTTTTATTCCTAATGGCTTTATTATAGGAAACTTTTTAAATTTTTGCCAAATGTTGAGTAATAAAATTTTTTAAGAGAGGTATTATTATGAATTTGAGAATGAAGTGGTTAAGAAACCAATTATTACCGCTCAAGTTAGATGGAATGATTGTATCCAATCCAATAAACATCAAGTATTTGACAGGACTTGATGAAGAAGGATATTTAATTGTTGGACCTAAAGAAAATATTTTTGTTACTGACAGTAGATATATAGAAAGTGTAAACAGAAAACTTACAATTGATGATGAAATTATAGCATATAATTCTAAAGAACTTGATAAATATGACTATGAAGGAATTTTCATGAGCTATGATAATGTTGGTTTTGAAGAAAAGTATGTAACATATGAGCAGTATAAAAAGTATTTACAAATGTTTCAAGTTAGCATGAGTGAAACAGATGGATTAATAGAAAATCAAAGAATTGTAAAAGATGAAGAAGAGATTGAGTATATAAAAAAAGCATGTGAAATTACAGATAATGCATTTGAATATATATTAGACTACTTACAAGAAGGAGTTACTGAAAAAGAAGTTGCTTTTGAATTAGAAAAATATATGGTTTTAAATGATGCTGATGGAATAGCTTTCGATTTAATAGTTGCTTTTGGAGAAAATACATCTATGCCACATGCTGTTCCAACAGATAGAAGATTAAGAACAGGTGATATTATTCAATTTGATATAGGTTGCAAATTTAATGGATATTGCTCAGATTTTTCAAGAGTAGTATTTACAGCAGAACCTACAGAAGAGCAAAAACAAGTATACAATTTCTTAATTGAAGAACAGAAAAGATTAAGTATCGCATTTAAAGATGGTGCAAATATAAAAGCTATAATAAAAGATAGAGAAAGCGAGTATAAACTTAAGAATTTTGCATTATTACATGCATTTGGACATGGAGTAGGACTTGATATTCATGAACAACCATTTTTAAATTCTAAAGTTGATAATTATGCTAAAGAAAACTCAGTAATAGCAATAGAACCAGGTGTATACTTTCCAGGAAAATACGGAATGAGAATAGAAGATACTTATAAAGTTGAAAAAATAGGCACAACTCAGCTTACAAAGTATAAAAAAGACTATATAGTAATAAAATTATAAAATGCTTGATTAAATAATAATTTTATGCTATTATATAAAATGTATTGAATATTAAAGAAAAGAGGAGATTATTATGGCAGATGTATATATGGCAGGCGATTTAAGAAATAACACAACATTTGAATTAGATGGAAATGTATTTAAAGTTGTTGAATTCCAACACGTAAAACCAGGAAAAGGTGCAGCATTTGTTAGAGTAAAAATGAAAAATGTTATAACAGGTGCAGTTATAGAAAGAACTTTCAACCCTTCAGAAAAATTACAAGGTGCTGAAATAGAAAAAAGAGAAATGCAATATTTATATAACGATTCAGGATTATACTATTTAATGGATAATACTACATATGAGCAAATCCCATTAAATGAAGAACAATTAGGAGATGCATTAAAATATATTAAAGAAAATATGAATGTAACAGTACTTTCATTTAAAGGAAAAGTATTTAATGTTGAACCACCAATGTTTGTTGAATTAGAAGTTACATATACAGAGCCTGGATTTAGTGGAAATACAACAACAACATCTGGAAAACCAGCAACATTAGAAAACGGATTAGAAATATCAGTTCCATTATTTGTTAATATCGGAGATAAAATCAGAATAGATACAAGAACAGGTCTATATATGGAAAGAATTTAGATTTATAAAAATGCGGCTTATTTTATAAGCCGTTTTTTTATTTGTAAATTAATTAAAAAGTTCCAGTGGATTTATAAGTTCACCATTTTTTCTTATAGTTAAATGCAAATGACATCCAGTAGTTGCACCATTTGTAGGATTACCATCAGAATCCTTATATGGATTACCTGGAATACCATAAACATTTTTAGGGCCAACATTTCCAATTTTAGATCCAGCATCTATCGTTTGACCGAGGATATACTATAAAATTTGGTGACACATGGCAATATGATATTGTATATTCATTAGATTCGGTTACAATTGTATATCCGCCAGCTCCTTTAAAACTAGTAGAAATAATTTTACAAGGTAGCACTGAATATATATATGTGTTTTCTGGAGCAGCAATATCTATTCCAGAATGAATGCTAGAAGCTCCAGTTGTTGGAGATTTTCTTGGACCAAAATCTGATGTTATTCTGTGAAAACCAGGAACAGGCCAAAAGAATTCATTATCAGAAAAATATATTAAATAACTCGGAAAAGTATTTTCTAAAGGAACACTATTAGAATAATGAAAAATAGAACAAACAATGATTAGAATAATAAAGATAAAAAAATAATAATAAATGAATCTATTAATAATAACCTCAAATAAGCTTAAAGTCTAATTTGCCCACAATTTAAGGCATTATAACATTATTATTTTTGAAATTCAATATGATTTTAAAAAAAGATGACATGAATTAATAAATTATGATAGAATTATTATACAGAAAGGGGAAAAGATGTCTAAAAAGAAATTTTCAATTTTAAATCTTAATAAATATCCTATTAGTAATGAATTTGGCATATATAGATTGTACAAGATCCCATTTAATGAAAGAATCTTTGAAAATGCTGATAAGCTTATGTCCGTGGTGCCTAAGACTATTAAAGAAACAAAAAAAATTAGTTATAAAAGTAAATCTGTAAAATCATTTGATAATGAGAAAATAAACATATATATTTTTGAACCCAAAAAAATAAATACAACTAAAGTCGTTTTATATATTCATGGAGGTGGATTTGTTTATAGAGGAGCAAAACATCATTATGATTTTTGCAAGAAACTTGCTGAAGAAGGTATATGCAAAGTAGTATATGTAGACTATAGGCTTGCATATAAATATAAATATCCAGTTCCAATAGAAGATGCATTTGCTGCATATAAATATATTTTGAAAAAAGAGAAGAATAAAAAAATTATTGTATGCGGAGATTCTGCTGGTGGATGTCTAGCAATTGATGTTATTAGAAAAGCTAAAGAATTGAATATGAATATACCAGATTATTTGTTACTACTTTATCCAGTTCTTGATAAAAGAATGATTACAGAGTCTATGAAAAAGTTTACAGATACCCCAGTATGGAATTCAGTATTAAATAAAAAAATGTGGGATTTATATTTAGATGGTAATAATGATTACATTTCTCCAGGTGAAATAGGAGATGTTTCATTTATGCCAAGTACTTATATTGAAACAGCTGAATATGATTGTTTACACGATGAATCAATAGAATTTGCAGAGAAATTAAAAAAAGAACATATAAATGTGATACTAAATGAGACTAAAAAAACAATGCATGGATTTGATATGAAAAATGGCAAAATAACAAGAAAAGCCGTAAATGAAAGAATGGAGTTAATAAAGAGAATATAATGAGTAAAAAAACAAATAAAAATACTTGGAGAAAGCTAGATAATTCTGCTAAAATATTTCCACTATCAGAGAGCAAAAAATATAGTACAGTATTCAGATATTCTGTAGTTTTAAAAGAAGATATTGATAAAGCAGTATTAGAAAAAGCTGTAGAAAAGGCTCTTTTGAGATATAAAGCTTTTAAAGTAAAATTAAAAAGAGGAATTTTTTGGTATTATTTGGAACAAAACTTAAAAAAAGCAATAGTAAGGGAAGAATCAGATTATCCTTGTAAAAGAATTGATCCAATCTACAGTAATGATTATCTTTTTAGTGTTACATATTTTGAAAGAAAAATAAATATTGAAATTTTCCACTCTTTAACAGATGGTAATGGTGGATTAATATTTTTTAGAGAGATTGTTTATAATTATTTGGAAATGAAACATAAAGAATTATTAGACAAAGAAGAAAGAAAAACCAGAAAAGTAGAATTTGATACAGAAGATAGTTATATAGCAAATTTTAATAAAAAATCAAAGAAAAATGATGAAAATAAAAAAGCTTACATATTAAAAGGAAAAGAACTTAAGTTTAACCAAGTTAGTGTAAACCATTTATTAATAAATAATTATGATTTGAAAAATGAATGTACTAAATATGATATGTCTACTACACAATATTTAACTAGTGTACTTATATGGTCAATATATAATGCTAATATATTAAAAAATACAAAAACTATTAAGAATAAAAAGCCAATAAAAGTATGTATTCCAGTTAACTTAAAAAAATATTTTAGATCAAAAACTATGTCTAACTTTTTTTCATACATAAGTGTAGATGCAGAAATGGATACATGTGTTTCATTTGAAAAAATAACACTTTTTGTAAAAAGTGAATTTGAGAAAAAACTTACTGAAGAAGAAATGTTAAAAACAATGTCAGATACTGTAAAGATTGGAAAGAATTTATTTATTAGTTCTATACCACTTTCATTAAAGAAAATTATAATTAGGAGTGTATATGCAGAAATACAGAAGCATTTATCAATAACTTATTCTAATATAGGCAAAGTCGGAATTATAGGAAAATATCAAGACTATATTGATTACTTTCTGTTTTTAATTGCACCAGAAAATATTGAGAAAATTAAATGTTCAAGTTGTACATATTTAGATAAAGTTATTTTTACATTTACATCAATTTTAAATGACAATGATATAGAAAGATTTTTCTATAATTTTTTAAGATCACAAAATGTTAAAGTAGAAGTTGAGTCAAATGAAATATTAGATTCAATAGAAGGTGGAGAAAAAAATGATATATCCCAAAAAAATAAGTAGTAAAAAAATAGATACATTTATAAAAATATTTAGTTTAAGTGTAGTAGTTATATCAATAATCTTATTGGTAATTAATTATTTAACTACTCCCAATATTTATTGGAGTCATTTATGCATATGTAGTCTCTTATATATATATCTTACAGTAAGATATTCCATAAATAGAACTAGAAATATTTCAGGATTTATAGTAGTTCAAATTATATTATTGACAGTATTAATTTATTTTATAGATTATCAAATTGGATATACTGGCTGGTCAATTAGTGTTGCTTTACCAATAATAATTATAATATCAAATATTACTATGTTCATATTAACAATTATAAATTATAAGAATTATGGAAAATATGCAATAAATCAATTAATAATTGTACTGTTAAGTTTATCAACAATATACTTTATACATAAAGGAATTATTAGTAGCAATACATTAATTAAAACATCAATAATTATATCAATATTTAATTTTTTAGTTAGTTTAATATTATGTTATAAAGATTTTAAAGAAGAAATAATTAGAAAAACTAATATATAGAATACAAAAAATATTGATATTGCAAGATTATATGAAATTTAATTATGCAAATTTTTATATTTTGAACAATTTGAGGAGCTCCGGTTAGAAGTTCCTTTTTTGTTTTAAAACTGCATTATTAGATTTTCACGAATATTTTAAATTAATAAAACTTGAAAAAAGTTTCATTTTTCATTGACAACCCCAAAACCAATATATATAATAAATACGATAATAGTATTACTTAGAATATGGAGGAATTATGGAAAAAATAGTAGAATTAAAAAATGTTAGTAAAGTCTATAAAATAGGAGATAATGAATTTAAAGCTTTAGATAATATAGACTTATCATTAAATAAAGGAGAAATGATTGTTATTCTTGGACCATCAGGTGCTGGAAAGTCAACATTATTAAATTTAATAGGCGGAATGGATACGCCAACAAGTGGGAATGTAATTATAGATGGAGAAAACATTTCAAAATATAATGAGAATAAGCTTTCAGATTACAGAGCTGAAAATGTAGGATTTATATTTCAATTTTACAATATTTTACCTAGTTTAACAGTTAAAGAAAATGTAGATATTGTAAAAGATATAGTAAAAAATCGGGGTGAGTACAGAAGATGCATTAAAAGGCGTAGGACTTTTAGAGCATAGTAAAAAGTTTCCAAGTCAATTATCTGGTGGAGAACAACAGAGAGTAAGTATTGCAAGAGCAATAGCAAAAAATCCAAAACTATTGTTATGTGATGAACCAACTGGTGCATTAGATAGTAAAACAGGTGTAGAAGTATTAAAACTTTTGAAAAAACAATGTGATGCCAATAATGGTTCAAATACAGTTGTAATTGTTACTCACAATAGTTTAATTGCAGATATAGCAGATACAATAGTACATGTTAAAAATGGAAAAATAGAAAGTGTTATCACAAACCAAAATCCAAAGAAAATAGAGGAGGTTAAGTGGTAATGTTAAACAAGAAAATTTTTCGTGATATTTGGAAAAACAAATCTCAATTTATAACAATATTTTTAATGGTATTTTTAGCAGTATTTGCTTTTGCAGGAGTTCATGCCTATATGGATGGTATGAAAGAAAGCAGTAAAATTTACTATGAAAATCAGAATTTACAAGATATATGGCTTACATCAGAGAATTTTACTGAAGAAAAAATAGAAGACATAAAGAAAATTAATAATGTTAAAAATGCTGAAAGATTACTTACTATAAATGCAAATGTAATAGATTCTGAAAGATTCACCAATTCTGATACGAATAAACCTATATCTGATTTAGTAATTGAATGTAATTTTATTGAAACTAACAATATAAACAAAATGTATCTTATTAATGGTGAAGAGTATTCAAAAGAAAAAAATGGGTTATGGCTTGACTATTATTTAGCAAAAAATCTAGAAATTAATGTAGGAGATGAGTTAGAACTATCAATTGAAGGAAACAATTTTAAAGAAAAAGTTATAGGATTAGTAGAAGTTCCAGATCATGTATATTTTATTAAAGATGAAAGCGCAATATTTCCAGCTCATAATGATTTTGGATTTGCTTACCTATCTATAAATGAATTTCCAAAAGATTATATATATGACAAAATTTTAGAAACAGATAAAGTACAAGATGCAATTATTAATTTAAATGAGTTAAAAGATACACTTTCTAAATATGGAATAGTTGATTATTCAAAAATTCCAAATGTGATAACAAATCAAATAGATAATATTGAAAATATTGATTTAGCAAAAGCACTAGAGTTATTAGATAATTATACAGAAGACAAAGAAGCATTTATAAAAGCGTTAGATAAAGATTTCAATGTAGAAGATGATTATGTATTTCCTTATGCTATAGTTGATGTAGATGATGTTTCAAAAATAGATACAACAAAAAATGAAATAAAAGAAAAAGTAGATGATATTATAACAGCAACTTTAAGAGACGATAATTTTTCTTATGAAGGATATAAAAGAGAGGCAGAAGAAGGAGATACATATTCAGGTGTGTTTTCAGGATTATTTGTTTTTATAGCGATTTTATCAGTTGTAACAACAATGAATAGATTTGTTAAAAGAGAAAGAATACAAATAGGTACATTAAAAGCATTAGGAGTAAAAAGAAGTAAAATTACAAGAATGTATGTAAATTATGGATTTTTTATCTCTATGATTGCAAGTATATTAGGAATAGTATTGGGAAATGAATTAATTGGAAAATACTTTTTAGAAATGGAAATGGTATATTATGAAATTCCATACTACAATATAGTCACTATCCCACTTGTTTATGAAGTAACAGCTGGAATAATAATAGTAATCACTTTAGTTACATATTTATCATGTAGAAAAATATTAAAAGAACCAGCTGCTCAAGCACTAAGAATTGAACAACCAAAAATAAAAGTTAAAGAAGATAGTATTACTACTAAGAAAGTATTTAATAAATTATCACTATCTACAAAATGGAATATTAGAGATGTTGCTCGTTCAAAAGCAAGAACATTAATGGCGATAGTTGGTATTGCAGGATGTACAATGCTTGTTGTAACAGCATTTGGAATGTTTGATTCAATAAAATCTTATATTGGATGGGAGTTTGATACGATAAGCAATTTTGACTATAAATTAACTTTATCTGCAGATTATACCGAAAAACAGTATAACGAAATAATTTCAAAATATGGAAGCAAGACATCTCAAACAATAGGAATAGAGTTTAAAAACAATGATGATGTTATTATTAAACCATTAACAATTAATGATGCTATAGGGTTATTACAAGTAACAGACCATAACAGACAGCCATTTACAATGAAAGATAATGGATTATATATTACTGAAAAAATGTCTCAAGTGGATAACTTAAAAGAAGGAGATATAATTGAATGGCATATAATTGGCTCTGATAATTGGTATAAAACAAAAATTGTAGGATTAAATCGAGATCCACAAGCGCAACAATTTAATTGTACAAAAAAATTTTTTGATACCTTAAACGAGGAATATAAAGCAGATAGTGTATATACAAATGTTGATTTAAGTAATATAAAAGAGATACCAGGAGTTAATATTATCCAGACTAAAAAGAATTTAGAAGATGGTACTAACAGTATGTTAAATATGATGTATTCATTAATTTTCGTACTTATTGGCGTATCTATTATACTAGCAGTTGTAATTATATATAATTTAGGAATATTATCGTTTACGGAAAAAGAATATCAATTTGCAACATTAAAAGTTTTAGGTTTTAAGTATAAGCAAATAAAGAAAATATTTATTAAACAAAATATATGGATTGGTATAATTGCAATTATTATTGCACTACCACTTGGAAACTATATGACAGATTATATCTTCAAAAATGCAATTGGTGATAGTTATGACTTTGAAGCTTCAATTAGATCATTAACATTTATATGTTCAGCAATAGGAACGTTTATAGTTATTTATATTACAAATCAATTTTTAGCAAAGAAAATTAAAAAAATAGATATGGTATCTAGCTTGAAAGGAAATGAATAATGGAAAAAGATTTTGTTGAGTTATCTAAAAAATGGTTTGATAAACAAGCACCAATATATGATGAAACTAATACAATTTTATATTCAAAATATGGAAAAAAGAGTTGTAAAAACATATATGATTTTTTGAAAGGAAAAGAATACAAAAAATTGTTAGATATTGGATGTGGTACAGGATATTTAATAAGCATGCTATCAAAAGATTATAATGCTGAATATATAGGACTTGATTTATCACCAGAGATGATAAATCAAGCTATTAGAAAAAATATTAAAAATGCTAGATTTATTGAAGGAAGATCTGACGAATTACCATTTGAAGATAATAGTTTTGATATTGTAACATGTTCACAAAGTTTTCATCATTATCCTGAAACAGATAAACCTATGCAGGAGGCAAAAAGAGTTTTGAAAAATGGTGGACTATATATTTTATCAGATACAGGTTGTCGGACCTTTTAAAATGTTTGGCGTTAAAGTTGATAGCTTTATATATAGGCACTTTAGCAATACAGGAGATTGTAATATTTCCTATATGGAAAAAACCGTAAGAGATATGGAAAAAAATGGATTTGTAATAGTTAAAGCTGAAAAAATTACAAAATTTATATTTACAGTTGTTGGCAAAAAAGTGGAATA